>NZ_JBHSNY010000008.1:0-272714 GCF_042657145.1 Streptomyces bullii
AATGGCCGGAGACGGGGTATCAACATATCTGGCGTTGACTTTTGGCACGCTGTTGAGTTCTCAAGGAACGGACGCTTCCTTCGTACTCACCCTCTCGGGCTTTCCTCCAGGCGCTTCCCTTCGGTGTTTCCGACTCTATCAGATCCTCTCGGACCCGATTCCCGGTCAGCGGGATTGTCGTGGGGCTCGGGCTTTTGCCCGTCGGCCTTTCGACATTCACTACGCTAGCCGATTCCCCCGCCCGATTCATAATCGGGCTCCGCGGATTCGAATTCAGGCATGCGGGCACGCCGGAATCGACCCCGCTGAGGGGTGATCGTAGGTAGTGGTTTGGCCGCTCCGGCTGCTGACGATCGCAGTACCCGGTTCAGCGGCTCGGGCTACGTTACGCACCTTCCGGGGGCGCGTCAACTTCGGCGGCGCCTCGGGACGTGGGCCCGATAGGGGCTCACCGTCGGGTCGTTGGCGATCCAGAAGCGCCAGGGGTGTGCGTCTCCGTTGCCTCCTTCGCCGGCCACACCGGTGCGCGGGCCGTTGCGTACCTGGTCGGAGGGCACGGGGGTCCCCGCGAGGATGCGGAGAGGGGTATCACCGGAAGCGCAGGCGTCCGTGCCGTCGAGGGAGCGGTCCACGCCGAGGGCGGTCGCCAGACGGGCGGGGCCTTTGGCCAGTTCCTTGTCGTTGCGGGCCGAGAGTCGACGGGTGCGGGCCAGCTCGGCGCCCTCGATGATCTCGCCGGCGCGCAGCAGGACCGCGCTCGCCCTGCCCTCGGGTCCGCACACCAGGTTCATGCAGAACCACATGCCGTAGGTGAAGTAGACGTAGACGTGCCCGGGCGGACCGAACATCACCTCGTTGCGGGCCGTGCGGCCGCGGTAGGCGTGGGAGCCGGGGTCGTTCGGACCGTCGTAGGCCTCGACCTCGGTCAGGCGCAGGGCGATCGGACCGTCCGGGGTGGTGCGTACGAGGATGCGGCCAAGGAGGTCGGGGGCGACGTCGAGGACGGGCCGGTCGAAGAACTCCCTGGGCAGGGGCGTACGGTCAGGGGTCGCGATCATGCCGTCCGAGGGTACTGGAGACCGGTGGCGCGGCGGGGTGGCCGGAGGGCGCTCGGCTTGCCAGGGTGGGGCACGGAACCGGCCACGGCCGGATCGCGTTTGTAGGGATCAAGGGTTCCGACGTACGGGTCCACACATAGGGAGAGTCATGGCGTTCAAGAAGCTGCTCGCGAGTCTGGGGGCCGGTGGGGCCTCGGTCGAGACGGTGCTGACCGAGAGCAATGTCGTGCCGGGTGGTGTCGTCCAGGGCGAGGTGCGGATCCAGGGCGGGTCCGTGGAGCAGGAGATCCAGGGTCTGTCGGTCGGTCTGCAGGCCCGGGTCGAGGTCGAGAGCGGCGACCAGGAGGTCAAGCAGGACATCGAGTTCACCAAGGTGCAGCTCGGTGGTGCCTTCACGCTGCAGCCGAACGCGGTGCACGCGGTGCCGTTCACCCTGGACATCCCGTGGGAGACGCCGATCACCATGATCGACGGGCAGCCGCTGCGCGGGATGAACATCGGGGTGTCGACGGAGCTGGCGATCGCGCGCGCCGTGGACTCCACCGACCTGGACCCGGTGAACGTGCACCCGCTGCCGGCGCAGAAGGCGATCCTGGACGCGTTCATCCAGCTGGGCTTCCGGTTCAAGAACGCGGACATGGAGCGCGGCGTCATCCGGGGCACGCGGCAGAAGCTGCCCTTCTACCAGGAGATCGAGTTCTTCCCGCCGCAGCAGTACCGGGGGCTGAACCAGGTCGAGCTGAGCTTCGTCGCGGACGAGCACGCGATGGACGTCGTACTGGAGATGGACAAGAAGCCGGGGCTGTTCGGCGAGGGCAGTGACACCTTCCGGTCGTTCCACGTGGGGCTGAACGACTACCAGGGGACTGATTGGGCTGCGTACCTGAACCAGTGGCTGGCCGAAGTCGGCAGCAAGCGCAACTGGTTCTAGGCTCGAGTCCCCCGCAAGGAACCGATCAGGAGGTACCGAGGTGACCGAGCTCAAGCGGCGGCCGCTCCCCCACGACTTCCACCCGCCCGTGCCGTCGTTCACGGTGACGAGTGAGGACGTCGAGGAGGGTGTGACGCTCAAGGACGCTCAGGTCTACGCGAAGGGCAACACCTCGCCGCAGCTGCGGTGGGAGGGTTTCCCGGACGAGACCAAGAGCTTCGCCGTGACCTGCTACGACCCCGACGCCCCAACCGGCAGCGGCTTCTGGCACTGGGTGGTGTTCGACATCCCGGCCTCGGTGACGGAGCTGCCGGCGGGCGCGGGCAGCGGCAAGTTCGAGGGGCTGCCGGAGGGCGCCGTCCAGGTGCGCAACGACTACGGCAGCAAGGACTTCGGCGGTGCCGCGCCGCCGCCCGGGGACGGGCCGCACCGGTACGTGTTCACGGTGTACGCCGTGGACCAGGACAAGCTCGGTCCGGACGCGGACGCCACGCCTGCTGTGGTCGGCTTCAACCTGCGGTTCCACACGATCGCGCGGGCGCAGCTGATCGGTGAGTACGAGGTGCTCGCCGAAAGCTGAGTGGGCCTCTGGGGTGATCCCAGGGTTCACGGAACGTTTGCCCGCCTCTGGTCTTGGAATTGATCAGAGGCGGGCATTTTTGTTGCCGGGGGTCGCGGGGGTCACCCCCCGTGGGAGCAGCAGATATTGCGTTGTCCATCCCGGCGTGCCCGGCCAGAGTTGATCCCAGCCCGCCGAGGGGTGGGCCAGGGCACACGGGAGGTGGGCTGGTATGCGGGACACGCTGGTACTGAACGCGAGCTTCGAGCCGCTGTCGACGGTGACGCTGAACCGAGCCGTCGTTCTGGTGCTGCAGGACAAGGCCGTCGTCGAGCAGGCCCATCCCGAACTGCGGATGCGTGGAGCCGCGGTCGACATACCGGCGCCCCGTGTGATCAGGCTCTGCCAGTACGTACGGGTGCCCTTTCGAAGACAAGCGCCGTGGTCCAGGCGGGGTGTGCTGGTCCGCGACCGGCACCGGTGCGCGTACTGCGGCAGGCGGGCGACGACCGTGGACCATGTGGTGCCGAGGTCGAAGGGTGGGCAGGACACGTGGCTGAACACGGTGGCCGCGTGTGCGGAGGACAATCACCGTAAGGCGAACCGGACTCCGGAGGAGGCCGGCATGGCGTTGCTGCGGCAGCCGTTCGAGCCGACTCCGGCCGATGCGATGTTGCTCGCGCTGGCGTCGGACGATTTTGCGGCTCTGCCGGACTGGCTGAGCCTGAACGCCGCCTAGCGTCTGCCCCCCCGTTCGGCCGTCCTGCGGCTGCGAGTGGTGTGCGGTTGTCGCGCGGTTCCCCGCGCCCCTCCGGTGGCTGCGGGGAACCGCGTTGTCAGGGCATGTCAGTCGATCGACGGCTTTTCGCGGCGTTCCGTGGTGCCGTTGCCGGAGGAGCCGTTGGCTCCACCGCCGCCCGAACCGCCGCCCATCGGGCCGAAGTTGCCGATGGCGCCGGACAGGCCCTTGAGCGCGTCGCCGATCTCGCTGGGGACGATCCAGAGCTTGTTGGCGTCGCCTTCGGCGATCTTCGGGAGCATCTGGAGGTACTGGTAGGAGAGCAGCTTCTGGTCGGGGTCGCCGGCGTGGATGGACTCGAAGACCGTGCGGATGGCCTGGGCCTCGCCCTCTGCGCGCAGGGCGGCTGCCTTGGCCTCACCTTCGGCGCGCAGGATCTGGGACTGCTTCTCGCCCTCGGCGCGCAGGATTTCGGACTGCCGGACACCTTCGGCCTGGAGGATCGCGGCGCGCTTGTCACGGTCGGCGCGCATCTGCTTCTCCATCGAGTCCTGGATGGAGGTGGGCGGTTCGATCGCCTTGAGCTCGACGCGGTTGACGCGGATGCCCCACTTGCCGGTGGCCTCGTCGAGGACGCCGCGCAGGGCCGCGTTGATCTCCTCGCGGGAGGTCAGGGTGCGCTCCAGGTCCATGCCGCCGATGATGTTGCGCAGCGTGGTGACGGTGAGCTGCTCGATCGCCTGGATGTAGCTGGCGACCTCGTACGTCGCGGCCCGCGCGTCGGTGACCTGGTAGTAGATGACCGTGTCGATGTTGACGACCAGGTTGTCCTGGGTGATCACCGGCTGCGGCGGGAACGGGACGACCTGTTCGCGCAGGTCGATGCGGTTGCGGATGGTGTCGATGAACGGGACGACGATGTTCAGGCCCGCGTTCAGCGTCCGCGTGTAGCGGCCGAAGCGCTCGACGATCGCGGCGCTGGCCTGTGGGATGACTTGGATCGTCTTGATCAGGGCGATGAAGACCAACACCACCAGAATGATCAGGACGATGATGACCGGTTCCATCGTCGACTCCCCGTACCCTTCTCCGCCTCGGCGCCTCGGCAGATCTTATGTCTGATGAAGATCTTGCTGTAGAAGATCTTGCTCGTCGAGTCTGACAGACCGTCGTGAACCTCGTGGGCGGTTCCGCCCAGTTGAGACGTACGAGGTCACATGACGATCGCCGTGGCTCCCTCGATGTCCACGACGTCCACCTGCTGGCCCACTTCGTAGGCGCGGTCGGTGTCGAGGGCGCGTGCCGACCAGACCTCTCCGGCGAGCTTGATGCGGCCGCCGGAGCCGTCGACGCGCTCCAGTACGACGGCCTGCCTGCCCTTCAATGCGTCTACGCCGGTGGCGAGTTGGGGGCGCTGGCGATGTCTGTTCGCGATGGGCCGTACGACGGCGATGAGGGCGGTCGAGACGACGACGAAGGTCACGACCTGGACGACGGCACCGCCGCCGAAGAGGCCGGAGACCACCGCGGCCGCGACGGCGCCCACCGCGAGCATGCCGAGTTCGGGCATCGCCGTGATCACGAGCCCGATGCCGAGCGCCGCCGCGCCGATCAGCCACCACACCCATGCGTCGATTTCCACATGGTCATGGTAGGACCGCGAGCCCTGTCGCCGACAGGGCGCCGATCAGTTTGAAATGCCGTTCTTACCCGGGGTTTTGGGTCGTGCCGGGCCGGCTCAGGACAGCGGGAGGCCCTGCGCGGTCCAGCGGTCGCCAACCTGCTCGACCACGAGCGGGAGGCCGAAGCAGAGGGAGAGGTTGCGGGAGGTGAGTTCGAGCTCCAGCGGACCTGCGGTGAGGACCTTGCCCTGCCGGATCATCAGGACGTGGGTGAAGCCCGGGGGGATCTCCTCGACGTGGTGCGTGACCATGATCATCGAGGGGGCGATGGGGTCGCGGGCGAGACGGCCGAGGCGGCGGACGAGGTCCTCGCGGCCGCCGAGGTCGAGGCCGGCGGCGGGCTCGTCGAGAAGCAGCAGCTCGGGGTCGGTCATCAGGGCGCGGGCGATGAGGGTGCGCTTGCGCTCGCCCTCGGAGAGGGTGCCGAACTTGCGCTCCAGGTACTCGCTCATGCCGAGGCGGTCGAGGAAGGCGCGGGCGCGCTGCTCGTCGATCTCCTCGTAGTCCTCGTGCCAGGTGGCGGTCATGCCGTACGCGGCGGTCAGTACCGTCTGCAGGACGGTCTGGCGCTTGGGGAGCTTGTCGGCCAGGGCGATGCCGGCCACGCCGATGCGGGGGCGCAGCTCGAACACGTCGCTGCCGGGCTTGCCGAGGGTCTCGCCGAGGATGGACGCGGTGCCCTTGCTGGGGAAGAGGTAGGTGGACGCGAGGTTGAGAAGGGTGGTCTTGCCGGCGCCGTTGGGGCCGAGGATGACCCAGCGTTCGCCCTCCTTGACCGACCAGGAGACCTGGTCCACCAGCGCTCGGCCCTCACGGATGACGGATACGTCCTGAAGTTCCAGAACATCGCTCATGAGCGCGTTGTCTCCCCTTGCAGTGTGGCCGGTCTCGGCTGTCGCGTACGCCTGTGGCTCGGTCCGCCGCGCCGGTGGGCGCAGCCCTCAACGAAATCTACGCCACCGGTCGGCTCATCCATTCCATCGGTCCGGTCCTTAGGCTGGGGGCATGCTCACGGAACCACGCTCTGGGCTCCTCGCCGCTTGGGGAAATGCCCTTTTGGCCGGACTTGTCTCACCTGATGACGCTGTGGTCGCGATCGTCGGTGAGGACGCGGTGCACCGGGTGGAGGGGCTGCCCGGGGAGTCCGGACCGGTCGGTCTCACGCTGGCGCTGGGGCGGCTGCGGACGCTCGGGACGACCGGGCTGCGGGTCGCGCTGCCCGCGCCGGGGCATCCGCTGGGGCTGAGCGGGCCGCCGGAGTTCAACGCGCGGGCGCTGGACGCGGAGGAGGCCGTCGTCTGTTATGGCACGGCGTTCGGGCTGGTGCCGGAGGTGTACGAGGCCGGGCCCGAGGGCGATGTGCATGTCGAGGTGGTGTGGCACTGCCTGCCGGTGCGGGAGGCGCCGCCGGCTGATGTGCCGTCCCTGGGTGAGGCCGAGCGGGAGCTGGCGGAGGCGCTGCGGGAGGCGACCGAGGTGCTGACCCGTCTGGACGTGGCCGGGTCGGGGCCGGTGGCGGAGGCGGCGATCGACGCGTACCGGGCGCGGGCCGAGCCGGGGCGGGAGGTGCTGGCGCCGGGGTATCCGCCGCGGGCGGTGCGGGTGCTGGAGCTGGCTCGGCGGGTGGGGGCGCTGATCGCGCTGGCCACGGAGAACGGGCACGGGGGTGCGGTGAGCGCCTCCGAGATGGCGGCGCGGCGGGAGGCGTTGCGGCCGGTGGAGCGGACGGCTCGGCGGGCGCAGGTCGCCGCGTACAACTCCGTTGTGGAGGAGCGGGAGCGGGGCGTTCGCTGACCGTTTGTGGGCGGGTGCTCGGGTTGGTGCCCGGGGGCGGTTGGGTGCTCGCCGTTGCTGCCCGGGCGCGGTGGGTCGCGTTGTCCGGCGGTGCGGGTGCCGTGCCCACCCGTGCCGATCCAGCGGCACACATGCCCAGCTGCTGCGCCGCTGGACCGGCGGGTTCGTCACCCGCCAGAAGCAGCCGGTGAGCGCCGTCGACCCTGGCGTGGTCGTACAGCTTCGGGGATCACGGGTGCGGCCGCCCGGGGTGCCGCACCCGCGTGCCGTGCCACCCGGGCCGATCGGCCTGGCGTCGCGCGTGCCGTGCCACCCGGGCCGATCGGCCTGGCGTCGGGGCCTGGCGTCGGGCGTGGCTTGTCGGCCGATGCGCCTGACCGGCCTCCCGGGAACCCGGGAGGCCGGTCGTCACCTCCGGCTCGGGGACGGAGGTGGTGTCAGTGGTTGACGGCGTGGTTGCCGTAGGCCGGGTTCATCACGCCCACGACATTGACGCTGTTGCCGGATACGTTGACCGGGACGTCCACCGGGACCTGGACGAGGTTGCCCGAGGCGACGCCCGGCGAACCCGCGGTCGAGCCGCCGGCGTGCGCGCCCTCGGTGGCGGAGGCCATCCCGGCCCCCGCGGCCAGCAGGCCACCGGCCACCATCGTCACGGCCGCTGCCTTCTTCAGCTTCTTCACTTTCTGTTCCCTCCCTTGTGATGACCGCGGCAGTCGCCGCAGCACGCACTGGAGAACGGCGGAGATCGCGAAAGGGTGCGCCAAGTGGGTGACATTCCCACGACGGTATGAATCTCGGTGCGGAGCGGGACGCTCCGTATTGCCGTACTACCGGTATGTCAGCCGGTCAGACCGTGGCGTACCGCCCACAGGGCCGCCTGGGTGCGGTCCGCCAGGTCGAGTTTCATCAGGATGTTCGAGACGTGGGTCTTGACCGTCTTCTCCGAGAGCACCAGAGCGCGGGCGATCTCGCGGTTGGAGCGGCCGTCCGCTATCAGGCCGAGCACCTCGCGTTCCCGTTCCGTGAGGGAACCGGCCCTGCCTTGGCCGGAGTTGGCCTCCTCCTGGGACAGCAGGGCGCCGGCGACCTCGGGCTGGAGCAGGATGTGCCCGGCGTGGACGGAGCGGATGGCTCCGGCGAGCGCGTCGGGGTCGACGTCCTTGTAGACGTAGCCTGCGGCGCCCGCGCGCAGGGCCGGGACCACCGTGCGCTGTTCGGTGAAGCTGGTGACGATCAGCACGCGCGCGGGGTTGTCGAGTTCGCGGAGTCTGCGCAGCGCGTCGACGCCGTCCATGCCCGGCATCTTGACGTCCATGAGGATGACGTCGGGCTTCAACTCCTCGGCGCGGTCGACTCCTTCAGCTCCGTCGGCCGCCTCGCCGACGACCTCTATGTCGTCCTGCACCTCGAGGAACGTGCGCAGGCCCCGGCGGACGACCTGGTGGTCGTCGACGAGCAGCACCTTGATTGCGTCAGCCACCGGGGACCTCCATCTCGATCGTGGTGCCCTTGCCGGGCGCCGATTCCACCGTCAGGCTGCCGCCGACGCCGCTCGCCCGGTCCCGCATGGAGACCAGGCCCAGGTGGCGTCCCGCGCGGCGGACGGCCTGGGGGTCGAAGCCGCAGCCGTCGTCGGTGACGCGCAGGACGGCTCCGGAGCCGTGGCGGTCCAGGGTGACGTCGACGTGCTCCGCGCCGGAGTGCCGCAGGGCGTTGTGCAGGGCCTCCTGGGCGACGCGCAGCACGGCCTCCTCCTGGGCGGCGGGCAGGGCGCGTACGCCCCGGCCGGCGAAGGTCACGCGCGCGGTGTGGGCGCGGTCGAGGACCTGGACCTGGGTGCGGAGCGTGGCGACGAGGCCGTCCTCGTCGAGGGCCGCGGGACGCAACTCGACGACGGCGGCGCGCAGTTCGTCGGCGGCCTCGGCGGCCAGGGCCGCCACCTGCTGGAGTTCGCCCTTGGCGCGGGAGGGGTCGCGGTCCACCAGGCGGGCGGCGGCCTGGGCGGTCAGCCGGAGGGAGAACAGCTTCTGGCTGACGGCGTCGTGCAGTTCGTGGGCGAGCCGGGAGCGTTCCTCGGCGATGGTCAGTTCGCGGCTGCGTTCGTAGAGCCGGGCGTTGGTGAGGGCGATCGCCGCGTGCTGGGCGAGGATGCCGAGGAGTTCCTCGTCGTCGGCCGTGAAGCCGCATCCGCCGCCAGGTTTCGGGCAGTTCTTGTTCGCCAGGAACAGGGCCCCGATGACCTCGTCGCCGTCGCGGATCGGCAGGCCCAGGAAGTCGACCAGGTCGGGGTGGGCGCTCGGCCAGCCCTCGAAGCGGGGGTCCCTGCGCACGTCGGCAAGGCGCTCGACCTTGGCCTCCTGGAGCATCGCGGCGAGGATGCCGTGCTGGCGCGGCAGAGGGCCGATCGCCTTCCACTGCGCGTCGCTGACGCCGTCGACCACGAACTGGGCGAAACCGCCGTGATCGTCCGGGACGCCGAGGGCGGCGTACTGCGCGTCGAGCAGCTCGCGGGCCGAGGCGACGATCGTCTTCAGGACGTCGCGCACCTCGAGGTGCCTGCTCATGGCCAGCAACGCGGAGCTCACCGCGGCGAGGCCGGACCGAGGACCGTGGCTCATGTCCTCACGGTACCGGCGGGCTGTGACAGCGCGGATCGGACCTGTGACCGCCTCCGCTGCGCCGGTGGGCCTAGGGCGCAGGTCCCGGGTCGCAGGGCTGCCGGGCGGGGCGCCGGACCGAGGTCGCGTGGCCTAGGTCCGAGGTCGCCGGGAGTGCGGCGTAGGCCCAAGGGACCCGGTGCCTTGCGGCCCGCGTCCGAGGCGGCCGGTGTCCGCTGGTTCCTACGTTGAGGGCACGCCGTTCAGGAGGCGCGACGACGAGGGGACGGATGGCATGCCGGTTGCGATCATCACAGGGGCCTCGAAGGGGCTGGGGCGGGCACTCGCCGGGGCGCTGGCCGCGCGAGGCTGGGACCTGGTGCTCGACGCCAGGGGTGCCGAGGCCCTGAAGGAGGCGGCCGAGGCGGTGTCCGCGCACGGCACGCGCGTGGCGGCCCTGCCCGGGGACGTGACGGACGCCCGGCACCGGTCCGCACTGGTGGCGGAGGCGTGGCGGCTCGGCGGTGTCGACCTGCTGGTGCACAACGCGAGCGCGCTCGGCGCCGAGCCGCTGGTACGGCTGGAGGCGCTGCCCCTGGAGGGGTTGCGGCGGGCGCTGGAGGTGAACCTGGTGGCGGCGCTGGGGCTGGTCCAGGAGGCGCTGCCGCTGCTGAGGGCCGCGCGGGCGGGCACGGTGATCGCCGTCAGCTCGGACGCGGCGGCCGAGGCGTACGAGACCTGGGGCGGCTACGGGGCGTCCAAGGCGGCCCTTGACCAGCTCGTCGCGGTGCTCGGCGTGGAGGAGCCGGGGCTGCGGGTCTGGGCGGTCGATCCCGGGGACATGGCCACGGACCTGTACGCGGCGGCCGTACCGGACGACGACGGTCCGCGGCCGGATCCGGCCGATGTGGTGCCGGCCTTCCTGCGGCTGCTGGACGAGCGTCCGGTGAGCGGCCGCTATGGGGCCCCGGCTCTGCTGGAGGGGCGGCGATGAGCCCACGGACGGGCGGGAGTGCGCCCGGGTCCGTCCGGAAGAAGGCACGGGTGCCGGACGGGCTGTCCGGGCGGGTTCCTGATGAGCTCTCCGCACGCGTGCCCGACGAGCTGCCCGGGCAGACCCCGGACGAACTCTCCGCGTCGGCGCCGGCCGAGCTGCCCGAGCAGGTTCCGGACGAGCCGTCCGCGCGCGTGCCCGACGAGCTGCCCAGACAGATCCCGGAGGAACTCTCCGCGCGGGTGCCGGTCGAGCAGCGGGGGCCCGGGCTGGAGCGGGACGCCGTGCGGATGCTGGTGTCGCGCGGCACCCAGGTGTCGCATCACGTGTTCGTGGAGTTGCCGCGGCTGCTGCGGGCCGGGGATCTGCTCGTGGTCAACACCTCCCCCACGCTGGCGGCCGCCGTCGACGGGCGGATCGGGCACGCGCGCGTGGTGGTGCACTTCTCCACGCGCGGGGACGACGGACGCTGGGCGGTGGAGCTGCGGGATCCCGACGGGAGGGGCACCACGCGCGCGCGTGCGGGCGAGCACGCGGGGACGGAGGTGAGCCTTCCCGGGGGCGTACGGCTGAGCGTCGAGGAGCCGCTGGACGCGCGCGGTGAGCGGCTGTGGTGGGCCCGGGTGGCCGGGGCGGACGTGCTCGGGCTGCTGCGGGGGCACGGGCGGCCCATTCGCTACTCGTACACCGAGCGGGACCAGCCGCTGGCGGTGTACCAGACGGTGTTCGCGCTGCCGTCGCCCGACGGGGCGGGCAGTGCGGAGATGCCGAGCGCGGCCCGGCCCTTCACGGCGCGGATGGTGGCGGAGCTGGTGAGCCGCGGGGTGCAGTTCGCGCCGGTCACGCTGCACACGGGAGTGGCCTCCACGGAGGCGCACGAGCCGCCGTATCCGGAGCGGTTCGCGGTACCGGAGGCGTCGGCACGGCTGATCAACGCCGTGCGGGCGGGAGACGGCCGCGTCATCGCGGTCGGGACCACGGCCGTACGGGCCGTGGAGTCGGCGGTCGGCGCCGACGGGGTCGTACGCGCGCGTGCGGGGTGGACCGATCTGGTGGTGACCCCGGAGCGCGGGGTGCGGGCGGTGGACGGACTGCTGACCGGGCTGCACCAGCCGCAGGCCTCGCATCTGCTGATGCTGGAGGCCGTCGCGGGGCGGGCGGCGATCGAGCGGGGCTACGCGGAGGCGCTGCGCGGGCGGTACCTGTGGCACGAGTTCGGAGACGTGCATCTCGTCCTGCCCGGCGAGGACCCTCACACAGCGCATTGCGCCAGCAACTCGCGGTGAGACTCCCGCGGGCCTGATGTGAGCCCGCGCATAGGACGCAGGTCACGTACGAACGTCCGTAGGAGATGGATACGTCCGGTTTGAGCGGGGCAGACGGTCCAGTCTGCCCCGTTTTGCCCTTCCCTGATCCACTACCCAGCTTCGTACGTCACACCTTTGCCTGCCGTTTTTGCGCCAGCTAAGAATTGCTCCCGTCGCTCAGCGCCGTGGGTTTCGGTCCACGGCGTTTGTGCCGGAAGCACCCTCTGTCCCCACCGGACGGCGAGCGACCTCCGCGCTACTCGAAGAGGTCCATCTCCCATGCCCAAGAACATTCTCAGCCGTGTTCGCAGTCGTGCCCTGACCCGTCACCACAAGATCGCCATGGCCGGTGTCGCCACCCTCGGTGCCGCCGCCCTCGGCTTCTCGGCGGTGCCCAGCAGCGCGTCGACGACCACGACCGAGGCCGCTCCTGCGGCTGCGGTGGCGTTCAGCTCCGAGAAGATCAGCTCCCAGCAGATCAAGGGCGTCGAGGCCGGCGTCGCCGACCAGCTCACGGCCAGCATCAAGGCCCAGCAGCTCGCCAAGCAGCAGGCCGAGGCCACGAAGAAGGCCGCCGCGGAAGCCGCCAAGAAGGCCGCCGCCGAGGCCGCGCAGAAGAAGGCCGAGCAGGAGCGCAAGGCCAAGGAGGCCGCGAGCCGAGCCGCCGAGCGGGCCAAGCTGAAGAAGGCCGCCGCGAAGAAGGCCGCCAAGAAGACCTACCCGAACAACCTCGACGGCTGGATCCGTGAGTCGCTCGACGTCATGAAGAAGCACGGCATCCCGGGCTCGTACGACGGGATCAAGCGCAACATCATGCGCGAGTCGTCGGGCAACCCGAACGCCATCAACAACTGGGACATCAACGCCATCAACGGCGTCCCGTCGAAGGGCCTGCTGCAGGTCATCCCGCCGACCTTCGAGGCCTACCACGTCCCGGGCACGTCCTGGAACATCTACGACCCGGTCGCCAACATCACCGCCGCCTGCAACTACGCGGCCGACAAGTACGGCTCCATGGACAACGTCAACAGCGCGTACTGAGGTCGGCGCGGACCTCTCTCGCGAGCAGATACGCCGAAGGGCGGCACCCTCCTGACGGGTGCCGCCCTTCGGGACGTTCTCAGGCGCTCACTTGCGCATGACCTCGGGCTCGTGGCGGCGCAGGAAGCGGGCCACGAAGAAGCCGCAGATCACGCCGAGGGCGATCAGCGCGCTCATGTCCATGAGCCAGGTGCCGAGGGTGTGGTCCCACAGCGGGTCGGTGTCGCCGGCGGTCTCCGGCGGGCTGATCTTGTTGAAGTCCAGCGTGGCCCCCGCGGCGGCCACCGCCCAGCGCGACGGCATCAGGAACGAGAACTGGTTGACGCCGATCGAGCCGTGCAGGATGAACAGACAGCCCGTGAACACGACCTGGGTGATCGCGAACATGACCAGCAGCGGCATGGTCTTCTCGGCCGTCTTGACCAGCGAGGAGATGATCAGGCCGAACATCATCGAGGTGAAGCCCAGCGCCATGATCGGCAGGGAGAGCTCGACGAGCGTGGCGCCGCCGAGGATCAGGCCCTCTTCGGGGATCTCCCGGCTGGCGAAGCCGATGACGCCGACCAGCAGGCCCTGCAGCACGGTGATCACACCGAGCACGAACACCTTGGACATCAGGTACGCCGAGCGGGACAGGCCGGTGGCGCGCTCCCGCTCGTAGATGACCCGCTCCTTGATCAGTTCTCGTACGGAGTTCGCAGCGCCCGCGAAGCAGGCGCCGACCGCGAGGATCAGCAGGACCGTGGTGGCGGTGCCGTTCGGGATGATCCGGCCGGTGCGCGGGTTGGGCGAGTTGGGCAGCAGGCCCCGGTCCGCGTCGATGAGCAGACTCACCGCGCCGAGCACGGCCGGCAGGATCACCATCAGGGCGAGGAAGCCGCGGTCGGAGGCGATGACCGAGACGTAGCGGCGCACCAGGGTGACGAACTGCGACATCCAGTTCTGCGGCTTCGGCGGCTGCATCGCCTGCATCGGCGGAACCTGTACGGACTGCGGAGCGACCGCGTCGAGGTCCGCAGCGTACATCTGGTAATGCTGCGAGCCCTTCCAGCGGCCCGCCCAGTCGTAGTCGCGGTAGTTCTCGAAGGCGGAGAAGACGTCGGCCCAGGTGTCGTAGCCGAAGAAGTTCAGCGCCTCCTCGGGCGGGCCGAAGTAGGCGACGGCACCGCCCGGCGCCATCACGAGCAGCTTGTCGCACAGCGCCAGCTCGGCCACGGAGTGCGTGACGACGAGGACCGTGCGGCCGTCGTCGGCGAGGCCGCGCAGCAGCTGCATCACGTCGCGGTCCATGCCCGGGTCGAGGCCCGAGGTGGGCTCGTCCAGGAAGATCAGCGACGGCTTGGTCAGCAGTTCCAGGGCCACGGAGACGCGCTTGCGCTGGCCGCCGGAGAGAGAGGTGACCTTCTTCTCCTTGTGGATGTCCAGCTTCAGCTCGCGCAGCACCTCGTCTATGCGGGCCTCGCGCTCGGCGGCCGTGGTGTCCGCCGGGAAGCGCAGCTTGGCCGCGTACTTCAGGGCCTTCTTGACGGTCAGCTCCTTGTGCAGGATGTCGTCCTGCGGGACCAGACCGATGCGCTGGCGCAGCTCGGCGAACTGCTTGTAGAGGTTGCGGTTGTCGTACAGCACCTCGCCCTGGTCGGCGGGGCGGTAGCCGGTGAGCGCCTTGAGCAGGGTGGACTTGCCGGAACCGGACGGGCCGATGACCGCGATCAGCGACTTCTCGGGGACGCCGAAGGAGACGTCCTTGAGGATCTGCTTGCCGCCGTCGACCGTGACGGTCAGGTGGCGGGCGGAGAAGGACACTTCACCGGTGTCGACGAACTCCTCCAGCCGGTCGCCGACGATCCGGAACGTCGAGTGGCCGACACCGACGACGTCGGCGGGGCCCAGCAGTTGCGAGCCGCCCTTGGCGATCGGCTGGCCGTTGACGTAGGTGCCGTTGTGCGAGCCGAGGTCGCGGATCTCCATGCGGCCGTCGGGCGTGGCGTGGAACTCGGCGTGGTGCCGGGAGACCTGCAGGTCGGAGACGACCAGGTCGTTGTCCAGGGCCCGGCCGATGCGCATCACGCGGCCGAGGGAGAACTGGTGGAACGTGGTCGGGCTGCGGTCGCCGTGGACCGGCGGCGCCCCCGCGCCACCACCGGCCGCCTTCTGCGCGTACTGATCGCCCGGACCCTGCTGCTGCGGGATGTGCGGGGCGGCCTGCCGAGGCTGCTCCCAGTCGGCCTGCGGAGCCTGCTGGGCGGGTGCCTGCGGTGCGGGTGTCTGCGGGGCCCAGCCGGGGCCGGCGCCCTGAGCGGCGTACGGCTGCTGCTGGGGCTGGTTCTGCGGCGTGGCGACGGCGGACGCGCTGCCGGAGAGGTTCACGAGCGGTCCGTCGGTCGCGTTGCCCAGGTGCACAGCGGTGCCGGGCCCGATCTCCAACTGCTGGATCCGCTGGCCCCGCACGAACGTGCCGTTGGTGCTGCCGTGGTCCTCGATGACCCAACTGCGGCCGTTGAAGCTGACCGTGGCGTGCCGCCAGGAGACCCTGGCGTCGTCGAACACGACGTCCCCCTGCGGATCGCGTCCGAGCCTGTAAGACCTGGACGGATCGAGCGTCCACGTCCGTCCGTTTGTTTCGAGTACGAGTTCAGGCACTCCATGCCCCACTGAGTTGTCCCCCGAGTTGCCCCCGACATGGGGAGTCTAGGGATGTCGAACATCGGGGGGAACTATTTCAGGCTCGGCCCTCTGACCGAAAGTCGGGCCTTGTGCGGAGCGTCTACGGTCGCTTTCCCCGTGTGCATTGACGGGGTTGAAATCGGGCCGGAGAGTGGTAATCCACGCGAGGGGGACAAGCACGGCGACCGCGCCGTGCTGCGGATCGGGGGGTCTGCCATGAGCGCGTCCACGAGCGTCCAGAGCGCGGCGGGCCGCGCACGCGTGCCCTTCGGGGACGTGCTGCTGTGCGCGGTCGCCGCCGTGAGCTGGGCGTTGATCGGGATGGCGGGGACGGCGGCCCTGGGTCTGCATCTGCTGGAGGCGGACGGGGCAGGGTCGTTGGGGCCGATGACCGCGGCCGTGGTGGCCCTTGGGGCGGGTGGTTCGGTCACGCCGTCCGGCGACGTGTCCGCGTTCGGGCTGTCGGGCGCTGAGGCGAACACCGCCATCGAGATCACGCCACTCGGGGTGAGCCTGGTGGGCGCGCTGCTGCTGTCGTTCATCTTCCTGCGGTCCTTGCGCACGGCGGGAGTTGTGATCGCACCCGCCGAACTGCTCGCGCGTGCGGGTGCGGTGGTCGCGCTGTTCGTGGCGATGCTGGGCGGGCTGGCCTGGGCCGGGCACGACGTCATCACCCTCGACGGGAGCTCCCTGGGCCTGGACGACCTGCCCGGCGGGGGCGCGGACGCAGGCATCGAGGTTCCCGGGCTGGGGGACATCGGAGGACTGCTGCCGGACCGGATCGGGGACCTCGTGGACGCGCGGGCGGCGGTGGGCTTCACCGTCGACACGGCTCCGACGCTGCTCGGCGGGCTCGGCTGGTCGGCCGGGATCCTGCTCATCGCCCTGCTGGCCTCGCGCAGCACTCCCCTGCCGCGCGGTGGGGACGCCCTGCACCGGGTCGTACGGCCCGCCGCGTCCGCGGTGGTGACCGTGCTGCTGGTGGCGGTGGCGGCCGGGCTCGCGGCGGCGGCGTACGCGGCGATCGGCGACGAGCATCCGAAGCGGATCGCGGGCGCGGCGCTGCTCGGCGCACCCAACGGGGTCTGGCTCGGTATTCCGATCGGCCTGTTCGTGCCGTGGGACGGACGGGCCACCGGCGAACTCGCCCGGCTCCTGCCGGACCCGCTGGACGAGCTGCTGCGCGTGGACTCCGACCGGCCCGTCACGCTGGCGCGACTGGCGGAACTGGACTCGCGGGTGTGGCTGCTGGGCGTGGCGGCGGCGGCGATGATGCTGCTGGCGGGGGTGCTGGTGGCGGTGCGGACGCCTGTGGAGCTGCGGACGGGCGGCGGTGGCGGCACGGCACGGGTCGGCGGTTCGCCGGCGCGGCGTGGTGCTGGGCGAGCCGCGGACTCAGGCGCCGTCCGTGAGCCGGGCGCTCCCGGCTTCGCCGGGCGGTGCGCGCTGCGGCTGGGGGTCGCCACCGGGCTCGCCCTGCCGCTGCTGGCCTGGCTCACGGAGGTGTCCGTCGACGCCTCGCTGTCGGTGCTCGGCTTCGACGCGTTCGGCGCGGGGATCGGCCTGCGCGGGCATCTCGGCACGGCCTTGCTGCTCGGCGCCGCGTGGGGCGCGGGAGCGGGGGCCGTCGGGGCGCTGCTCGCCTGGGCGAGTGGGGCGGCGGGACGACAGGCGGCGCCGCTGGCCAGGGGGGATGCGGGCGTGGAGGTGGGCCTTGGCTCGGGCTTGGGATCGGGCTGGGCAGTGGTCGGCGCCGGGAGTGCGGGGGCGGGTGCGCGCGGCTGGTCCGGCGGGGCGGTTCCCGGGGGGCGGCCGGAGCGGGGCGATGGTGCGCGGCACGCAGGGGGCGGGGAGAGTCCCGCACGTCCTGACGAGGGGGCGCTGGCCGGGCCGTACGCGCCGGGTACGCCGTATCGGCCGCCCGACCCTGTCACCAATCCGTACGTGCGGGGCCCGGGGGACAGTCGGCCGGACGGGGCGGGGAGGCGGGGGCGCGGTGCCGTACCGCCGCCCGGCGAGCCCTACTGTTCGGGCGAACCCGGGCGGCCCGGAGAGGCAGGGGGCTCCGGGGAGCCCCCTCGACCCCCACGGTCGCCTGGTGCGCCGTCGGCCGCGGGTGACGACGGCGGAGACGCTCGTGACGGAGACGCTCACGACGGAGGAGTTCATGACGGAGGCGTATATGGGGCACCGACCGTGGTGCGGCCCGTCGGGCCGCCTCCGCGCTGGCCGCACCAGCCTCCTGCGCCACGGGCCGGAAGGCGGCCGCCGACGCGACCGGACGACGGGCCGCCGCCCCCGCCTCCTCCCCCACCGGCGCCACGACCTCCGCGGAAACCCGGCCCAGGGAGGTGATCGGCGAGGGTGGTGTACGGGCAGGCGGGCCGCACACGCCCGCTGAGCGACGCGGGTGAGCGCCGCGTAGGATGTGCGCCACCTACGCCACACCCACTGTTCGCCGTCCGCCAGGCGGACCTCAGCGGCGGAAGGCACTGCGTGCCGGATACGGTGGAGGCACCATGAGCGCTTCGCAGACCTCCGACGTCCCCACTCTCCTTGTCAAGATCTTCGGCAAGGACAGGCCGGGCATCACGGCCGGCCTCTTCGACACCCTCGCCGCCTACTCCGTCGATGTCGTCGACATCGAGCAGGTCGTCACACGTGGCCGAATCGTGCTGTGCGCGCTCGTGACCGAGCCTGCCCGGGGACTGGAGGGGGACCTGCGGGCGACCGTCCACAGCTGGGCCGAGTCGATGAAGATGCAGGCGGAGATCATCTCCGGCCTCGGCGACAACCGTCCGCGTGGGCTCGGCCGCTCCCTGGTCACCGTGCTCGGCCACCCGCTCACCGCCGAGGCCGCCGCGGCGATCGCCGCCCGGATCACCAAGACGGGCGGCAACATCGACCGTATCTTCCGGCTCGCCAAGTACCCGGTCACGGCGGTCGAGTTCGCGGTGTCCGGCGTGGAGACCGAGCCGTTGCGCACCGCCCTGGTGACCGACGCGGCGAAGCTGGGCATCGACGTGGCAGTCGTCGCGGCGGGCCTGCACCGGCGGGCCCAGCGCCTGGTCGTCATGGACGTGGACTCGACCCTCATCCAGGACGAGGTGATCGAGCTCTTCGCCGCGCACGCCGGGTGCGAGGACAAGGTCGCCGAGGTGACGGCGGCGGCGATGCGCGGGGAGCTGGACTTCGAGCAGTCGCTGCACGCGCGCGTGGCGCTGCTGGAGGGACTGGACGCCTCGGTCGTGGACAAGGTGCGCAGCGAGGTGCGGCTGACACCGGGCGCCCGTACGTTGATCCGTACGCTGAAGCGGCTCGGCTACCAGGTGGGCGTGGTCTCCGGCGGGTTCACCCAGGTCACGGACGACCTGAGGGAACGGCTGGGGCTGGACTTCGCACAGGCCAACACGCTGGAGATCGTCGACGGCAGGCTGACCGGCAAGGTCACCGGTGAGATCGTGGACCGGGCGGGCAAGGCCCGGCTGCTGCGCCGGTTCGCCGCGGAGGCGGGCGTGCCACTGTCACAGACCGTGGCGATCGGCGACGGCGCCAACGACCTGGACATGCTGAACGCGGCCGGGCTCGGCGTCGCCTTCAACGCCAAGCCGGTGGTGCGGGAGGCCGCGCACACCGCGGTGAACTTCCCCTTCCTCGACACGGTCCTGTACCTGCTGGGCATCACCCGCGAAGAGGTCGAGGCGGCGGACACCCTCGGCGGCTCCTGAGCCGGGGGCGGAACGGAACGTACGCACCGTACGGGATCACGCCGAGCGCCCGGGGAGCCCCGGCCACCGCACCGACTCTCCCGCAGCCCACCGGCCCCGTACCCGACCGGCCCGGTACCTGGACGCCTGTCTCATGGGCCGGAGTCGACGGGCCCGGCGCAGACGGGGTCAGGCGCACACGAGGTCCGGCACACACGGGGCCCGGCACCGCGGCGGCACCGGACCCCTGTCACCTGCGGTGGGTCACTCCGTGGGCGCCCAGTAGTCCAGCAGCGTCGCCACGCCGGGCTCCAGCGTCTTCCAGGACCCGGTGAACGACAGGACGGCGAAGGCGGCGGCGGGGAAGCCGCGGCGGTTCATCCGTTCACGGGCGTCGCCCTCCGCGGAGGCGGCCAGGATCTCGGCGAGGCCGTGCACGCCCGGGTTGTGGCCGATCAGGAGGACGTTCTGCGCGTCGTCGGGGGTTTCGTTGAGCACGGCGATCAGCTCACCGGGCGAGGCCTCGTAGATCCGCTCCTCGTAGACGGTTTTCGGCCGCTGCGGGAACTCCTGGACGGCGAGCTTCCAGGTTTCGCGGGTCCGGACGGCGGTGGAGCACAGGGCCAGGTCGAAGGGGATGCCGGTGTCGGTCAGCTTGAGCCCGGCGGCTGCGGCGTCCTGGCGGCCCCGCTCAGCAAGCGGACGCTCATGGTCGGACACCTGGGGCCAGTCGGCTTTCGCATGCCGGAAGAGGACGATCTTGCGGGGTTCTGCGACGCTCATGGGACCCAGCTTCGCATGAAACAGGCCACGGGGCGCAGGGAGTTGACGGGCGGCCCGGCCCCGCTCAGCGGGCCATCACCTGCTGCACACGCTCGAAGAGGTGGGTGATCGCGGGATCCGCGGCGGCCGCGTGGGCGTCGGACGGGTGCAGGATCAGGGCGAGCAGCGTGACGAAGGCGAGCGCGGGCAGGGCGAGGGCCCACCAGGGGAGCCGGATGTCGACGCCGCCCCGGGGCGCCGGGTGGGGCGGGGTGTGCGTAGGGGCCGACATGAGTGCCTCCGCTCGTCCTCGAGTGGACCGTGGTTCGTTCCGTGGCTCCGTGACGCGCCGTTCTGCGGCCACATCTCGAAGCTACGGAATTCACGGCCGTCAACCCATCCGGAGAGCCACCCACTTGACCCTGACTCTCACCCCCTAGGGGATGGGGGGTTAACCCCACCACGGGCCGGGCGCGGGTCAGGTCAGGGAGAGGCGAGGGTCGCGATGACGCCGATGATGATGAAGATCGCGAAGAAGGCGCCGAAGACGAGGAGCATCTTCTTCTGGCCCTGCTGGGGATTCGGGTCGAGCACTGGCATGCGGCAAGTCTCGCACCCTCCGTCCCCTCCCGTTCCTCCGGGGGTGAGGTCGACGTACCCCGATCAGCGGGCTGCGGACCCCGGTCAGCGGGCTGCCTCGTCCTCCACCGTGCGGTCGCGCCCGGCCAGGACGCCCACCAGCATCTGCGGGATCATCAGGGCCACCATGAGGGCGATGGGCAGCCCCCAGCCACCGCTGTGCTGGTAGAGCACGCCCACCAGGAGCGGGCCGGGGATGGAGATCAGGTAGCCGGTGCTCTGCGCGAAGGCCGACAGCTGGGAGACGCCCGCGCCGGTCCTGGCCCGCATCCCGACCATGGTCAGGGCCAGCGGGAAGGCGCAGTTGGAGACGCCGAGCAGCAGGGCCCAGGCCCAGGCGCCGCCGGCCGGCGCGAAGTAGAGGCCCGCGTACCCGGCCAGGCCGCAGATCCCCAGCGCCAGCACGATCGGGCCCTGGGTGGGCAGCCGGGTGGCCAGGCGGGGGATGACGAAGGCCAGCGGCACGCCCATCACCATCGTGACGGCGAGCAGCAGGCCCGCGGTGCCCGCGGGCACGCCCGCGTCCCGGAAGATCTGCGCCATCCAGCCCATGGTGATGTAGGCGGCGGTGGCCTGGAGCCCGAAGAAGGCCGCCAGAGCCCAGGCGGTACGGCTCCGGGTGATCCGCAGCGCGGGTGCGTCCTCACGCGCGGGCGCGTCCTCACGCGCGGGCGTGGCGTGGGACTGTTCGGTGGAGGCCGCCCCCCGCTCCCGTACGAACGGGAGCCACGGCAGCACGGCCGTCGCGGCGAGCGCCGCCCACACGGCGAGGCCCGACCGCCAGTCGCCGCCCAGCGCCTCGGTCACGGGCACGGTCACGGCGGCCGCGGCGGAGGTGCCCAGGGCGAGGGCCATGGAGTACAGGCCGGTCATGGACCCCACCCGGTCGGGGAACCAGCGCTTGACGATGACCGGCATGAGGACGTTGCTGACCGCGATGCCCATGAGGGCCAGGGCGCTGGCGGCCAGGAAGCCCGCCGTGCCGCCGGTGTACGGGCGTATGAGCAGGCCGACGGCGATGGCGGCCATGCCGGCGCACACCACCGCGCCCGGTCCGAAGCGCCGGGCGAGCCGTGGTGCGGTGACGCCGAAGACGGCGAAGCACAGCGGGGGTACGGAGGTGAGCAGGCCGGCCACGCTGCCGCTCATGCCGAGCCCGTCGCGGACCTCCTCCAGGAGGGCGCCCAGGCTGGTGATGGCGGGGCGGAGGTTCAGGGCGGACAGCACGATGGCGAGGACGAGCAGGCGGGTCGTCCACGCGCGCGTGGGGGGCCCGCCGGGCTCCCGGGCGTCGTGCGCGGCCGAAGTGCGTACGGTCGGGGACTTCAGCGTCCGGGTTTCCTCGCTAGCCATACGCCCATCATAGAATCATGGGATGATTGGTTGTCGTAGGGGTCGGCGTCGCCCGGCACTCCTCCGCTGTCCTGGCGGTTTCCGGACGGCGCCCGGCCCGTGCGAAGGTGTGCCATGCCCCTGAGCCATCCCCGCCGCTCGGCCCTGTCCGAGCAGGTCATCGCCGCGCTGCGCGCCCAGATCACCTCGGGCGAGTGGCCCGTCGGATCCCGCATCCCGACGGAGCCCGAGCTGGTCGAGCAGCTCGGTGTCGCCCGCAACACGGTCCGGGAGGCCGTGCGCGCACTCGCGCACAACGGCCTGCTGGACATCCGCCAGGGCTCCGGCACGTACGTCGTGGCCACCAGCGAGCTGGCGGGCGTGATGCACCGCCGGTTCGCCGACGCCGACCCCCGGCACATCGCCGAGCTGCGGTCCACGCTGGAGTCGGGTGCCGCCAGGCTGGCCGCCGAGCGGCGCACGGAGCGGGACCTCAAGCAGCTCGACGCGCTGCTGCTGCGGCGCGAGGAGGCCTGGGAGTCGGGCGACGCCGAGGCTTTCGTGGCGGCGGACGCGACCTTCCACCTGGCCGTGGTGGCCGCCTCCCACAACGACGCGATGACCGCGATGTACGCGGATCTGAGCGAGGTGCTGCGGGACTGGCTGCGCGCGGACGTCGGTGCCGAGCTGACGCCGGAGACGCACATGGACCACGCGCGCCTGGTCGACGCGATCCGCACGGGCGACGCGGCGACGGCAGCGGCGGAGGCCGCGAGCTACCCGTTCCTGTGCCGCCCGGACCGTTTCAGTCCGCCCGCGGAGAACTGACCGCTCAGTCCCCCCGCTGATGGCCGACCCACACCGAGCCGACCTCTTTCCAGCAGCGTCCGGTCAGTCGCACGGTCTGCGCGGGACCCGCGTCCGCCGGGGCGCTGTCGATGTCGAGGTCCCACCAGCGGGCGCACTCGACGTGCAGGCTCACTCGGTCGGTGTCGGGATAGGGGTTGTGACAGTACGCGGTCACTTGGGACCCGTGAACGCGGATCCGGCACGCCGCGCCGAACGGCTCCGCCGCGGCGGGCTGCGAGGCGGACCGCGCAGCGGGCGGCGCGGCGGCCACGCGCGCGTGCTGCGAGGCGGACGGCGCGGCGGGCCCACGCGCGTGGGGCAGCGCCTCGTACGGCACGAACAGAACGAGAGCGACGGCGACGGTCACTGAGGCCAGGCGGCGGGACAAGCGCACAAGGGTGACCTCCTCGGCCGTGCTGGGGAGGGGACCGGCGGGGTGAACGCGTGATCCAGGTGAACGCTTCAACCAGAATGCGCGGGCACCGGCCGCTCCGCCCGGCCGGATGGGCCGATCGGGTGACATGCCGAGGGCCCGTGCCCAACAGGACACGGGCCCCTTCAGCAGGGGGCCGGAGTCACGCGCCGATGGCGTGCAGCCCACCGTCCACGTGGATGATCTCGCCCGTGGTCTTCGGGAACCAGTCGCTCAGCAGCGCGACGACACCGCGCCCGGCCGGCTCCGGGTCCTTCAGGTCCCACTCGAGCGGGGAGCGGCTGTCCCACACGGAGGCCAGCTCGCTGAAGCCCGGGATGGACTTGGCGGCCATGGAGCCGAGCGGGCCGGCCGAGATCAGGTTGCAGCGGATGTTCTGCTTGCCCAGGTCACGGGCCATGTAGCGGCTGGTGGCCTCCAGGGCGGCCTTGGCGGGGCCCATCCAGTCGTACTGCGGCCAGGCGAACTGCGCGTCGAAGGTGAGGCCTACGACCGAGCCGCCGTTCTGCATCAGCGGCAGGCAGGCCATGGTCAGCGACTTCAGGGAGTACGCCGAGACGTGCATGGCCGTGGCGACCGACTCGAACGGCGTGTTGAGGAAGTTGCCACCGAGGGCGTCCTGCGGGGCGAAGCCGATGGAGTGGACGACACCGTCGAGGCCGCCGAGCTCCTCCCCGACGACGTCGGCCAGACGCGCGAGGTGCTCGTCGTTGGTCACGTCGAGCTCGATGACCTTGGTGGGCTTGGGGAGCTTCTTGGCGATCCGCTCGGTCAACGTGGGCCGCGGGTAGGCGGTCAGGATGATCTCGGCGCCCTGCTCCTGGGCCAGCCTGGCGGCGTGGAAGGCGATGGAGGCCTCCGTCAGCACACCGGTGATCAGGACGCGCTTGCCCTCGAGAATTCCGCTCATGGTGATCAGTGACCCATTCCCAGTCCGCCGTCAACGGGAATGACGGCTCCAGTGATGTACGAGGCGTCGTCCGAGGCGAGGAACCGCACCGTCGCGGCGATCTCCTCCGGCTGCGCGTACCGGCCGAGCGGCACCTGCGACACGATGTTCGCGCGCTGCTCGTCGGTGAGCACCTTGGTCATGTCGGTGTCGACGAAGCCGGGCGCGACGACGTTGAAGGTGATGTTGCGCGAGCCCAGCTCACGGGCGAGGGAGCGCGCGAAGCCGACCAGGGCGGCCTTGGAGGCGGCGTAGTTCGCCTGCCCCGCGGAGCCGAGCAGTCCGACGACCGAGGAGATCAGGACGACGCGGCCCTTCTTGGCGCGCAGCATGCCGCGGTTGGCGCGCTTGACGACGCGGAAGGTGCCGGTGAGGTTGGTGTCGACGACCGAGGTGAAGTCCTCCTCGGACATGCGCATCAGGAGCTGGTCCTTGGTCACGCCCGCGTTGGCGACCAGGACCTCGACCGGGCCGTGCGCGTCCTCGATCTCCTTGTAGGCCTGCTCCACCTGCTCGGTGTCGGTGATGTCGCACTTGACGGCGAGGAAGCCGGCCGGCGGCTCACCCGAGCGGTACGTGATCGCGACCTTGTCGCCGGCGTCGGCGAAAGCGCGGGCGATGGCGAGGCCGATGCCCCGGTTGCCTCCGGTGACGAGAACCGAGCGGCTCAACGGATCACCCTTTCGATAGCGGTCTGATACCCCGCCCGGCACCTGGACGACAGGCGGCGATGACAGGCGGCTTCCTCGAAAACCTATCGGTCGGCACCCGCCCGCGGACATTCGGGCACCCACAGTGGCTCACGGGCCGCACTGTCGGATCCCTACAGAAGGGCGCGGGTCCGTGGAGAAAGCCGCGGAGCCCGGAGGGCAAACGTGTGGTCCACGCACCGGCCGACGCGACATGATGCGCAGCAACCACAGGTCACACGACAGGGAGAGACCTCGGTGCCTCATACGATCGACGAAGCCTTCACGGCGCTACCCCTACGCGCCCTGGCCGACGCCGCCCTGGCACGCGCGCGTGCGCTGGGGGCCGAGCACGCCGACTTCCGCCTGGAGCGGGTGCGCAACGCCTCCTGGCGGCTGCGGGACGCCAAGCCCGCCGGGTCGTCGGACACCACCGACCTCGGGTACGCGGTGCGCGTCGTGCACGGCGGTACGTGGGGCTTCGCGTCCGGTGTCGACCTGACCCTGGACGCCGCCGCCAAGGTCGCCTCCCAGGCGGTGGCGATGGCCAGGCTCTCCGCGCGGGTGATCAAGGCGGCCGGGTCGGACGAGCGGGTGGAGCTGGCCGACGAGCCCGTGCACGCCGACCGGACGTGGATCTCGTCGTACGAGATCGACCCCTTCACCGTGCCCGACGAGGAGAAGGCCGGGCTGATGGCCGAGTGGAGCGCGCGGCTGCTGGCGGCCGGCGGCGTCGACCACGTGGACGCCTCACTGCTGACCGTGCACGAGAACAAGTTCTACGCCGACACGGCCGGGACCGTGACCACGCAGCAGCGGGTGCGGCTGCACCCGGTGTTCACCGCCGTGTCGGTGGACGAGTCCAGCGGCGAGTTCGACTCCATGCGCACCCTCGCGCCGCCCGTGGGGCGCGGCTGGGAGTATCTGCGGGGCACCGGCTGGGACTGGGAGAGCGAACTGGAGCAGCTTCCGGAGCTGCTCGCGGAGAAGATGCGCGCGCCGAGTGTCGAGCCGGGTCTGTACGACCTGGTCGTCGACCCGTCCAACCTGTGGCTGACCATCCACGAGTCGATCGGGCACGCCACCGAGCTCGACCGCGCGCTCGGCTACGAGGCCGCCTACGCGGGCACCTCCTTCGCCACCTTCGACCAGATCGGCAAGCTGAGGTACGGCTCGGAGCTGATGAACGTCACCGGCGACCGCACCGCCGAGCACGGGCTGGCGACCGTCGGGTACGACGACGAGGGCGTCGAGGCGCAGTCCTGGGACCTGGTGAAGGACGGCACCCTGGTCGGGTACCAGCTGGACCGGCGGATCGCGAGGCTGACCGGGTTCGAGCGGTCCAACGGGTGCGCGTTCGCCGACTCCCCCGCCCATGTGCCGGTGCAGCGGATGGCCAACGTGTCGCTGCGGCCCGACCCCGCCGGGATGTCGACCGAGGACCTCATCGGCAGCGTCGAGCGGGGCATCTACGTCGTCGGCGACCGGTCCTGGTCGATCGACATGCAGAGGTACAACTTCCAGTTCACCGGGCAGCGCTTCTTCAGGATCGAGAACGGGCGGCTCGCCGGGCAGCTGCGGGACGTGGCCTACCAGGCGACGACCACGGACTTCTGGGGCTCCATGGCGGCCGTCGGCGGGCCGCAGACCTACGTCCTGGGCGGCGCCTTCAACTGCGGCAAGGCGCAGCCGGGGCAGGTCGCGGCCGTGTCGCACGGCTGCCCGTCCGCCCTCTTCAAGGGCGTCAACATCCTCAACACCACCCAGGAGGCCGGCCGATGAGCGCCCGTGTGCCTGACGGCATTGCTTCGCTGACGCACAAGCCGCACGAGGTCGTCGAGCGCGCCCTCGAGCTGTCCCGGGCGGACGGCTGCGTGGTGATCGCCGACGAGCAGTCGAGCGCCAACCTGCGCTGGGCGGGCAACGCCCTGACCACGAACGGGGTCACCCGGGGCCGTACGCTCACCGTCATCGCCACCATCGACGGCAGTCAGGGCACGGCCTCGGGGGTGGTGTCGCGGTCCGCCGTGACCGTGGACGAGCTGGAGCCCCTGGTGCGGGCCGCCGAGGCCGCCGCGCGCGGCGCCGGGCCCGCCGAGGACGCGCAGCCGCTGATCACAGGAGTGACGGAGTCGCCCGAGTTCACGGAGGCACCCGCCGAGACCTCCTCCGCGGTGTTCGCCGACTTCGCTCCGGCGCTCGGCGAGGCGTTCGCACGCGCGCGTGCCGGCGGCCGGGAGCTGTACGGCTTCGCCCACCACGAGCTCGTCTCGACGTACGTCGCCACCTCGACGGGGCTGCGTCTGCGGCACGACCAGCCGAACGGCACGCTGGAGCTGAACGCCAAGTCGCCTGACCGGTCGCGCTCGGCGTGGACGGGCCGGTCGACCCGGGACTTCAAGGACGTCGACCCGGCGGCGCTCGACGCGGAGCTGGCCGTGCGCCTGGGCTGGGCCCAGCGGCGCGTGGAGCTGCCCGCCGGCCGGTACGAGACGCTGCTGCCGCCGACCGCCGTCGCGGACCTGCTGATCTACCAGATGTGGTCGGCGTCGGGCCGGGACGCGGCCGAGGGCCGCACGGTCTTCTCCAAGCCGGGTGGCGGCACCCGCGTCGGCGAGAAGCTGACCGACCTGCCGCTGACCCTGCGCAGCGACCCGCACGAGCCGGGCCTGGAGTCGGCACCGTTCGTGATCGCGCACTCCTCCGGGGGCGACCAGTCGGTGTTCGACAACGGGCTGCCGCTCACGGCCACCGAGTGGATGCGAGAGGGGGAGCTGAGGCACCTGACGACCAGCAGGCACAGCGCGGCCCTGACGGGTCTGCCGCTGGCACCCGCGATCGAGAACCTGATCCTGGACGGGGGCGAGGACCGCTCCCTGGAGGAGATGGTCGCGAGCACCCGGCGCGGACTGCTGCTGACCTGCCTGTGGTACATCCGCGAAGTCGACCCGGCGACGCTGCTGCTCACCGGTCTGACCCGGGACGGTGTCTACCTCGTGGAGAACGGTGAGGTGACCGGCGAGGTGAACAACTTCCGGTTCAACGAGTCGCCGGTGAGCCTGCTGGGCCGGGCCAGCGAGGCCGGGCGGACGGAAAGGACCCTGCCGAGGGAGTGGAGCGACTGGTTCACCAGGGCCGCGATGCCCGCGCTGCGCATCCCCGATTTCAATATGAGCTCTGTCAGTCAGGGCGTATAACCTCGTAGGCGTTCGTGGTCGGCTGTCACCCGACTGCCCGAAGATCATCAAGGAGACACGAGAACCGTGACGGACATCGTCGACGAGCTGAAGTGGCGCGGGCTGTTCGCCCTGTCCACTGACGAGGACGCTTTGCGCAAGGCGCTCGCGGACGGTCCCGTCACGTTCTATTGCGGCTTCGACCCGACGGCGCCGTCGCTGCACGTGGGACACCTGGTGCAGGTGCTCACCGTGCGCCGGCTCCAGCAGGCCGGTCACCGGCCGCTGGCGCTGGTCGGCGGTGCCACGGGCCTGATCGGTGACCCGCGCCCGACCGCGGAGCGCACGCTCAACGACCCGGAGACGGTCGCCGGCTGGGTGGACCGGCTGCGCCGCCAGATCGAGCCGTTCCTGTCCTTCGAGGGCGAGAACGCGGCGGTCATGGTCAACAACCTGGACTGGACGCAGAACCTGTCCGCGATCGAGTTCCTGCGGGACATCGGCAAGCACTTCCGCGTCAACAAGATGCTGACGAAGGACTCCGTCGCCCGGCGTCTGGAGTCCTCCGAGGGCATCAGCTACACGGAGTTCAGCTACCAGATCCTGCAGGGCATGGACTTCCTGCAGCTGTACCGGCGGTACGGCTGCACGCTCCAGCAGGGCGGCAGCGACCAGTGGGGCAACCTCACGGCGGGCCTGGACCTGATCCACAGGCTGGAGCCGGACGCCACCGTGCACGCGCTGGCGACGCCGCTGATGACCAAGGCGGACGGCACCAAGTTCGGCAAGACCGAGGGCGGCGCCGTCTGGCTCGACCCGGAGATGACGACGCCGTACGCGTTCTACCAGTTCTGGCTGAACGTGGACGACCGGGACATCTCGCGGTACATGCGGATCCTGTCCTTCAGGTCCCGTGAGGAGCTGGAGGAGCTGGAGAAGCAGACGGAGGAGCGTCCGCAGGCCCGGGCCGCGCAGCGCGCGCTGGCCGAGGAGCTGACGACGCTGGTGCACGGCGCCGAGCAGACCGCCGCGGTGATCGCCGCGTCGAAGGCCCTTTTCGGCCAGGGTGAGCTGGCCGCGCTGGACGACAGGACGCTGGCGGCGGCCCTGTCGGAGGTGCCGCACATCCAGGTCGCCGAGCTCGGCCCGGTGGTGGACCTGTTCGCCGAGGTCGGCCTCGTGGCCAGCAAGTCGGCCGCGCGCCGCACGGTCAAGGAGGGCGGCGCGTACGTGAACAACGTCAAGATCGCCGGCGAGGACGCGGTCCCCGCCAAGGAGGACCTGCTGCACGGGCGCTGGCTGGTGCTGCGCCGCGGTAAGAAGAACCTCGCCGCGGTGGAGGTCGTAGGCGGCTGAGCAGACGCGCGAAGGGCCGTCTCCCAAGCCGGAGGCCGCCCTTCGCCGCGCGTGCCGTCAGGCCCTGCGTCTGCCGCCCCGCATCGCCATGTACACCCGGTCGCCGATGGCGACCAGGATGACCGCGGCCACGACCTGGAAGGCGTGACGCCACCAGTCGATGCCGGCTGTGGCGTCGACACCGGCCGCCCGTGCGATCGCGTTGCCGCCGATGGCGCCGAGCATGCCCAGGATGGTGGTCAGCCACAGCGGAACGTGCTGCCTGCCCGGGATGATCGCCTTGGCGATCAGGCCGAGCACCAATCCCACGATGATCGCCCACAACCAGCCCATGGCTGCCTCCTCGTACGGCTCGACGTGAGCATTACGGCCAGTGTCCGACCGGGCGGCGCACAGCGCACGCCGGGTGGGCCTTACGACGTATCCGCCCTACGTGGTCCGGCGCAGACCGGCCGCGCGGGCAGCCTGGCCCCGGTCTCGTGGGCGCCGCGGCCGCGGCGTAACGTGGAGCTTGTCCGGGCCCCGGTTTCCCCGACCGGCCAGGACCGGGTACGGGGCGGGGAGAGTCCGATACGGGCGGATGGTGGAATGCGATGCGGAAGCTGCGTGGCGGTGGTGACGTCCAGGTGTTCCGGATCACCGGCGCCCGGGCGGGCCTCCAGGAGGATGTGCGCGGGCGGCAGCGCCGGTACGTGATCTCCATGACGGTCCGTACCCTCTCGGTGATCCTCGCCGCCACACTCTGGAACGTCGAGCGGCACGTCGCCGTCGTGGCGCTGGTGCTCGGGGCGGTACTGCCGTACATCGCGGTGGTGATCGCCAACGGCGGGCGCGAGAACGCGCCGTCCCTGCCGTCGACGTTCGTCACGGCCCCGCTGCCGCCGATGATCTCGCCGCCACGGACGAATGACGGTACGGCGGAACCCGACGCGGAAGATGTGGTGTCCGAACCGGCGCCGGGTGCACGAACGGAGCCGCGGGAGCGGTCCTGAGCCGGCGGGCCGACGGGCGACGCAAGCCTGCTCCTCGCCAAGCTCAGGAAAAGCTCAGATCAATCATGTTGTTCCGGTGCCGGGCGAGGGCTTACCCGTGACATACTTCGTACGCGCTCCGCATCCCCCGTCGGAGCGACGGACCGACGCCGGGCAGCTCCCCCCGTGGCTGCTCGGCGTCGCCTTTTTCGTGTGCAGTGGTGAGACGTGTGCAGTGGTGAGACGAACCTGTGAGTGACGAGACGCCCATCTGTTCCGCGAAGGGCTGCCGCGCCGACGCCGTGTGGGTACTTGCGTGGAACAACCCGAAGATCCACACGCCGGAGCGGCGCAAGACATGGCTCGCGTGCGAGGAACACCGCGAGCACCTGTCGCAGTTTCTCGGGGTGCGGGGCTTCCTGAAGGACGTGGTCCTTCTGAAGGAGTGGGAAGCGCGCGAGGTCTGAGACCAGAGGGAGGCCCGAACGGCGGATGCGCCGCTCTAGCCCCCGATGGCGGACATCGGCCGGTCCGGCTGGACGAACGACGGGTCGTCGAGGCCGGCGCCCGCCTTCTTGCCCCACATGGCCAGACGCCAGATGCGGGCGATCTCCTCGTCCGGGGCGCCGGAGCGCAGGGCGGCACGCAGGTCCGTCTCCTCCCGGGCGAACAGGCAGGTGCGGACCTGTCCGTCGGCGGTCAGGCGGGTGCGGTCGCAGGCCGCGCAGAAGGGCCGGGTGACGGAGGCGATGACGCCGACGCGGTGCGGGCCGCCGTCGACCAGCCAGCGTTCGGCGGGAGCCGAGCCGCGCGCCTCGTCGCCCTCGGCGGTCAGCTCGAAGCGGGTGCGGAGCGAGGCGAGGATCTCCCCGGCCGTGATCATGCCCTCGCGCTTCCAGCCGTGCTGGGCGTCCAGGGGCATCTGCTCGATGAAGCGCAGCTCGTAGTCGTGCTCCACCGCCCAGGCCAGCAGGTCGGGTGCCTCGTCCTCGTTGAGCCCCGGCATCAGGACGCAGTTGACCTTGACGGGGGTCAGGCCGGCGTCGCGGGCGGCGTGCAGGCCCTCGATGACGTCCTTGTGGCGGTCCCGGCGGGTGAGGGCCTTGAAGACGTCGGGGCGGAGGGTGTCCAGGGAGACGTTGACCCGGTCCAGGCCCGCCGCCTTCAGGGCGGCCGCGGTGCGCTTGAGGCCGATGCCGTTGGTGGTCAGCGACATCTGGGGGCGCGGGTCGAGGGCGGCGACGCGCTCCACGATCCCGACCAGGCCGGGGCGCAGCAGGGGCTCGCCGCCGGTGAAACGGACCTCCTCGATGCCGAGGGAGGTGACCGCGATGTCGATCAGGCGGACGATCTCGTCGTCGGTGAGCAGGTCCGGCTTGGCCAGCCACTGCAGGCCCTCCTCGGGCATGCAGTAGGTGCAGCGCAGGTTGCACCGGTCGGTCAGCGAGACCCTCAGGTCGGTGGCCACTCGGCCGTAGGTGTCGATGAGCACGCGGGCCCCCTCCCTCGTCGTGGATCTGCGCGGAGCACATCTCCCCACACCTGCGAGCCTACGTGACCGCACCGACAACGCCTAAGGCCCGAACCCACGACATGGGACGCGGCCCCGTCGTAGGGAGCTACGACGGGGCCGTGCGGGCGCCGGCCGGTCAGTGGGCGCCGGTGCCGGTCAGGGACCGGACCTCCAGCTCCGCGTACTTGGCGGTGTCGGGCTCCTCCTTGGACAGGACCGTGCCGAGCCAGCCCATCAGGAAGCCGAACGGGATGGAGATGATGCCCGGGTTCTTCAGCGGGAACCAGGCGAAGTCGACGTCGGGGAACATCGCCTTGGGGTCGCCGGAGACGACGGGCGAGAACAGCACCAGACCGACGGCGACGATCAGACCGCCGTAGATCGACCACAGCGCGCCCTGGGTGGTGAACCGCTTCCAGAACAGGCTGTAGAGGATCGTCGGCAGGTTGGCGGAGGCCGCGACGGCGAAGGCGAGCGCGACCAGGCCGGCCACGTTCAGGTCGCGGGCGAGGGCGCCCAGCAGGATGGAGACCGCGCCGATGCCGATGGTCGCGAGCCGGGCCGCACGGACCTCCTCCTTCTCGGTGGCCATGCCCTTCTTGATGACGTTCGCGTAGATGTCGTGGGCGAACGAGGAGGACGAGGCCAGGGTGAGGCCGGCGACGACGGCGAGGATCGTCGCGAAGGCCACCGCCGAGATGGTGGCGAGCAGGATCGCGCCCCAGGCCGAGTCGACCCCGCCCAGGTGGAGGGCGAGCAGCGGGGCCGCCGTGTTGCCGGAGGGGTTGGACGCGATGATCTCGTCCTGGGAGATGAGCGCGGCGGCGCCGAAGCCGAGCGCGATGGTCATCAGGTAGAAGGCGCCGATGATGCCGATCGCCCAGTTCACGGACTTACGGGCGGCCTTGGCGTTGGGCACCGTGTAGAAGCGGATCAGGATGTGCGGCAGGCCGGCGGTGCCGAGGACCAGGGCGATGCCGAGGGAGATGAAGTCCAGCTTGGAGGTGCCGGTGGCGCCGTACTGCAGGCCGGGCTCCAGGAAGGCGGCGCCCTTGCCGCTGTTCTCGGCGGCCTTGCCGAGCAGGTCGGAGACGTTGAAGTTGAACTTCAGCAGCACCAGGAAGGTGATCAGGATCGTGCCGCCGATGAGGAGCACGGCCTTGACCATCTGGACCCAGGTGGTGCCCTTCATACCGCCGATGGAGACGTACACGATCATCAGGACGCCGACGAGGGCGACGATGAGGATCTTGCCGGCGTCGGAGGTGATGCCGAGCAGCAGCGAGACGAGGACGCCGGCGCCCGCCATCTGGGCCAGCAGGTAGAAGATCGACACGACGATCGTGGAGGTGCCGGCGGCGGTGCGCACCGGGCGCTGGCGCATGCGGTAGGCGAGCACGTCGCCCATGGTGTAGCGGCCGGAGTTCCTGAGCGGCTCGGCGACCAGGAGCAGCGCGACCAGCCAGGCGACCAGGAAGCCGATGGAGTACAGGAAACCGTCGTAGCCGAAGAGGGCGATCGCGCCCGCGATACCGAGGAAGGAGGCGGCGGACATGTAGTCGCCGGAGACGGCGAGGCCGTTCTGGAAGGCGCTGAACTGGCGGCCGCCCGCGTAGAAGTCGGCGGCGTCCTTGGTCTGGCGGCCCGCCCAGACGGTGATGAACAGGGTCGCGATCACGAAGGCCGCGAACAGGGAGATGATCAGCGGCCGGTGCTGGCTGGCCTCATTGGCGGCAAAGGTCATCGCGGGGCTCATGCGTCGCCCTCCATCCGGGTCTTGATCGCCTCGGCCTTGGGGTCGAGCTTCGCGGCGGCGTGCCGTGAGTACCACCAGGCGATGAGGAACGTGGTGACGAACTGGGCGACGCCGAAGACGAAGGCGACGTTGATGTTGCCGAACAGCTTGGTGCCCATGAAGCCGCCCGCGTAGTTGGACAGCAGGACGTACAGGAGGTACCAGGCGATGAAGGCGATGGTCAGCGGAAAGGCGAAGGAGCGGTAGGAGCGGCGCAGTTCACCGAACTCCGCGCTCTGCTGCACCTCGGTGAACTCCTCGGGCGAGGGGAGTTTGTGTTGCTCTTTCGAGGGGGGCGGTGCGTCGGTGGCCACGGAGTCTCCTCGGACGACGGACATAACGGCTTGGACCTCACAGTGACGTGGATCACGTGAGCCGGGGGCCGATGGTAGGCGTCCCGCGCGTGATCCAACAGAGGGGCTCGAATCGTGCTCGCGCTCCCTGCTCAACGTCACGGCGGCACGACAGGAGCGGTTCAAAGCCATCGGTGTCTTTCCGAAGTCGCTCGCCGAAGGTCGTTGCTGGCCGGCGACTTGGGGAGATAGCTTCACACCGGCACTATTTCGTCATGTACCTGCCCGAGCACCACCTGTGTTCGGGCCGGTTTCGTTTCCGGATGATGTGGAGACCCCATGGCTCATCTGCGTTCCAGACGCCGGCTGGCGCTCGCCGTTCCCGTCGTGCTCTCGCTGACCGCTTCCCTCGGCTTCCTGCCGGCCGCGGCGTCGGCGGCACCGCAGACCGAGGCGGCGGCGCCGACGGCGGACGCGCCGAAACTGGCGTACGTCGTCAACACCGAGGTGGACCGCGGCACGATCGCGGCGGTGAAGAAGGCGGTCGCGGCGGCCGGCGGCACGGTCGTCGTCACGTACGACAAGATCGGTGTGATCGTCGCCCACTCCTCGAACCCCGACTTCGCCAAGTCCATGCGCGCCGTGCGCGGCGTGCAGTCGGCGGGCGCGACACGGACCGCGCCGCTGACCGCCGCCGGGACGACGGACCAGGGCGCAGCGGAGTACCTGACGGACGCTCAGGCCGCCAGGACCACGGCCGCCTCGGCCGCCACCCCCGACAGCGAGCCCCTGGAGGCCGACCAGTGGGACCTGCGCGCGATCGGCGCCGACCAGGCCGCGCGGATCAACCCCGGCAGCGCGAAGGTCACCGTGGCCGTGATCGACACCGGCGTCGACGACACCCACCCGGACCTCGCCCCGAACTTCTCCGCCTCCCAGTCGGCCAACTGCGTCGGCGGCAAGGCGGACACCAGTGAGGGCGCCTGGCGCCCGTACACGGCCGAGGACTACCACGGCACCCATGTGGCCGGTGAGATCGCCGCGGCCCGCAACGGCATCGGCGTCGCCGGGGTCGCCCCCGGGGTGAAGGTGTCCGGCATCAAGGTGAGCGACCCCGACAACGGCCTCTTCTACCCGGAGAGCGTCGTGTGCGCCTTCGTGTTCGCCGCCGACCACGGCGTCGAGATCACGAACAACAGCTACTACGTCGACCCGTGGCTGTACAACTGCATGGACGACCCGGACCAGCGGGCCATCGTCGACGCGGTCAACAGGGCGCAGCTGTACGCGCAGAAGAAGGGCACCCTCCACCTCGCGTCGGCGGGCAACTCCAACCACGACCTGGACGCGGACGCGATCGTCGACGGCACCAGCCCCGACGACTCCACGCCGGTCGAGCGCACCATCGACCCGCACGAGTGCTTCGACGTGCCGACCCAGCTGCCGGGTGTCGTCACGGTCAGCGCGACGGGCGTCAAGAACCTCAAGTCGTACTACTCCACGTACGGGTACCGCGTCGTGGACGTCGCGGCTCCGGGCGGCGACCGCCTGTACCAGATACCCGACACCCCGTCGAAGAACGGGCGCATCCTGTCCACCATGCCGAACGGCCAGTACGCCTTCCTGCAGGGCACGTCGATGGCCTCGCCGCACGCCGCCGGTGTCGCCGCGCTGCTGAAGTCCAAGCACCCGTGGGCGTCTCCGGCCCAGCTCCAGGCGCTGCTGAAGGCGCAGGCGGACAACCCCGGCTGCCCCGAGTCGTACGACCAGAACGGTGACGGTACGCAGGACGCCGTGTGCGAGGGCGGCGAGCGCGTCAACGGTTTCTACGGTTTCGGGATCGTCAACGCCCTGCGCGCGGTCAAGTGACCCAGGAATCCTAGAAGCTCACGCACGGCCCGCTCGTACCGCGAACGAACTGGAGACAGCATGACAGCGCCTCACCCGCGCTACCGCCGCGCGATCGCCATCCCGGCCGGGATGGCGATGGCGACGGCCCTCGCGTTCCTGCCGAACACCGCGGCGTCCGCCGCGCAGGCTGCCGAAGCACCCTCGGTCTCGGCCGACGCGACCTCGCTCAGCTATGTCGTCAACGTCCGCCCGGGGCACGGCACTTCCGCGTACGTGAAGAAGGCCGTCACGGCGGCCGGCGGCACGATCGTGACGTCGTACGACCAGATCGGCGTCATCGTCGTCCACTCCTCGAACCCCGACTTCGCCAGGACGATCCGCGAGGTGCGCGGCGTCCAGTCGGCCGGTGCCACCCGCACCGCGCCGCTGCCGGCCCAGTCGACGGGCGACCTCGGCACGCCGAAGGTGCTCAGCGCGGCGGAGGTCGCCGACGCCGAGGCCGCCGAGGGCAAGGACCCGCTGGAGTCCCTGCAGTGGGACCTGCCCGCCATCAAGGCGGACCAGGCGCACGAGAAGTCGCTGGGCAGCAGGGAGGTCACCGTCGCCGTGCTCGACACCGGCGTCGACGACACCCATCCCGACATCGCGCCCAACTTCGACCGCGCCGCGTCGGTCAACTGTGTGTCGGGCAAGCCGGACACGACCGACGGGGCGTGGCGGCCGGGCGCGTCGGAGAGCCCGCACGGCACCCATGTGGCCGGTGAGATCGCCGCCGCCAAGAACGGCGTCGGCATGACGGGTGTCGCGCCCGGGGTGAAGGTGTCGGGCATCAAGGTGTCCAACCCGGACGGCTTCTTCTACACGGAGGCCGTGGTCTGCGGCTTCGTGTGGGCGGCCGAGCACGGCGTCGACGTGACGAACAACAGCTATTACACCGACCCCTGGTACTTCAACTGCGCCGACGACCCGGACCAGAAGGCGCTCGTGGACGCCATCACCCGGGCCACGCGGTACGCGGAGAAGAAGGGCGCGGTCAACGTCGCCGCGGCCGGCAACGAGAACTACGACCTCGCGGCCGACGAGATCACCGACCCGGTCTCGCCGAACGACTCCACGCCGGGCGAGCGGGTCGTGGACCCCTCCGAATGCCTCGACATCCCGACCCAGCTGCCGGGTGTCGTGACGGTCGCGGCGACCGGCGCGAAGGGCCTGAAGTCGTCGTTCTCGAACTACGGCCGGGGCGTGATCGACATAGCGGCGCCGGGCGGGGACTCGACCGCCTACCAGAAGCCGGAGCCCCCGGCCACCAGCGGTCTGATCCTGGGCACGCTGCCCGGCGGCAAGTGGGGCTACATGGCGGGTACGTCGATGGCGAGCCCGCACGTCGCGGGTGTCGCCGCCCTCATCAAGTCGACGCACCCGTACGCCCCCGCCGCCCTGGTGAAGGCGCTGCTGTACGCGCAGGCCGACGCCGTGCCGTGCGCGGACCCGTACGACATCAACGGCGACGGCAAGGTCGACGCGGTGTGCGAGGGCCCGAAGAACCGCAACGGCTTCTACGGCTGGGGCATGGCGGACGCACTGGACGCCGTGACGAAGTAGGGCGCGTGTGAAGGCACTCCGGGCCGGGCGGGCACATCCGCCCGGCCCGCTGTGTCCCGGTGGCGGGGTCCTCGACAGGGACGTCTGCCTCCGGGCGGAACGCCGTACTCCCCGTCCCTTCCCCGGACTTGTCCGTTTCCGGGACGACTGGTGAAGAACCTGGGGTGAGCCTGACAAGATGCTGGGGGTGAGCCTGACGAGATCCACCCCCGGTACGGCCGACGCGCACGGGCCCGGACGTCGCCCGGGGCCCGGCCGGGCGGTCGCCGTTGTCGTGCTCGTGGCGCTGGCCGCGCTGATACCGCTGCTCGGCCCGTCCCCCGCGCTGCACGGCACCGGGGAGGCCGCGGCGCCCGGCTCCGGTGGCATAGCCCTGCTGCGCACGGTGCTGTTCGCGGCGCTGTGCGTGCCGGTCGGCGAACTGTTCGTCGACCGGCTGGCCCGCACCGTGCCTGGTGCCCCCGCCCGCGCGCCCCGCAGCTGGTCCGCGCCCGCGGCCGGTGCCGGTTTCCTCGCGGCGCTGGGGCTCGCCTCGGTCGTGGCCACCGGCAACCTGGTTCCGGCGGACCCGGCCCAGATCGACGTCGGCGGCCTGTACGCGTCCCGGGACGGCAAGCTCGCCCTGCTGGAGGTCAACGCGTTCCTCGTGGCGGGCGTGTGCGCCCTCTCGCGCCGTCCGGCCACGCAGGTCTGGCCACTGGCCGCCGTCATCGTCGCGGAGGCCCTGCGGGCCCATCCCACCACCGAGCACAGCCCGCTGACCGGCTCGGGCCTGACGCTCGTGCACCTGGTCTGCGCGGCGCTGTGGACGGGCGGTCTGCTGCACGCGCTGCGCACCCTGCGGCTGTGGGGCGGCACCGGCCCCGGCGCGGCCCTGCTGGGCCGCTACGCGCGCGTGGCGACCCTGCTGCTCGCCGCCGTCACCGCGACGGGAGTGTGCAGTTCGCTGCGCCGGATGCCGCCGGAGACGATCCTGGAGCAGCTGACGGCGACGGCGTACGGGCGCGTCCTGCTCGCCAAGCTGATCCTCGTGGCCACCGTCGCCGCGCTCGCGCTGTGGGCGCGGATCCGGCTGCGCCGCGCGGCCGACCCGCTCTCCGCCTGCTCCCCCGCGCGCGCCGAAGTCGTCGCCCTGGGACTGGTGGTCGCGGTGTCAGGGCTGCTGACGGCGCTGCCGGTGCCCATCAGGTGGTGAGCCGGGGCCGTACGGGGGCGGCACCCTGCAGTCGGGGCCCCACGCGGCCGAGCACGGCACCGGCCAGCAGGGCCTGTGCGGTGATGTACGTGAGCATGACCCAGAAGTCCGGCGCCGGAAGCTGCGGCCAGTCGGCGACGCCGGTGGCGATGAGGGTGTCGGACAGCACGAACAGCGCTCCGCCGAGCCCGGCGACGAGGCCGAGCCGCAGGGCGGCCAGGTAGGCCATGGCCGTCAGCAGCAGGCTGTAGCCGGCCACGGGCACCCGCAGGTCCGCGGGCAGGTCCGGCCACAGCAGGGCGACGGTGGTGACGAGGGCCGCGGTGTAGCCGAGGGCGAGGACTCCGGCACGCGCGCGTGGGACCGTCTTCTCGCCGGACCTGGTGAACAGCGCGAGGTAGCACACGTGCCCCAGAGCGAAGCAGGCCATCCCGGCGAGGAAGGCGGGGTCGGCCTCGGACAGCAGCAGGACGTCCCCGCCCCAGCCGAACAGCAGGGCGGCGACGAGGAGTCGGGGCGTGCCGCGCAGGACCGCGCAGGCGGCCAGGAGCGGCATCAGCAGCGGCTTGGCGACGGTGTGGCCCGTGTCCAGACCGACGGCGAGGCAGAGGAGGTCGACGGCGGCGGTGAGAAGAAAGAGGGCGAGGAGGAAGCGGGCGAGGCGGTCGCGTGCGGGTCTCACGCGGCCGTGGTCTCCTCGGCGGCGGCCGTCACGGGCGCCGGAGCCGGCGGCGCCGGCTGCCAGCCGGGCCCCCGGAGCACCCGCCCCGCCCGCTCGCGCCAACTGCCCGCCGTCCTCAGGTCCTTGGCGATGGCGACGTACTCGTGCGTGGCGACCTTCAGCGGGTTGTACGTGGTGATGTTCTTGGTGAGTCCGTACACCGGCTGCTCGGTCTCGGGCACGAAGGAGCCGAACAGCCGGTCCCAGACGATGAGGATGCCGCCGAAGTTGCGGTCGAGATAGCCACCCTGGGAGGCGTGGTGCACGCGGTGGTGGGAGGGCGTGTTGAACACGAACTCGAACCACCGGGGCATCCTGTCGATCCGCTCGGTGTGGATCCAGAACTGGTAGACGAGGTTCGCCGAGGAGCAGAACGCCAGCGCGGCCGGGTGCACACCGGCGGCGACGAGCGGCACGTAGAACGGCCACACGGTCAGGGACGTCCAGGGCTGGCGCAGCGCGGTGGTGAGGTTGAACTTCCTGCTGGAGTGGTGCACCACGTGACAGGCCCACAGGATGCGGACGACGTGGTGGCCGCGGTGGGACCAGTAGTAGAAGAAGTCCTGGGCGAGGAGCATCAGCGGGACGGTCCACCACAGCACGGGCACGCGCAGCGGGGTCAGTTCGTAGAGGGCCGTGTAGATCGCGACGATCGGGATCTTCCAGAGCAGGTCGAAGACGAGACTGCCGAGCCCCATGGTGATGCTGGTGGCGGCGTCCTTGGCCTCGTACCCGGCCGCGTCCTCGTCGGGATGGAGGCGGTAGCTCACCATCTCCACGACGGTGAGCAGCACGAAGGCGGGTATGGACCACAGCACGACATCGGGCAGGTTCGGCATGCATGCACCGTAGGACCGCCGTCCGGCCGCGCCTAGACGTTGTTACCGACAAGTATTACCGGCGGTACGCGCTTGCTTCTTGGCGATCTCCGCCAATCCGCCGCCGCCCGGTGCCACGTGTCCGCTGCGGGGGGGGCAGGCCGGCGGGCGCAGGGGCTCGGTCGGCCGGGGAACCGCACCGCCCCGCGCCGGACCGGCACCCGTCTGACGGGACGTGAGCACCGCGCGGCTCCCACGGACCTGACGGACCGCACTGTCAGTCGCGGCCCGTATCCTCAGGGACCATGCTCGAAGACCTCACGACCGCAGCGCCCTCCCCCACCTCGTGGCCGGCCGCGTATCCGCAGGGATACGCGGTCGTTGACGTGGAGACCACGGGGCTGGCCCGGAACGACCGCATCATCTCCGCGGCCGTCTACCGGCTGGACGCGCGCGGCGAGGTCGAGGACCACTGGTACACGACGGTCAACCCGGAGCGCGATCCGGGGCCGGTGTGGATCCACGGTCTGACGAGCGAGATGCTCGACGGGGCTCCCCTGTTCGGGGACATCGCCGACGAGTTCGCGGCCCGGCTCGACGGCCGGGTGCTCGTCGCGCACAACGCCGTCTTCGACTGGCAGATGATCGCCCGGGAGTACGCGCGTGCCCAGCGCGAGGCGCCCGTGCGGCAACGGCTGTGCACCATCGCGCTGTCCAAGGAACTGGGTCTGCCGCTGCCCAACCACAAACTGGAGACGCTGGCGGCCCACTTCGGCGTCGTCCAGCGGCGGGCGCACCACGCGCTGGACGACGCCCGCGTGCTCGCCGAGGCGTTCCGGCCCAGCCTGCGGGCCGCGGCGGCGGGCGGCGTACGGCTGCCGCTGCACGAGTGCCGGCCGCTGACGGAGTGGAACGACCGGCCGGCGCCCCGGATCGGACAGCAGGCGGGGTACGGCGGTCACCGGCCGGGCAGTTGGCGCCCGTCGCGCAAAAGGCCCGCATGCCCCTATCCCAACCCCGGCCGGTACGAGGTGGGCAAACGTCTCAAGCAGGGCATGCGGGTCGCCTTCTCCGGTGACACGTCCGTCGAGCGTGAACTGCTGGAGGACCGGGCCACCGAGGCCGGACTGCACGTGGCCACCAGCCTGTCCCGGCTGACCAGTCTCCTGGTCACCAACGACCCGGACTCGGGCACGTCCAAGGTGGTCAAGGCCCGGCAGTTCGGGACGCCGATCGTGGACGAGGCGGCGTTCGGGCAGCTCCTCGCGGACGTGGAACCGGCGGCGGCCGAGTGACCGCGGCCGCGTCGGAGTGACCGTACGGACGGGTGATTGGCGGGCGACTCGCCCGGAGGCCGCTCGCCCGCGCCAGGCCGACGGCTCACGCTGTGGCGCATGGCGACCTGTGAGGTATGTGGCAATCAGTACGGAATGACCTTCGAGGTGCACGCGCAGGGGTCGGTGCACGTCTTCGACTGCTTCGCCTGCGCTATCCACCGCATGGCACCGATCTGCGAGCACTGCCGGGTGCAGATCATCGGCCAGGGAGTCGAGGCCGACGGCCACTGGTACTGCGGCGCGCACTGCGCCCGGGCCGAGGGGAAGGTGGGGATCGTCGACAAGGTGTGAGACCGGTACCCGCCCGAATGCACCCCACGACCGAGTTGTACGGTCGTGGGGTGTACCGCTTCCTGCTGTCCCGCCAATGGGTGATCCTCACGCTGATCGCCCTCCTGCTCATCCCCACGATGATCAGACTGGGCATCTGGCAGATGCACCGCTACGAGGAGCGCACCGCCCGCAACCGGCTGGTCACCGAGGCGCTGGCCGCCGAGCCGGTGCCGGTGGAGCGGCTGACCTCCCCCGGGCACGCCATCACCAGCGACGAGCGGTACCGCACCGTGACGGCCAAGGGGCGCTTCGACCCCGATGACGAGGTGGTCGTCCGCCGCCGCACCAACTCCGACGACGAGGTCGGCTACCACGTCCTGACCCCGTTCGTCCTCACCGACGGCAAGGTCCTGCTCGTCAACCGGGGCTGGATCCCCGGGGACCGTACGAGCCAGACCACGTACCCGAAGGTCCCCGCACCGCCCCGCGGCGAAATCACCGTCACCGGCCGGCTGATGCCCGACGAGACGACCGCGACGAGCGGCATCAAGGACCTCAAGGACCTGCCGGACCGGCAGATCATGCTGATCAACAGCGCTCAGGAGGCCCGGCGGCTGGACGCCCCGGTGCTCGGCGGCTACATCGCGCAGACGGCGCCCGAGCCGAAGGGCGGCACCCCGGAGCTGCTCGGCGACCCCGGCAAGGAGGACGCCGCGCTGAACTACGCGTACGCCGTCCAGTGGTGGCTGTTCGCCGCGGCCGTCCCGGTCGGCTGGGTGATCCTGGCCCGCCGCGAGGCCCGGGAGCGGGCGGAGGCGGCCGCGAAGAAGACCACGGCGACGGAGGCCGAGCCGGCGGCGGTGTGACCGCCGGCCGGTTTGGCCGCTCGCGGCACCGGCCGCCGCACCGCCCGCCGCGGGCCCCGTCAGCAGCAGCGCCCTTGCGGATGGCTCTCCCGGTGCCGTGTGCGCAGCACCTGGTACTCCCGTCTGGTCGGCAGGGGCGCGAGCGGGTGCCGGCGCCGCTGGTGCTCGCAGTAGCGGTCGTACTCCGCCTCGCCGGTCAGCTCACGCAGGTACCAGCGCACCGCCCCCGCCCACGCGCGCAGGTGCCGGTGCACCTGCCACCCCCGCCTGCGCGGGCACCGGTGCACCGCCCGCGCCTGGCGCGGGGCCGTCATGAGCGGGCCCCCACCAGGGGCTCGGCGGACTCGCCCGCCCCCGCGATGCGGGACTCGACGTAGGGCGCCTCGGTCGTGGGGAGCGGTACGGGCGAACGGACGGCGCGGACGCACACCACCGCCGCGTTGCCGATCACCACGGCGACCAGCAGCACGAACAGCGCGATGAGCACGCCGTCGACGGTGGAGTTGGTGACCACGGTGTGCATGTCGTCGAGCGTCTTGGCGGGTGGCAGGACCTGGCCGGCGTCCAGGGCCTCGGCGTACCGGTCGCGCTGGGCGAAGAAGCCGATCTTCGGGTCGGCGGAGAAGATCTTCTGCCAGCTCGCGGTGAAAGTGACCGCGACCACCCAGGCGAGCGGGACGCCGGTGACCCAGGCCCAGCGCAGCCGCCCGGACTTGATCAGGACCGTGGTGCAGACGGCGAGGGCGATGGCGGCCAGCAGCTGGTTGGCGATGCCGAAGAGCGGGAAGAGCTGGTTGATCCCGCCGAGCGGGTCGGTGGCGCCGACGTAGAGGAAGTAGCCCCAGGCCCCGACGACCAGGGCGCTGCACAGCCAGATGCCGGGCTTCCAGGTGACCCGGCCGAGCGGCTTGCAGACGTTGCCGAGCATGTCCTGGAGCATGAAGCGGCCGACCCGGGTGCCCGCGTCGACCGTCGTCAGGATGAACAACGCCTCGAACATGATCGCGAAGTGGTACCAGAAGGCCTTCATCGCGGTGCCGCCGAAGACCCCGGAGAAGATCTCCGACATGCCGACGGCCAGCGTGGGCGCGCCGCCGGTGCGGGCGATCAGGGTCTGTTCCTCCACCGCCTTCGCGGCCTGCGTGAGCTGCTCGGGCGTGATGGTGAAGCCGAGGTTCGCCACCGCATGGGACGCCGACTCGGCGGTCGTGCCGAGCAGGCCCGCGGGGGCGTTCATGGCGTAGTACAGGCCCGGCTCCAGGGTCGCCGCCGCGATCAGGGCCATGACGGCGACGAACGACTCCATCAGCATGGCGCCGTAGCCGATCATCCGGACCTGGGACTCCTTCTGGATCAGCTTGGGAGTGGTGCCGGAGGAGACCAGCGCGTGGAAGCCGGACAGCGCGCCGCAGGCGATGGTGATGAACAGGAAGGGGAACAGCGACCCGGCGAAGACGGGTCCGGCGCCGGACGAGGCGAAGTCGCTCACCGCGTCCGCCCGCAGCACGGGCGCGGCCACCAGGACGCCGACCGCCAGGAGCGCGATGGTGCCGATCTTCATGAACGTGGACAGGTAGTCGCGCGGCGCGAGCAGCATCCACACCGGCAGGACGGAGGCGACGAAGCCGTATCCGACCAGGCACAGCACGAGCGTGGTGGGGCTCAGGGTGAAGGCGTCGGCCAGCGAGGAGTCCTGGATCCAGCTGCCGCCGGCGATGGCGAGGAGCAGCAGGACCACGCCGATCAGGCTGGTCTCCACGACCCTGCCGGGGCGGATCACATGCAACCAGAAGCCCATGAACAGGGCGATGGGGATGGTCATCGCGACCGAGAAGGTGCCCCAGGGGGAGTGCGCGAGGGCGTTGACGACGACCAGCGCGAGCACGGCCAGCAGGATGATCATGATGGCGAACACGGCGATCAGGGCGGCGGCCCCGCCCACCCGGCCGATCTCGTCACGCGCCAGCTGCCCGAGCGACCTGCCGTCCCGCCGCATCGACAGGAACAGCACGACCATGTCCTGCACCGCACCCGCGAAGATCACGCCGGCCACGATCCACAGCGTGCCGGGCAGGTATCCCATCTGCGCCGCGAGGACCGGACCGACCAGCGGGCCGGCGCCGGCGATCGCGGCGAAGTGGTGGCCGAGCAGCACCCGTCGGTCGGTGGGGTGGAAGTCGACACCGTCCTCCAGGCGCTCGGCCGGGGTGGCCCGGCGGTCGTCGGGCCGGAGCACGCGGCGCGCGATGAAGCGCGAGTAGAAGCGGTAGGCGATGGCGTACGAACCGAGCGCGGCGACGACCAGCCAGACCGCGGAGATCCGCTCCCCGCGGGCGAGGGCGAGGACGCCCCAGGCGACCGCGCCGAGCAGGGAGACGGCGACCCACAGCAGGATCGATCTAGGGGACATCCGGGATTTTCCGGGCGCGGGAAGGCCGGATTCGGGCAGGGCTGACACGGGCATGGCGGCTCCTCACCGTGGCGGTGGTGTGCGACAGCACGGAGGGGGGTCGGTGCGAGCGCTCTCCCGTGACCTGCGCACCTCTCCCGATCACTGTCGGTCTGTGCAAGAGTTGCGCTCCCGCCGGAAGTGGTTGACACGAAGTTCCGAGAAGATTTCCCGCCGGTTCCGTGTCCTCCGGACGGGCCGTCCGCGCAACCAACACGGGAGAGCACAGGCACACCAAGGACGGTGACCCATGGCTGACGGCGCCATGACCGCGACGTTCCTCGCCGTGATCGGCGGGGCGTCACTGCTCGCCGTCACCGCGCGGCGGCTGCGGCCCACCGACCGGCTGCCGTCCCTGGAGGGGTGGGCGCTGGCCGACCGCGGCCTCGGCCCGGGATGGACCTGGCTGCTGCTCGGCGGCACGATCTTCACCGCGTACACCTTCACCGCCGTGCCGGGACTGGCCTACGGCAACGGCGCGCCCGCCTTCTTCGCGGTGCCGTACACCGTCATCGTCTGCCCGCTCGCCTTCGTGCTGCTGAGCCGGCTGTGGACGGTGGCCCGCCGGCATGGCTACGTCACCGCCGCCGACTTCGTGCGCGGCCGGTACGGCTCGCCGCCGCTGGCGCTGGTGGTCGCGCTGACCGGAATCCTCGCGACGATGCCGTACCTGGCGCTCCAGCTGCTCGGGATACGGGCGGTGCTCACGGCCGGGGGCGTCTATCCGCGCGGCGCGGCCGGGGACCTGGTGATGGTGGCACTGTTCGCGGGGCTCGCGGTGGCCACCTACCGGCACGGGTTGCGGGCGCCCGCGGTGATCTCCGCGCTGAAGGCGGTCGCGGTGTTCGTGTCACTGACCGCCGTGACCTGGCTGGTCCTGGATCGGTTCGGCGGCCCGGGCCCGGTCTTCCAGGGCGCGCAACGACGGCTGGGCGGCCCGGCGCTGCTGCTGACACCCGAGCAGCAGCCCGCGTACGCCACCCTCGCTCTCGGTTCCGCGCTCGCGCTGCTGATGTACCCGCACGTGCTGACCGCCGGTTTCGCCGCCGACGGGCCGCGCACGCTGCGCAAGGTGTCCGTGGCGCTGCCCGCCTGGACGGCGCTGCTCGCGCTCTTCGGGTTCCTCGGCGTGGCCGCGCTCGCGGCGGGCGTCCGGGCCCCCGAGGGCGGCGCCGAGGCCGCCGTGCCGATGCTGGTCGACCGGCTGATGCCGGCGCCGCTGGCGGGGCTGGTGTTCGCCGCGATCGCGGTCGGCGCCCTGGTCCCGGCGGCGGTGATGTCCATCGCGGCGGCGACGAGCTTCGTACGGAACGTGTACGTCGAGTACGTCCATCCGACGGCCACGCCCAAGCGGCAGGTGCGCATCGCCAAGGCGGTCTCGCTCACCGCGAAGGCGGGGGCCGTGGCGTTCGTGTTCGGGCTGCGCGACCAGGACGCCATCAACCTGCAACTGCTCGGCGGCGTGTGGATCCTGCAGATCTTCCCGGCCGTGGCGCTCGGGCTGTTCACCGGGCGGCTGCACCCGAGAGCGCTGCTCGCCGGGTGGGGCGTGGGCATGGCGGCCGGGACCTGGCTGGTGGTGCGCGAGGGGTTCTCCTCGATCGTGCCGCTCGGCACCGGCACCGGGCCGGTGGAGATCTACGCGGGGCTCGCGGCCCTGCTGCTCAACCTGGCCGTCGCGGTGGCCGGCACCGCCCTCCTCGAACGACTCGGCGTCCCGCGCGGCGCCGACACGACCGACCTGCCGTCCCGCCTGACCGTCAGGCGACGCCCGCAGACGGGAGCGAACCCGTGAGACGCAGACAGCGCACCCCGGCCACCCTGCCGCCGGTCCCACCCCCCGCCGCCCCGGCGGAGGCGTACGCGCCCGCGCCCGCCGCCCCGGCGGAGGCGTACCCGGCCGAGCCGCTCACGCCCGCGGTCGGCGACCCGGCCGACCTGGAACGGGAGGCCGGCGTCGCCCGGCTGTTCGAGCTGCACTACTCCTCGATGCTGCGTCTGGCCGTCCTGCTCGGCGCCGACGACCCCGAGAACGTCGTGGCGGAGGCGTACTACCAGATCTACCGCCGGTGGCGGCGGCTGAAGGACGTGGCCGCGGCGGAGGCCTATCTGCGCTCCACGGTGTGCAATCTGACGCGGATGCGCATACGCCACCTCCAGGTCGCCCGCAGACACGAGGAGAACCCGCCGGCCCCGCCGGACGAGACGGTCGCCTCGGCCGAGAACACCGCGCTGCTCCGCGACGACCAGCGGGTACTGATCGACGCGCTCCAGCAGCTGCCGGTTCGGCAGCGCGAGGCCCTGGTGCTGCGGCACTGGCTCGGGCTGAAGGAGAGCGAGATCGCGGCGGCGATGGGCATCTCCTGCGGTTCCGTCAAGACACACACGGCACGCGGCATCGCCGCCCTGACCCAGGTGATGGAGGCCCGGCGATGAACGACACCAGTTCCGACCGCACGGACCACGGCCGCACCGAACGCGAACTGCGCGAGGCCCTGCAAGCCCTGGCCGGCGGGGTGCTCCCCGCCCCCGACGCCTACCGCACGGCACGCGGCGCGTGGCTGCGCCGTGAGCGCCGGCGGCGCCTCGTGCTCGCCGTGCTGATCGCCGTCGTGTTCACCTTGGCCACGCTGATCGGCCTGTGGGTGCTCAACCAGGCCCCGTCGGACCCGGGCGTCATCTTCTCCGGCTCCGGCGCCCCGGTCGCCGCGGGTGCGTCACTCCCCCGGCTTCTCCTCTGATTGCCACGCCGAGTTGCCGGGAACCCGCACTGCGTGCACCCCCGCATCGAGGACTACGCACTGATCGGCGACGAGCAGACCACGGCCCTGGTGGGCAAGGACGGCTCCATCGACTGGCTGTGCCTGCCCCGCTTCGACTCGGCCGCCTGCTTCGCGAAGCTGCTCGGCGACGAGGACAACGGCTACTGGCGCATCGCCCCGAAGGGAGCCGAGCGGTGCTCCCGGCGGGCCTACCGCCGCGACACCCTCGTCCTGGACACCGTCTGGGAGACCGACGAGGGGGCGGTGCGGGTCACCGACCTGATGCCGCAACGCGATCGCGCCCCCGACGTCGTACGCATCGTGGAGGGCCTGCGTGGCGAGGTGACCGTCCACAGTGCGCTGCGGCTGCGCTTCGACTACGGCTCGATCGTGCCGTGGGTGCGCAGGGCCGACGGTCACCGGGTGGCCGTGGCCGGCCCGGACTCGGCGTGGCTGCGCAGCGAGCCGGAGGTGCGCACCTGGGGCGAGGACTTCGGCACCCACGCGGAGTTCACGGTCGGGGAGGGCGACAAGGTCGCGTTCGTGCTGACGTGGCACCCCTCCCACGAGCCCCGCCCGCCGCTCGTCGACCCGTACGACTCCCTCCGCCACAGCGTCGACGACTGGCGCACCTGGACGTCCCGCTGCCGCTACGACGGGCCCCACCGGGACGCCGTGGTGCGCTCCCTGATCACCCTCAAGGCGCTCACCTACGCCCCGACCGGCGGCATCGTGGCCGCCCCCACCACCTCGCTGCCCGAGGAGCCGGGCGGGGTACGCAACTGGGACTACCGCTACTGCTGGCTGCGCGACTCCACCCTCACCCTGGGCGCGCTGCTGGCGGCCGGCTACCAGGAGGAGGCCGAGGCCTGGCGGAACTGGCTGCTGCGCGCGGTCGCCGGCGATCCGGCGGACCTGCAGATCATGTACGGGCTGGCGGGCGAGCGGCGGCTGCCCGAGCACGAGCTGCCGTGGCTGTCGGGTTACGCCGAGTCGACGCCCGTGCGCATCGGCAACGACGCCGTCAACCAGCTCCAGCTGGACGTGTACGGCGAGGTCATGGACTCCCTGTCGCTGGCGCGCAGTTCGGGCCTGTCGGCCCAGCCGGACGTGTGGGCCGTGCAGTGCGCCCTGATGGACTTCCTGCGGACGGCCTGGCGGCAGCCCGACGAGGGGCTGTGGGAGGTGCGCGGCGGGCGGCGCCAGTTCGTGCACTCGAAGGTGATGGTGTGGGTGGCCGCCGACCGGGCCGTGCACACCTTGGAGACCCACCCCGAGCTGGACGGCGACCTGGACGGCTGGCGCGCGATGCGCGACGAGGTGCACCGCGAGGTGTGCGAGAACGGCTACGACCCCGAGCGCAACACCTTCACGCAGTCCTACGGTTCGCGCGAGCTCGACGCCGCGCTGCTGCTCATCCCGCGCGTGGGCTTCCTGCCGCCCGACGATCCGCGGGTGCTCGGCACCATCGACGCGGTCCGCAAGGAGCTGGAGCACGGCGGACTCCTGCACCGCTACAGCTTGGACGACACGGCCGTCGACGGCCTGCCGGGCAGCGAGGGCACCTTCCTGGTGTGCTCGTTCTGGCTCGCGGACGCCCTACACATGACGGGCCGTACGCAGGAGGCCCGGCAGCTGTTCGAACGGCTGGTGGGGCTCGCCAACGACGTGGGGCTGCTGGCCGAGGAGTACGACCCCGTGGCCGCCCGCCAGCTCGGCAACTTCCCTCAGGCGTTCAGTCACATCGGCCTGGTGAACACCGCCCTGGCCCTGTTCGGTGCGGACGGGGCAGGATAGGGGCCATGGATCTTGGACTGAAGGACCGGGTGTACGTCGTCACCGGAGCCACGCGTGGACTGGGCAACGCCGCCGCGCGCGAGCTGGTCGCCGACGGCGCGAAGGTGGTCGTCACGGGGCGGGACGAGGACCGGGTCTCCGACGCCGCCGCCGAACTGGGGCCGAACGCGGTCGGCGTGGCCGTGGACAACGCGGACGTGGAGGCTCCCGCACGGCTGATCGCTAGCGCCCGGGAGCGTTTCGGCGGCTTCCACGGCGTCCTCGTCAGCGTCGGCGGGCCGCCGCCGGGCTTCGTCGCCGACACCACGGACGAGCAGTGGCAGACGGCGTTCGAGTCGGTGTTCCTCGGCGCGGTGCGGATCGCCCGCGCGGCGTCGGCCGAGTTGGAGCCGGGCGGGGTGATCGGTTTCGTGCTGTCCGGGTCGGTGCACGAGCCGATCCCCGGGCTGACGATCTCCAACGGGCTGCGGCCCGGCCTCGCCGGGTTCGCGAAGTCCCTCTCCGACGAGCTGGGGCCGCGGGGCATCCGGGTCGTCGGGGTGCTCCCCGGCCGGATCGACACGGACCGGGTGCGGGAGCTGGACGCCCTGTCCGCGGATCCGGAGGCGACTCGGGCCGCCGCCGAGTCCCGTATTCCGCTGCGCAGGTACGGGGCCACGGAGGAGTTCGGGCGCGTGGCCGCGTTCCTGCTGTCTCCGGCGGCTTCCTATCTGACCGGGGTGATGGTGCCTGTGGACGGCGGAGCACGGCACGGCTTCTGAGGCCGGCCCCGCCTTCGGCCACCGAGTACGGCTTCCGAGTACGGCCAACCACGTTCGGCGTGCGCGTACGGCTTCCGTGCGGGTCAGCTGACCCGCTCCGGGCGGTGCCGGACGGCTCGTAGCCGTACCTCCGCCGGGAGCGAGGCGAGGCCCGCCGAGTCCCTCGCGTGGGCCAGCGCCCCTGTCGTGAGGTCGTGCAGAGCCGTGCCGGGATCCACGTGCGGCTCCATCGACAGCCGTACGTGGGCCTCGGGGGCGCTGCGCCGCCCGGTCAGATGGGCGTGGGCGCGTGCCACACCGTTCAACTCCCCCGCCTCGTCGACGAGTACGCCCTCCAGGGCCCGTCCCCGCAGCAGTGCCCCCTCGCCGTCGCCGGTGTCGACGAGGACCTCGGCGAGCCGGTGGCGGCGCAGGACCGCGACCAGCCACCACAGGGCGAGCAGCACGAGAACGGCGAGGACGGCGAGGACGACCGGCCACCACCAGCCGGCGTCCCGCCACCGGGTCCGCTCCGCCTCGGTGAGCAGCACGTCGTGCCGATCGTCGTGGATCCACCAGGAGGGCGCCTGCGCGCCGAGCCCGACGGCCAGGACGGAACCGCCGAGGGCGAGCAGGACCAGGCCCACCAGTGCGAGCAGTACGCGGTTGACGGCTCTGAGCACCTGGCTCACCCCTTCCGGCCGGGCCTGCGGACGCGCACCGACAGCGCTGGCGGCCGGGCCAGGCCCAGTCCCCGGACCGCGTCCGCGAGCGTGGCGTCCAGATCGGTCCGTACGTCGTCCAGTTCACGGAAGTGCGAGACCGCGCGGACGTCGGCCTTGCGGCGGCCCACCCGCACCCGGGCCGACTGCACGCCGGCCACCTCCACGGCCCGGTCCCGCAACACCAGGGCGGCGGCGTTTCGGTGCAGTCCGGCGCGTACGTCGGTGTGGGAGCGGTGCATGGGCAGGAGGGCGCGCAGGCCGGGTGTGACCGCCAGGAGGAGCAGCCACAGTCCGAGGGCGGCGGCGACACCGGCGCCCACCAGCACCCAGATGTCGTCCAGGGAGCGTTCGGCCAGCTCCCGGGCCAGTGCGCGGCGCCAGCGCATGACGGGCCGGTCGGCGCGTACGGCGGCGATGTCGTACAGGAAGAGACCGGCCAGGGCGAGGAGCAGCAGCGCGACGAGGCCCGCCGGGATACGGCGCGCGGACCAGAAACGGCCGGCGCGGCCGTGCCCGTCGTCGAGCGGAGGCGGGGGTTCGCGGCCCGCGGGCGGGCCGGACGGTGCCGGTTCGGTCTTCTCAAGGACCGGCAGCCGCTGCGTGGTGCCGTCGGACGGTCCGGTGTCCCGGGGCTCGCTCATCGCACCCTCCCCTGTGCCGCGCCGTACGCCGCCGCCAGGTGCAGCCGCTCGACCTGGACGACGACCTCCGGCACCTCCATGCCCGTCAACGCGCCCACCCGCTCGACGACTTGACCACGCACGTGCCCGCACCGGCCGCCGATGTCGGTGGGGTAGTCCAGTTCCAGGTGGACCCGGACACGTGCGATGTCGTGGTGGACGACGACGGTGGCGTGCGGGGGCGCGGCGTCCGGCGGCAACGGCCCGACCGCCTCGCGCGCCGCCTGGGAAGCGATCTTCGACACCACCCGGTCGGCGATCCGGGTGGCGCCCCGCTCGCCCGGCGGAACGGTCGCGAGGGACCTTCCGAGCTCACCGGTCCCCGTGCTCACGGACGTCACCGCCGCCGTTCGTCACGGGGCCGGAAGAAGTCGCCGAAGTCCATGTCCCCTTCCAGGAACCGGCCGACGACGAGGCCGACGGCGCCCAGCGCCGCCACCAGCAGAAAGGCTCCGAATCCGCCGAAGTATCCGGCGAAGCCCAGCGCCATGCCGGCGATCATGCCGGCCACGGCCATGCTCATGGTGCGCTCCTCAGTTCCTCAGCGGCCCAGCGGCCCAGCGGCCCAGCGGCCCAGGAACTCCCCGGCCGCTGCATTCGGGGGGGGATCACGGGGATCTCCGGTGCCTCACTGGATCCGCCGCTCCGGTTCCTCTTCCTCTTCCTCTTCCTCCGGCAGCTTCACGTCGCTCACCGCGATGTTGACCTCGACGACTTCGAGGCCGGTCATCCGCTCCACCGCGGTGATCACGTTCTCGCGCACGTCGCGGGCGAGATCGGAGATCGACACGCCGTACTCCACGACGATCTCCAGGTCGAGTGCGGCCTGCACCTCACCGACCTCGGCCTTGACGCCCCGCGTCACCGACTTGTCCCCGCCGGGCACCCGGTCGCGCACGGCCCCGAAGGTCCGCGAGATGCCGCTGCCCATGGCGTGCACACCGTCCACGTCGCGTGCCGCCAGCCCGGCGATCTTCTCCACGACGCCGTCCGCGATGGTCGTCCGGCCCCGGCCACCCGGGTCTCCGCCACCGCGCCTGGTCACCTGGCTCCTGCCTGGGGTCTCGACCTCCGGACCCCGGTTCTGCTCCGTCGTCTCAGTCATCGCCGTACGTCCTTTTCGGTCGTCGTCCTGAAACCACCGTAAGCACGGTTGCGTGGCCGCGCGCCAGGAATGCGGCAGGCTGGAGGAATGACGACGGCTGACCGGTGGACGCAGGCGGTACGACAGCAGCTGGGCCTCGGCAGGTTCCTCCCGCTGGGCGGCCCGCACGACGGCGCGTGGATCACGGAGCGGGCGGCGGAGGCGGTGGTGCGGCGCGCGGCGCGGGACGTGCCGGGCGTGCGCCTCGGCACGCTCCGCGTCACGCTCGCCGACCCGCGGGACATTCAGGACCCGGCCGTCCCACCGCCGCCCAGCGCCCTGCCGCCCGGACCCCTGCGCCTGACGGCGGACTTCGCTGCGACGGCCGCGGAGCCCCTGCCGGCCACGGCCGCCGTGCTGCGGACAGCCCTGGCGACGGCGGCGACGGAACGCCTCGGCCTCACGGTGGCGGAGGTGGACCTGCGGGTGACCGCGCTGCTGGACGACGCGGCCGATACGGCGGGCGAGGGCGACGAGGCGGGGAACGGCGAGCCCGCCGCCGCGGGACCACCGGAGCCACCGCGGGCGGCGGAAGCCGAAGCGCCCGACACCGACGCGGGTCGCGCGGCCGCGGCCGCTCTGGCGGTGCCGGGCGTGGCCCGTCTGACGGGCACCCTGGGGGGCCTGGGCAGGGCCGTGCACATCGAGGAGGCCAGAGAGGGCAGCGCCCTGCCGCGCCGTCACGTCCGGCTGGAGATCGCCGTGCACGCGGACCACCGGCCCCTGGACGTGGTCCGTGCGGTGCGCGCGGCGGTGCCGGACGCGCTGGCGGACCGCCCGACGGTGGCGGTCCTGGTGACGTCGGTCAGCTGAGGGAGACGGCCCGGCCCCTGCACGGCCTCATTCGCCGAGGCCGGCGAGGTCACGCAGCCGGCGTGCCTGAGCGGCCCGTTCGGCCGTCCGCTGGTCCTCGTACGTACGGTCCTGGGCACCGCGCAGCAGCGCCTTGGTCTCGATGACCGCGTCCCGGGGCGCGGCCAGGATCGCCGACGCCAGGTCCCCGACCGTGCCCTCGAGCTGGTCCACGGGCACGGCGACGTTCGCGAGCCCCGTGCTGACGGCCTCCTCGGCCGTGACGAACCGCCCGGTCACGCAGATCTCCAGCGCGCGGGCGTATCCGACCAGCCCCACCAGGGGGTGCGTGCCGGTCAGGTCGGGCACGAGCCCCAGGCTGGTCTCGCGCATGGCGAACTGCACGTCGTCCGCGACGACGCGCAGGTCACAGGCGAGAGCGAGCTGGAACCCCGCTCCGATGGCATGCCCCTGGACCGCGGCGATCGACACGACGTCGCTGCGCCGCCACCAGGTGAACGCCTCCTGGTACTCGGCGATGGTCGCGTCCAGCTCGGCGTCGCCGCCCCGTGCGAGGTCGATGAACGACGGCTCGCCGTCGAAGCCCTCGGGCGTGAACGCCTGCCGGTCGAGCCCGGCCGAGAAGGACTTGCCCTCGGCCCGCAGCACCACGACCCGGACGGAGCCCGGCAGCAGCCGCCCGGCCTCGGTCAGCGCCCGCCACAGAGCGGGGCTCTGCGCGTTGCGCTTGGCCGGGTTGGTCAGCGTCACCGTGGCGATCGCATCGTCGACGGTGAGCCGTACGCCGTCCTTGTCGAGTACCGGACCGAGGTCCTGGGCGGGCGAAGCCATGGGGCGCCTCCGATGGGTGCGGTCGTCTTCCGTGCCGCGCGACGACGATGACGCCGTACGACGGCACGGTTAAGTGACTGCACAGTAACCACCCGGCCGGTCAGTCGGCCGACCGGGTGGCCACCATCGAAGCCGAGGGGCCACCCGGGGTCAGGCCGATGTGGCCTTCTTGCCCCGCGTCGCCCCGCCACGCCCTCGGAGCGTGACGCCCGACTCGCTGAGCATGCGGTGCACGAAGCCATACGAGCGGCCGGTCTCCTCGGCCAACGCCCGGATGCTCGCACCGGCGTCGTACTTCTTCTTCAGGTCTGCCGCGAGCTTGTCGCGCGCGGCGCCGGTCACCCGGCTGCCCTTCTTCAGAGTCTCGGCCACCCGTGCCTCCTCATGGGAAGTGCGCTCTGGTCTCCTCATGATCACCCCTCCGGGGCTTCATGGCCACCCATTCGGCAAGGTCCGTGAGAGAAGGTTTTGACGACGGGAGCGAGTCCCCACAATCGGAACAGCACATTCCGAACATCGGCGTCCGTACGGCCGAACGGGTTGTTCCGGGAAAGGCCAGGTCAGAAAGGCGCGACGGCCGAGCCCCGGAGAATCGGGGGCTCGGCCGCGAAATCGATGTAGGACACACCTCGGTACGAGGAGATCTCACACAGATGGTGGATCACCGATGGGCCGAATGATCCATACGCTGTGGATCACCCTTTCGATCAAGCGAGGGCGACGAGATCGGCGTAGTCGGCGCCCCAGAGGTCCTCGACGCCGTCCGGCAGCAGGATGATCCGCTCCGGCTGGAGCGCCTCGACGGCGCCCTCGTCGTGGGTGACGAGGACGACCGCGCCCTTGTAGGTGCGCAGTGCGCCGAGGATCTCCTCCCGGCTGGCCGGGTCGAGGTTGTTGGTCGGCTCGTCCAGGAGCAGCACGTTCGCCGAGGAGACGACCAGGGTCGCGAGCGCGAGACGGGTCTTCTCGCCGCCGGACAGGACACCGGCGGGCTTGTCGACGTCGTCGCCGGAGAACAGGAACGAGCCGAGCACCTTGCGGACCTCGACGAGGTCCATGTCGGGCGCGGCGGAGCGCATGTTCTCCAGCACCGTGCGGTCGGCGTCGAGGGTCTCGTGCTCCTGGGCGTAGTAGCCGAGCTTGAGGCCGTGGCCGGGGACGACCATGCCGGTGTCCGGCTGCTCGACGCCGGCGAGGAGCCGGAGCAGCGTGGTCTTGCCGGCGCCGTTGAGGCCGAGGATGACGACCCGGGAGCCCTTGTCGATGGCCAGGTCGACGTCGGTGAAGATCTCCAGCGAGCCGTACGACTTCGACAGGCCCTCGGCCATCAGGGGGGTCTTGCCGCAGGGCGCGGGCTCGGGGAAGCGGAGCTTGGCGACCTTGTCGGACATCCGGACCTCTTCGAGACCGGACAGCAGCTTCTCGGCGCGACGGGCCATGTTCTGCGCGGCGACCGTCTTGGTGGCCTTGGCGCGCATCTTGTCGGCCTGGGCGTTGAGCGCGGCGGCCTTCTTCTCGGCGTTCGCGCGCTCGCGCCTGCGGCGCTTCTCGTCGGCCTCGCGCTGCTGCTGGTACAGCTTCCAGCCCATGTTGTAGACGTCGATCGTGGCCCGGTTGGCGTCCAGGTAGAACACCTTGTTGACGACCGTCTCGACCAGGTCGACGTCGTGGGAGATGACGATGAAGCCGCCGCGGTAGGTCTTGAGGTAGTCGCGCAGCCAGACGATCGAGTCGGCGTCGAGGTGGTTGGTCGGCTCGTCGAGCAGCAGCGTGTCCGCGTCGGAGAACAGGATGCGGGCCAGCTCGATACGACGGCGCTGACCGCCGGAGAGCGTGTGCAGGGGCTGGCCGAGCACACGGTCGGGCAGGTTCAGCGCGGCGGCGATGGTGGCGGCCTCGGCCTCGGCGGCGTACCCGCCCTTGGTGAGGAACTCGGTCTCCTGGCGCTCGTACTGCCTGAGCGCCTTCTCGCGGGTGGCGCCCTGGCCGTTGGCGATCCGCTGCTCGTTCTCGCGCATCTTGCGGATCAGGACGTCGAGGCCGCGCGCCGACAGGATGCGGTCGCGGGCGAGGATGTCGAGGTCGCCGGTGCGGGGGTCCTGCGGGAGGTAGCCGACCTCGCCGGAGCGGGTGATGGTGCCGGCGGCGGGGATGCCCTCACCGGCCAGGCACTTGGTGAGCGTGGTCTTCCCCGCGCCGTTGCGGCCGACCAGGCCGATGCGGTCGCCCTTGGCGACGCGGAAGGTGGCGTTTTCGATGAGCACGCGAGCACCGGCGCGCAGCTCGATGCCGGAGGCGGAGATCACTGGTCAGACTCCTGGGCGAAGGTGGGGGCGGGTTGGCGGCTGAGGACGTTCCCGCCGTCTAATGCGCGAGGAGAATGGCCATGAAGCCAGTCTAGCGGGGCCCTGCAACCACTTTTTCTGCGTTCGGGTGTTCGGGCGGGGTGTCCGGGCCGTTCGCCGCCGAGCGCCCCATGTGACGTGCCCCACGCCGGTACGGCGCGGACGGTCCGGGGGCCGTCGTCGGTGGCCGGTGCGAGACTGGGCTGCGGGCCGGGGTACGGCTGTTCTCCGGCGGTCCCGGGCCGCGAATCCGGCTGAGAGTCCGGGCAGTGATTTCGTGCGGCGAGTCACAAGGGAGTGAGTCGGCATGGCAGGTACGGGCGGTGGGCGTCCGAGCATCTACCCCACGCTGCTGTACGCGGACGCGAAGGCGGCGATCCGGCAGCTGACGGAGGCCCTCGGCTTCACGGAGCTGTCGGTGTACGAGGGCGAGGACGGAAAGGTGCTGCACGCGGAGCTGACGCAGGGCAACGGCGCGGTGATGATCGGCTCCAAGGGCCGCGGCGGCGTGTTCGACACGGCGATGAAGGACGCGGGCCCCGGCGGGGTGTACGTCGTCGTGGACGACGTCGACGCACACCACCGACGCGCCCTGGAGCACGGCGTGGAGATCCTGATGCCCCCGACGGACCAGGACTACGGCTCGCGGGACTACATGGCCCGCGACCTGGAGGGCAACGTCTGGAGCTTCGGCACGTACGCCCCCGAGACGGCGGGCTGACAGCGCGGCAGGGGTGGCGGGGGCCCGGTCAGGCCACGGGTCTGCGGCGTGACGCACGCGACGGGTCCTAGCTGCCGCCGGTGTGGACCTGGAACGCGGCGCGGCGCACGGCCTTGGCCAGGGCCGGGTCGGGGTGGGCCGCGGCGAGTGCGACCAGGACCTGCACGGTGCGCGGGTGCCCGACGGCGCGCACCTCGTCGAGGAGCGCGGGGACGGTCGGCTGCACCGCGGACTCCAGGTGCCGCACGAGCATGGAGGACTCGCCGTGGTCGGCGACGGCGGCCGCGGTGTCCACCCACAGCCACGTGGCCTCCTCGCGGGTGAGCACCTCGTGGGCGTCCTCCGGGTCGATGCCGTCGTGCTCGGCCAGCCACAGCAGGGCGTACGGCCTGAGCGTCGGCTCGTCCAGCACGGCCCGCACGTCGGGCTCAGCGGGGGCGCCGACCACGCGCAGCGCCTCGAAGGCGAGGCCGCGCAGCAGGGCGTCCTCGCCCCGGGCCGCCTCCAGCAGTTCGGTGACGGCGCTGCCGACGGGGCGGGCGGCGAGCCAGGCGCGGTACTCGGCGCGGGCCGCGTTGGGGCGGAGCTGGGCGCAGCCGCGCAGCATGTCCTCGGCGGACTGCTCGATGTTCCCGGCGGGGCTCTGGGCGGCGACGCAGATCTGCTCCAGCTTCACCCACACGGCCCAGCTGCCGAGCGGGGTGAGCGTGGCCTGTCCGTGGCCGTAGGTGAGGGCGCCGACGGAGGCCAGGGCGCGCAGGGCCCAGTCGAGGAGCGGGGCGAGGGGCGCGTCGGGCGCCGCGGGTCCGGCGGGTCGGGGCCGGGCCGGCTCGGGCTGCGGGCCGTAGACGACCTCGCAGCGCTCGGTGCGCAGTTCGGTGACCCGCTGCTGGAGGAGGTCGAGGAGCTGTTCCACGGGCACGGGCCCGGCGGACAGTTGGAGGAAGGAGAGCACCTGCGGCATGGCCGAGACGACCTCGGCGACGGCGGCCGGCTCGTGGTCCTCGGGCTCGGGGTAGGCGAGCGACCAGGCGTCGAAGAGGGCGACCCAGCCGCGCAGCACGGCGCTGTCGTCACGGTTCCAGGCGCGCAGCCGCCAGCCGGGGCGGGCGTTGTCGCCGTGCACCTCGACGAGGCCCGCGAGGCGGGCGGTGTCCCAGTCGGCCCGGACCTGAGCCGGGCTCAGGCCCAGTTCGCGCGCCGCCCGTTCGGCGGTCGCGTCGGAGAGGGTGGCCTTGCCGTCGGCGGTCGCACCCTCGCGGCCGGGGCCGAGGGCGGAGTCGGCCCAGCGGGCGACGCGGGCCGCGCCGGCCAGACCGGAGCGTGCCATTCTGGCCAGCTCCGCCGGTGCCGGAGTGCCCTCCGGGGGGCGCGGTGCGGGGCGGCGAGGGCGCCGCTGGTTCACTGCTCTGGGGGCGGCGGCCAGGGGTCGCGGGCGGACGAGTCGAAGCCTGGAGTCGCGCGGGATACGGGACGTCACGGGGGCAGTCTTCCGGTTGACGGTCCGAAAACCCAAACGGAATGTCACGGCGGGCGACGGGGATGGCCAACGCACGAGGCCCCGAGGGCGGCGCCGGGCCGAGATCAGGCCAGTGGTACGACGCTAAACGGAATCCCCGCGACCGGGTGACGGGCAGGAACGGCGCCGCGGTCACCCACCGCGGAGGACCGTCACATCGACGCGTCCGTCAACGCGGTCACATCGACGTGTCCGGTCAACGCCGCCACATCGACGTGCCGGTCAACGCCGTCCCAGCAACGGCGTCCCGTCCACGCCGTCCCATCGACCGCCCTCACATCAACGGCGTCAGGAACCGCCGCATCGCCTCTTCGTACCGCTGCGGGTCGGCGTTCCACATGGCGCCGTGGGGTGCGTGGTCGACCCTGTGGAGGGCGACCAGGTCGGGGCGGGCCTCGGCGAGTCGTCGGGAGAGCTGCCAGGGCGCCACCTCGTCTCCGGGGCCGTGGAAGACCAGGGCGGGGACCCGGAGCCGGTCGAGGCGGCCGAGGCCGGCGCGGCGGTCGCCGTACAGGCCCGTGCGTCCCTGCGCGGCACGTACGGCCAGCGGCAGCAGCGCGCCGGGGGTACGGCGGGCCGCGGCGAGGGCGCGCAGGGTCGTCTCCCAGCTGAGGACCGGGGAGTCCAGCAGGAGTCCGGAGACGCGCTCGCGCAGTCCCGCGTGCTCGGCGGCGCGCAGGGCCATGGTCGCTCCGGTGGACCAGCCGTGCAGGACGATCTGCCGGGCGCCGTTCCGCACGGCGTAGCGGATCGCCGCGTCGAGGTCGCGCCACTCGGTCTCGCCGAGGTGCCCCAGCCCGTCCGGCGAGCGGGGCGCGCCGAGGTCGCCGCGGTAGGCGAGGGCGAGCACCGGGAAGCGGTGGCGGTGCAGGAAGTCCATGACGTTCAGGGCGAGTTCCCGGGTGGCGCCCAGGCCGTGCACCGCGATCACCCAGGTGTCCCGGGCGCCGGGGACGAACCAGGCGGGGAGGGAGCCGAGTTCGCCGGGGATGTCGACGTCGGCGTGGTCGAGGCCGAGGGCCGTGCCCGGGTCGCCGACGTGCACGTTCGAGGTGAACCAGACCCGGTCACCGGGCTCCAGGGTGCCGTGCGTGACGCGTTCCAGGCGGCGTACGACGGTGTCGGCGCTGTGCGGGGCGGCGTTCAGGACGGGGCCGACGACCGCGTGGGAGCCGTCGCCGGCGAGGCCGTACCGGCCGGGCCGCAGGGCGGCCAGATCGCGGGTGAGGCTGACCCGGCCCGCCGCGGTGCCGTGCACGGTGAGCCGGGGCTCGGTGGGCAGGGGCCTACCCGGAGGCGCCTTGAGGGCGGCGTCGCTGGCGAGTCGGCCGGCGGCCACCGCTGCGGCGCCGGCGACGGTCACGGCGGTGACGGCGGCAGCCGTCGCTTTGACAGTGCGCACCCGTCCAGTGTCCTGGTGCTGTCCGCGCCCGGCCAGTGGGCGGAGGGCTCGGTCGGGAGCGGGGGCGCACCCCCGGCGTCAGCCCCGCTGCCCGTACCCGCGCAGCTTCTCCGCCACCTCCGCCAGCTGCTCCTCCGACAGCAGGCTCGGCGTCCGGCCCGGCAGCGACGACGCGGTCAGCCACAGGCGGCACATCCACTCCAGCTGTGCGGTGCGGTCGTAGGCCTGGTCGAGGGTGGCGCCGTGGGTGATGGTGCCGTGGTTCTGCAGGAGGCAGCCGGAGCGGCCGTCGAGGGCGCGCAGCATGTTCTCGGCCAACTCGTCGCTGCCGTACGTCGCGTACGGGGCGACCCGCACCGGTCCGCCGAGCGCTGCGGCCATGTAGTGGATCAGCGGGAGCTCCTGCACCAGCGTCGAGACGGCCGTCGCGTGCACGGCGTGGGTGTGGACGACGGCGTGGGCGCCCGTGGTGCGGTAGACGGCGAGGTGCATGGGGAGCTCGCTGGTCGGGACGAGGCTGCCCAGCACCTGCCGGCCGTCGAGGTCGACGCCGGTGACGTCGTCCGGCGTGAGCCGGTCGTACGGCACGCCCGAGGGCGTGACCAGCACCGTCTCGCCGACGCGTACGGAGACGTTGCCGGAGGTGCCGACGACGAGCTGCTCGGAGACGGTCCGGCGGGCCGTCGCGACGAGGTCCGCCCAGGCCCGCGCCTCCTCGGCGCGCGCACTCCTGCGCCGCGGTTCCTCCGCGGCCCGTGCGCCGTCCCGGACGTCCCCCGCGTCCCGCTGGTCCCACCGCTGCTCAGCCATGCGGCGATCCTGCCAGGCAGGGCGTCGACGCGCCGCCGGGTCGGGGCACTTCAGGCCGGAAGCCGGGCCTGCGATGAACGTCGACGGGAAGCACGCCCGGGCGACGGGCGCCAGGTTCGTCTGCGTCAAGGCGACCGGCCCCCTTCGTACACAACGGCGGCGGCTGGACCGCGGACGGCTGGACGCTGCCGCCCGCGCTCGACATCGAGTACGACCCGTACGACAAGAGGCACGAGTGCCACGGCCTGAGCAAGGCGCGAATGCTCGACTGGATCAAGTCGTTCAGCGACGAGGTCAGGCGGCTCACCGGCCGACGGCCGGTCATCTGCACGACCACCCACTCGCGGAACCTGTGCACGGCGGCAGCCGCGCCTTCGGCTCCCACCACGCCCTTCGGCTCGCCCGCCATGACGCGTCGGCCCGGGGCGCTGCCAGCCGGCTGGTCGACCTGGACCCTGTGGCAGTACGGCAACGGCGGCACCCTTCCGGGTGACAAAAATCTCTTCAACGGGTCCCTCGATCGACTGAAGAAGTTCGCCCGGGGGGCGTAACCGGTGCGGCGCCAGGGCCGCGGTTCCGGGCGGAGCGGCGGCCCCCTCTTACAGACACTCCGAAGTCCACCCCAGTTCATCTTCCGTTCACCCTGGTTACCTACGTTCGTCCAGCCAATGACCTCGAACGATTGCCTGGGTAAATGGAAAGCTTCTCGCTGATCCTCGCGATTGTGGTGGTAACCGCACTCGCGTTCGATTTCACGAACGGTTTCCACGACACCGCGAACGCGATGGCCACGACCATTTCCACGGGCGCCATGAGGCCCAAGGTCGCCGTCGCCATGTCCGCCGTCCTCAACCTGGTCGGCGCTTTCCTGTCCGTGGAAGTCGCCAACACGATCTCCAAGGGTCTCGTCGACGAGGCCGGCATCCGTCCCGAGGTCATCTTCGCCGCACTGGTCGGCGCGATCCTCTGGAACCTGCTGACGTGGCTGGTCGGGCTCCCCTCCAGCTCCTCGCACGCCCTGATGGGCGGTCTGATCGGCGCCACCATCGCCTCGGCGGGCGTCGGAGCGGTCCACGGTGACGTCCTGGTCACCAAGGTGCTGATCCCGGCGGTCGCCGCCCCGCTGGTGGCGGGCCTCGCCGCGATGTTCGCGACCCGCCTGACGTACACGCTCGGCAAGAAGGCCGACGGCAAGGCGTCCGAGAAGGGTTACCGCGCCGGCCAGATCGCCTCCGCGGGCCTGGTCTCCCTGGCCCACGGCACCAACGACGCGCAGAAGACGATGGGCGTCATCACCCTGGCCCTGGTCGCCGGCGGCACCGTCGCCCCCGACTCCGACCCGCCCATGTGGGTCATCCTCTCCGCGGGCATCGCCATCGCCCTCGGCACCTACCTCGGCGGCTGGCGCATCATCCGCACGATGGGCAAGGGCCTGACCGACCTCCAGCCGCAGCAGGGCTTCGCCGCCCAGACCAGCGCCGCGACGGTCATCCTGGCCTCCTCCCACCTCGGTTTCTCCCTCTCCACCACGCACTCCGTCTCCGGCTCGGTGATGGGCGCGGGCCTGGGCCGCAAGGGCGGCGTCGTCCGCTGGTCGACGGCCACCCGGATGTTCGTCGCCTGGGGCCTGACCCTGCCGGCCGCCGCCCTGGTCGGCGCGCTCGCCGAGTACGTCACCGGCTTCGGCGACTGGGGCACCGCCCTGGTGGCCGTCTTCCTGGTCGCCTCCAGCGCCGCCATCTGGAAGATCTCCCGGCGTGAGGTCGTCGACCACACCAACGTCAACGACGTCGAGGAGGAGCCGGCCGGCGTGGTGACCGCGGCGATCGCCGCCGTGACGCCGCCTCCGGCGGGCACGGTGACCGAGGACCTCACGGCCACCATCCCGGCCGCCACGGCCTCCACCACCGCCGATCCGGCGTCCCCGCCGGCCACGACCACCGTCTGAGCCCGCGCACCCGGGTACGTAAGGAAGTAGCAGCATGAAGATCGACTGGGCGGCCCTCGGCTCCGTCTTCGGTGTCAGCCTCGTGGTCACCGTGGCGCTGGTGGGCCTGTTCACCCTCGGCATCACAGGACTGTCCCGCCGGGAGCGGGCGTCCGCGCAGGGTGGTTCCGCGACGCTCGCGGTCACCGGGGCGTACGCGTGCTTCGCGGCGTGCGCGGCGGCCGTGGCGTACGGGATCTACCTGATCGTGGCCTGACCGGCAGCAGCGGTACAGCGGGGTGCGGGACGGATCGCCGTCCCGCACCCCGCTGTCGTGCGCGGCGCTCGCCGTGATATCCCCGACCGCCCGCGTGTGGGCCTGAGCACACTCCTTAGCCGCAGGTCAACGGCAAGTTGACGGCTGTTCGTGGGCCGTGGTGGACTTCCGGAGCCAGTACGGCGGCAGGAGAGGAAGCCGGTGAAAGTCCGGCGCGGTCCCGCCACTGTCACCGGGGCGAGGAGCCCCGGGAGCCAGGAACTCTCACCGCCGGTCTCGTCGAACCAGGGCGTGGACACCCTGAGTGAGGACATGTCGCGATGCTCGGCTGCCGTTTGAGGTCCCGTACCCCTTCTCTGCCCGGCCCCTCGGTCGGCTGAGCCCATGGGTGCCGATCGCGTCTTCGCGTACGGCGCCGCCGCCGGTCTCCTCGGTGACCTGCTCCTCGGCGATCCGCGCCGCGGGCATCCGGTCGCCGCGTTCGGGCGGGCCGCGGCTGCCGTGGAACGGGCGTTGTGGCGGGACCACCGCGGGTGGGGCGCGCTGCACACCGCCGTCTGCGTCGGCGGGGCCGTCGCCCTCGGCGGGTTGGCGCAACGGGCCGTACGCCGCTCCCCCGCCGTCTCCGTCGCCCTGACCGCCGCCGCCACCTGGTCGGTCGTCGGCGGGACGTCGCTCGCGCGGGAGGCCCGCACCATCGGGCGGGCCCTGGAGGCCGGTGACGTCGAGGCCGCCCGGGCCCGGCTGCCGCATCTGTGCGGGCGGGACCCGCAGGCCCTGGACGCCGACGGGATCGCCCGGGCCGTGGTCGAGTCCGTCGCCGAGAACACCTCCGACGCGGTCGTGGGCGCGCTGGTGTGGGGGGCTGTCGCGGGAGTGCCCGGCCTGCTCGGCTTCCGGGCCGTCAACACACTGGACGCCATGGTCGGGCACAAGTCGCCCCGGTACCGCCGCTACGGGTGGGCCTCCGCGCGGCTCGACGACCTCGCGGGGTGGCCGGGAGCACGCCTGACCGCCGTCCTCGCCACCGTCACCGGGCCGGACCCACGGGGCGCGGTGCGGGCCTGGCGGGCCGACGCGGGCAGGCATCCCAGCCCCAACGCAGGGCCCGTGGAGGCGTCCTTCGCGGGCGCGCTCGGGGTGCGGCTCGGCGGGACGCTGTCGTACGGCGGGCGGGTCGAGCACCGGCCCGTGCTCAACGCGGACGGACGGGCCGTGACCGTGGCCGACATCGAGCGGGCCGTACGGCTCTCCCGGCGCGTCGGCTGGCTCGCGCTCGGCGCGGGTGCCGCCGCCCGGCTCCTCGCCACATCGGCGACCAAGGCGCCGAAGGCGGCCAAGGCTGCGGCAAAGGCCCGCAGGGGGAAGGGGAGTACGTCATGACCGGTGGTCTTCTCGTCGCGGGCACCACCTCCGACGCCGGCAAGAGCGTCGTCACCGCGGGGATCTGCCGCTGGCTGGTGCGGCAGGGGGTCAAGGTCGCGCCCTTCAAGGCGCAGAACATGTCCCTCAACTCGTTCGTGACGCGTGAGGGCGCCGAGATCGGGCGGGCGCAGGCCATGCAGGCGCAGGCCTGCCGTGTCGAGCCGACCGCGCTGATGAATCCCGTGCTGCTCAAGCCGGGCGGCGAGCAGAGCAGCCAGGTCGTGCTGCTGGGCAAGCCGGTGGGCGAGTTGAGCGCGCGGGGCTATCACGGGGGGCGGCAGCAGGCGCTGCTCGGGACCGTGCTGGACTGTCTCGCCCAGTTGCGGGGCACGTATGACGCGGTGATCTGTGAGGGGGCCGGTTCGCCCGCCGAGATCAATCTGCGGCGGACGGACATCGTCAACATGGGGATCGCGCGCAACGCGCGGCTGCCCGTGCTCGTCGTCGGTGACATCGACCGGGGCGGGGTCTTCGCGTCCTTCTTCGGCACCGTCGCGCTGCTCTCCCACGAGGACCAGGAGTGCGTCGCGGGGTTCCTCGTCAACAAGTTCCGCGGTGATGTGTCGCTGCTGGAGCCCGGGCTGGAGATGCTCCACGGGCTCACCGGGCGGCGGACGTACGGTGTGCTGCCCTTCCGGCACGGGCTCGGCATCGACGAGGAGGACGGGCTGCGGGTGTCGCTGCGCGGCGCCGTACGGGAGTCCGCAGTCGCGCCGCCCGTCGGTGAAGACGTGCTGCGGGTCGCCGTGTGCGCCGTCCCGCTCATGTCCAACTTCACGGACGTGGACGCGCTCGCCGCCGAACCGGGCGTGGTGGTGCGGTTCGTGGACCGCCCGGAGGAGCTGGCGGACGCCGACCTGGTCGTGGTCCCCGGCACCCGCGGCACCGTGCGGGCGCTGGAGTGGCTGCGGGCGCGCGGGCTGGCGGACGCCCTGGTGCGCAGGGCCGCCGAGGGACGGCCGGTCCTCGGCATCTGCGGCGGCTTCCAGATCCTCGGCGAGCACATCGAGGACGACGTGGAGAGCCGCCGGGGCCACGTGGACGGCCTCGGGGTGCTGCCCGTGCGGGTGCGGTTCGCGCGGGAGAAGACCCTCACGCGTCCGTCCGGCGAAGCCCTCGGACAGCCCGTCGAGGGGTACGAGATCCATCACGGTGTCGCCGACGTGCTGGGTGGGGAACCCTTCCTGGACGGCTGCCGGGTCGGCCAGACCTGGGGCACGCACTGGCACGGCTCACTGGAGTCGGACGCGTTCCGGCGCGCTTTCCTGCGCGAGGTGGCGGCCGCCGCGGGCCGCCGCTTCGTGCCGGCGCCGGACACCTCGTTCGCCGCGCTGCGCGAGGAGCAGCTCGACCGGCTCGGCGACCTGATCGAACAGCACGCGGACACGGACGCGCTCTGGCGGCTCATCGAGTCGGGCGCGCCGCAAGGACTGCCCTTCATTCCACCGGGAGCGCCCGCATGAGCACTGTGTTGTTGTTGTCGACCGCCGACACGGACCTGCTGGCGGCCCGGGCCTCCGGCGCCCCCTACCGGATCGGCAACCCGACCCGGGTGGACGTCGCCGAGGAGCTCCCCGGGCTGATCCAGGGCGCGGACGTCGCCGTCGTACGGCTGCTGGGCGGCAAGCGGGCCTGGGAGGACGGGCTGGCCGCGCTGAGGGCCTCCGGTATCCCGACCGTGCTGCTCGGCGGTGAGGCCGTGCCGGACGCGGAGCTGATGGCCGAGTCGTCCGTGCCGGCCGGTGTGGTGGCCGAGGCGCTGAAGTACCTCGTGGAGGGCGGTCCCGCCAACCTCACCGAACTCGCGCGGTTCCTGTCCGACACCGTGCTGCTGACCGGTGAGGGCTTCGCCGCGCCGCAGCGGATGCCCGCCTACGGGGTGCACGGCGAGCGTGCGTGCGTGGACGGCCGCCCGACCGTCGGCGTGCTCTTCTACCGCGCCCACGAACTGAGCGGGAACACCGCCTTCGTGGACACCCTGTGCGACGCGATCGAGGCCCAGGGCGCCAACGCCCTGCCCGTTTTTTGCGGTTCGCTGCGCGGCGCCGACGCCGGGCTGTACGAGCTCCTGGGCCGGGCCGACGCCCTGATCGCGACCGTGCTCGCGGCCGGCGGCACGCACGCCTCGCAGGCGTCGGCGGGCGGCGACGAGGAGTCCTGGGACATCGGCCGGCTCGCCGAGCTGAACGTGCCCGTGCTGCAGGGGCTGTGCCTGACGTCCTCCCGTGCGGCCTGGGAGGAGTCGGACGCCGCGCTGTCCCCCATGGACGCGGCGATGCAGGTCGCGATCCCGGAGTTCGACGGGCGGCTGGTCACCGTCCCGTTCTCCTTCAAGGAGCAGGGCCCGGACGACGTGCCCGTGTACGTCGCCGACCCCGAGCGGGCCGGGCGTGTCGCGGGGATCGCCGTACGGCACGCGCGGCTCAGGCACAAGCCGAACGCGGAGAAGAGGCTCGCGCTCGTCTTCACCGCGTATCCGACGAAGCACTCCCGGGTCGGCAACGCGGTGGGGCTCGACACGCCCGCCTCGGCCGTGCGGGTCCTGGACGCACTGCGGGACGCCGGATACGTCGTCGAGGGCTACCCGGACAACGGCGACGAGCTGATCCACCGCCTCATCGAGGCCGGCGGGCACGACGTCGAGTGGCTGACGGAGGAGCAACTGGCCGCCGCGCCCGCGCGGGTGCCGCTGGCGGACTACCAGGCGTGGTTCGGCGAGCTCGACCCGGAGCTGCGGGCGGCCATGGTGCAGGCGTGGGGCGAGCCGCCGGGCTCCCTCTACGTCGACGGGGACGACATCGTGCTCGCCTCCCTGCGGTTCGGCAACGTCGTCGTGATGATCCAGCCGCCGCGCGGCTTCGGCGAGAACCCCATCGCGATCTACCACGACCCCGACATGCCGCCCTCGCACCACTACATGGCGGCCTACCGGTGGCTGGAGGCCGCGACGTCGCAGGGCGGCTTCGGCGCCGACGCGATCGTGCACATGGGCAAGCACGGCACGATGGAGTGGCTGCCGGGCAAGGGTCTGGGCCTGAGCGCCGGCTGCGCCCCGGACGCGGTGCTGGGCGACCTTCCGCTGGTCTACCCGTTCATCGTCAACGACCCCGGTGAGGGGACGCAGGCCAAGCGCCGCGGCCACGCCACCGTCGTCGACCACCTGGTGCCGCCGATGGCCCGCGCCGACACCTACGGCGACCTGGCCAAGCTGGAGCAGCTGCTCGACGAGTACGCGCTCGTCTCCGACCTCGACCCGGGCAAGGCCCCGGCGGTCCGCGCGCAGATCTGGACCCTCGTCAAGGCGGCCGAGCTCCACCACGACCTGCACGTGGACGAGCAGCCGGACGACGACGAGTTCGACGAGTTCGTCATGCACATCGACGGCTATCTGTGCGAGATCAAGGATGTGCAGATCCGCGACGGCCTGCACATCCTGGGCGGCGGCCCGGTCGGCGAGCCGCGCGTCAACCTGGTGCTGGCCGTGCTGCGCGCCTCCCAGGTGTGGGGCGGGCGGGCCAACGCGCTGCCGGGGCTCAGGGCGTGTCTCGCCGAGCATTTCGGTCTGGTGGAGAAGGAGTTGCTGGCCGAGCCCGGCGCGCCGGTGAAGGTACCGGTGGAGCTGACGGACCTGGTCGCGGGACCGTCCCGTACGGCGGCCGACGCCGTCGATCTGCTGGAGCAGCTGTGCCGGCGCCTCGCGGAGGGGATGGAGTCCCGCGGCTGGGCGGCTGCCGAATGCCCGGCGCTCGTCCGTGAGGTGCTCGGCACCGAACTCCCCGAGGCCGTCGCCGTCCTGGAGTTCGCCTGCACCGAGGTCGTGCCGCGCCTGGCCCGCACCACCGACGAGATCGGGCACATCCTCAGGGCCCTCGACGGCGGATACGTCCCGGCGGGCCCGTCGGGTTCGCCGACGCGCGGTCTGGTCAACGTCCTGCCGACGGGGCGCAACTTCTACTCCGTCGACCCCAAGGCCATCCCGTCCCGGCTGAGCTGGGAGGTCGGGCAGTCGCTGGCGGACTCGCTGGTGGCCCGTTACCTTCAGGACACCGGGGAGTACCCGAAGTCCGTCGGCCTGACGGTGTGGGGCACCTCCGCCATGCGCACCCAGGGCGACGACATCGCCGAGATCCTGGCGCTGCTGGGCTGCCGTCCCGTCTGGGACGACGCCTCGCGCCGGGTCACCGGCTTCGAGGTGCTCCCCCTGGCGGAGCTGGGCCGGCCCCGCATCGACGTCACCGTGCGCATCTCCGGCTTCTTCCGGGACGCCTTCCCGCACGTGGTGGGGCTGATCGACGACGCCGTACGGGCCGTCGCCGAGCTGGACGAGCCCGCCGAGTCCAACTACGTCAAGGCCCACGCCGACGAGGACACCGCGCAGCACGGCGACCGGCGGCGCGCCACGGCCCGCGTCTTCGGGTCCAAGCCGGGCGCGTACGGCGCCGGTCTGCTGCCGCTGATCGACGCCCGCAACTGGCGCTCGGACGCCGACCTGGCCGAGGTGTACGCCGTCTGGGGCGGCTACGCCTACGGGCGCGGTCTGGACGGGCGGGCGGCGCGCGGGGACATGGAGACCGCGTTCCGGCGGATCGCCGTCGCCGCGAAGAACGTCGACACCCGCGAGCACGACCTGGTCGACGCCGACGACTACTTCCAGTACCACGGCGGCATGGTCGCCATGGTGCGCCACCTGACAGGCGCGAACCCCGAGGCATACGTGGGCGACTCGGCGACCCCCGACCAGGTGAAGACGCGCACGCTGGGCGAGGAGACGCACCGCGTGTTCCGTGCCCGCGTGGTCAACCCGCGCTGGATGGCGGCGATGCGGCGGCACGGCTACAAGGGCGCGTTCGAGATGGCGGCGACCGTGGACTACCTGTTCGGGTACGACGCCACGGCCGGTGTCGTCGACGACTGGATGTACGAGAAACTCAGCGCGGAGTACGTCTTCGACCCGGAGAACCGGGACTTCATGAAGAAGTCCAACCCCTGGGCGCTGCGCGGCATCACCGAGCGGCTGCTGGAGGCCGCGGACCGCGGACTGTGGGCCGAGCCGGACGCGGACACGCTGGAGCGGCTGCGCGCCACCTACCTGGAGCTCGAAGGCGACTTGGAGGGTGACGAGAAGTGACCACCCCGTTTCCGTTCACGGCCGTCGTCGGCCAGGACGATCTGCGGCTCGCGCTGCTGCTGAACGCCGTGTCCCCGGCGGTCGGCGGCGTGCTGGTGCGCGGCGAGAAGGGCACCGCCAAGTCGACGGCCGTGCGCGCCCTGTCGGCGCTGCTGCCGCAGGTGGCCGTGGTGCCCGGCTGCCGTTTCTCCTGTGACCCAGCCGCACCGGACCCGGGCTGCCCCGACGGGCCGCACGAGCCGGGCCCGGGCGTCGAACGCCCCGCCCGGATGGTGGAGTTGCCGGTCGGCGCCTCCGAGGACCGGCTGGTCGGCGCGCTGGACATCGAGCGGGCGCTCGCCGAGGGCGTGAAGGCCTTCGAGCCGGGCCTGCTCGCCGACGCGCACCGCGGGATCCTGTACGTCGACGAGGTCAACCTCCTGCACGACCATCTGGTCGACCTGCTGCTGGACGCGGCGGCGATGGGCGCCTCGTACGTCGAGCGCGAGGGCGTGTCGGTGCGGCACGCCGCGCGTTTCCTGCTCGTCGGCACCATGAACCCCGAGGAGGGCGAGCTGCGGCCGCAGCTGCTCGACCGGTTCGGGCTCACCGTGGAGGTCGCGGCCTCGCGGGAACCGGACCAGCGGGTGGAGGTCGTCAGGCGGCGGCTGGCCTACGACGCCGACCCGGCCGGTTTCGCGGCGCGCTGGGCGCAGGAGGAGGCCGCCGTGAGGGGGCGGATCGCGGCGGCGCGGGAGCTGCTGCCGTCGGTGCGGCTGGGCGACGGAGCGCTGCGGCAAATCGCGGCGACCTGTGCGGCGTTCGAGGTGGACGGCATGCGCGCCGACATCGTGATGGCGCGGACCGCCACCGCGCTGGCCGCCTGGGCGGGAAGGACCGACGTGCTCGCCGAGGACGTGCGGCAGGCCGCGCTGCTCGCGCTGCCGCACCGCAGGCGGCGCAACCCCTTCGACGCGCCGGGGCTGGACGAGGACAAGCTCGACGAGACGCTCCAGGAGTTCTCGGACTGTGACGACGACGATCCGGACCCGGGGCCGGACGGGCCCGGTGGGGGCGGCGGGCCGTCGCCTTCGCAGGACCCGCAGGGCGGCGGTGACACGGGCGCGCGGCCCGAGGCCGGTGAGGGCGGTGAGCCGCAGGCGTCCGGTTCCGCGGACTCCTCGGAGCAGACGCCCGCACGCGCCGCCGAGCCCTTCCGCGCCAAGGTGCTGAGCGTGCCCGGCGTCGGCGAGGGCGCCGCCGGGCGGCGGTCGCGGGCGCGCACCGAGCAGGGGCGGACCACCGGGGCCCGGCGGGTGCGGGGCACGCTGACGAAGCTGCACCTGGCGGCGACGGTGCGCGCCGCCGCTCCGCACCAGCGGGCACGCGGCCGGTCCGGGCCGGGCCTGGTGGTGCGCCGGGACGACCTGCGGCAGGCCACCCGTGAGGGGCGCGAGGGGAACCTCGTGCTGTTCGTTGTGGACGCCTCCGGGTCGATGGCGGCCCGGCAGCGGATGAGCGCCGTGAAGGGGGCCGTGCTGTCGCTGCTGCTGGATGCCTACCAACGGCGCGACAAGGTGGGGCTGGTGACGTTCCGCGGTGCGGGCGCGGACGTCGCACTGCCGCCGACCTCGTCGGTGGACGCGGCGGCGGCCCGGCTGGAGGCGCTGCCGACGGGCGGGCGGACGCCGCTGGCCGCCGGGCTGCTGAGGGCGCACGACGTGCTGCGGGTGGAGCGGCTGCGGGACCCGGCGCGGCGGGCTCTGGTCGTGGTCGTCACCGACGGGCGGGCCACCGGTGGCCCGGAGCCCGTCGCGCAGGCCGCCCGAGCGGCGCGGCTGTTCGCGGCCGAGGGCGTGGCGTCGGTGGTCGTGGACTGCGAGTCGGGGCCGGTACGGCTGGGGCTCGCCGGGCAGCTCGCGGGTGAACTGGGCGGTACTGCCGTGACGTTGGACGAGCTGCGGGCCGACTCGATCGCCGGACTGGTGAGGGACGTGCAGGGGACTTCGAGGAGGGCGGCGTAATGCCGAAGGGACAGCCGAGTGTCGTACCGGACGACGGACTGACGACGCGTCAGCGGCGCAACCGGCCGCTCGTCGTCGTGCACACCGGCGTCGGCAAGGGCAAGTCCACCGCCGCCTTCGGACTCGCGCTGCGGGCCTGGAACCAGGGCTGGCCGATCGGGGTGTTCCAGTTCGTGAAGTCGGCCAAGTGGAAGGTCGGCGAGGAGCGGGCGCTGAAGGTGCTCGGCGACTCCGGCGAGGGCGGGACCGTCGCCTGGCACAAGATGGGCGAGGGCTGGTCCTGGGTGCAGCGCGATGCGCAGATGGACAACGAGGAGAAGGCCCGGGAGGGCTGGGAGCAGGTCAAGCGGGACCTGGCGAACGAGACGTACCGGCTGTACGTGCTCGACGAGTTCGCGTACCCGATGCACTGGGGGTGGATCGACACCGACGAGGTCGTGGACGTACTGCGCGACCGGCCGGGCACCCAGCACGTGGTGATCACCGGGCGCAACGCGCCGGAGAAGCTCGTCGGCTTCGCCGACCTCGTGACCGACATGTCCAAGGTCAAGCACCCCATGGACGTCGGGCAGAAGGGGCAGAGGGGCATCGAGTGGTGACGTCCGTGCCCCGGCTGGTCATCGCCGCGCCCTCCTCGGGCAGCGGCAAGACCACCGTCGCCACGGGTTTGATGGCCGCGTTGGCCGGGCGCGGGCTGTCCGTGTCCCCGCACAAGGTCGGCCCCGACTACATCGACCCCGGGTATCACGCGCTCGCCACCGGGCGCGTGGGGCGGAACCTCGACGCGTACCTGTGCGGGCCCGAGCTGATCGGTCCGCTGTTCGCGCGCGGGGCGCGCGGATGCGACATCGCGGTGGTCGAGGGCGTGATGGGCCTGTACGACGGGGCCGCCGGGGAGGGTGAACTGGCGTCCACCGCCCACGTGGCGAAGCTGCTGCGGGCGCCGGTCGTGCTGGTGGTGGACGCCTCGTCGCAGTCGCGGTCGGTGGCGGCGCTGGTGCACGGGTTCGCGTCCTGGGACCCGGAGGTGCGGGTCGGGGGCGTGATCCTCAACAAGGTCGGGTCGGACCGGCACGAGGAGTTGCTGCGCCAGGCGCTGGACGCGGCGGGGGTTCCGGTGCTGGGCGTGCTGCGGCGCGTCCGGCAGGTGGACACGCCGTCCCGGCATCTGGGGCTGGTGCCGGTCGCCGAGCGGCGGGCCGAGGCCGTGGAGGCGGTGGCGGCGATGGCCGCGCAGGTCTCCGAGGGGTGCGACCTGGACGGGCTGGTGGCGCTGGCGCGCAGCGCGGGGGCGTTGTCGTGCGCGGCCTGGGAACCACCGGCCGCCGCCACGGGCCCGCGTGAGGTCGTCGCCGTGGCCGGTGGATCCGCCTTCACCTTCTCCTACGCCGAGCACACCGAGCTGCTCACCGCCGCCGGCGCCGACGTCGTCCCCTTCGATCCGCTGCGGGACGAGCGGCTGCCGGACGGGACGCGCGGGCTGGTGATCGGGGGCGGTTTCCCGGAGGTGTACGCCGCCGAGCTGTCCGCCAACGAGCCGCTGCGCAAGGCCGTCGCCGACCTGGCGCTCAGCGGTGCTCCCGTCGCCGCCGAGTGCGCCGGGCTGCTGTATCTGTGCCGGGAGCTCGACGGGCAGCCGATGTGCGGGGTGCTCGACGCCACCGCGCGGATGACCGAGCGCCTCACCCTCGGCTACCGGGACGCCGTGGCCGTGAGCGACGGTGTGCTGGCGGCCGCCGGGACGCGGATGCGGGGGCACGAGTTCCACCGGACCGTCGTGGAACCGGGGGCCGGCACGGCGCCCGCCTGGGGTGTGCGTGCGCCCGAGCGACGGGTCGAAGGTTTCGTACAGCGCGGTGTGCACGCGAGTTATCTGCACACGCACTGGGCGTCCGAGCCCGGTGTCGCCCGTCGGTTCGTGGAGAGGTGCCGGACGTCATGAGCAGCAGGCTGGTCGGAGTCGGGGTCGGGCCCGGTGATCCGGAGCTGGTGACCGTCAAGGGCGTCAACGCCCTGCGGTCCGCCGATGTCGTCGTCGTCCCCGTGATGGACACCGGGGAGCGCGGGCGCGCCGAGGCGACCGTGCTGCACTACGTGCCCGGGGAGAAGGTCGTCCGGGTGGTCTTCGCGCTGAACGAGCGGACCGACCGGGCGCGCCGCGAGGCCGCCTGGGACGCAGCCGGTGAGCGGGTCGCCGAGCTGCTGCGGGCCCACGGCCGTGTCGCCTTCGCGACCATCGGCGACCCCAACGTGTACTCGACGTTCACCTATCTCGCGCAGACCGTCGCCGAACTGGTACCGGGAACCGTCGTGGAGACCGTGCCGGGCATCACCGCCATGCAGGACCTGGCGGCACGGTCCGGGGCCGTCCTCACCGAGGGGACCGAGCCGCTCACGCTCGTGCCCGTCACCGCGGGTTCGGCCGTGCTCAAGGACGCGCTGGCCGGCCCCGGGACCGTCGTCGCCTACAAGTTCGGGCGGCAGGCCCAGGAGGTCGCCGAGGCGCTGCGGCAGACCGGGCGGCTCGACGACGCCGTGTGGGGCTCGGCGCTCGGGCTGGAGGAGGAGTCCATCCGGCCGGCCGCCGACCTCGACGGCGCTCCCCTGCCGTACCTGTCGACGCTGATCGCGCCGGCGCGGCGCGACGGCGGGCGGGGCGGCAAACTGTGACCCCGTCCGTGTCGTTCGGCCACGCCCACCACCGGCCGGAGCAACACCGCTGCCGCGGAGGGGGACAGCAGCAGCGCGGAGAGGGCGGGGTGCGCCGGGGCGGCCGTCAGTCCCGCACCGCGCCGGGGCCGCCGCCGGCGGCCCCGGCGCGGTGCGCGGCCCTGGCGGTCCCCCCTGCTCGGGGGAGGTGGGCCGGCAGACGTCCCGCCAGAGGGGCCGGCAGGAAACCGGTGACGAACAGCAGCAGCGCGGCCGGGACACCTCGGATCTCCGTGCCGGTCGCCGCCGGCGCCTCCGGCAGCAGGCCCGGACCGGCCACGCCCCGCGTCGGCCCGCCCTCCCCAGGCTCTCGACTCCGCTCGCGCAGGGGGGCACCCCCCTGGCCCAGCACCGGACGACGGCGGTCGGTCACGCGCCGTGCCGTCCAGCCGCCGGCCGGCGTCACCAGGAAGGCGCCCAGCGCGACGGGGACCGCCGTGCGCGCCTCCCCGCGCCGCTCCTCGTCGGTGATCTGCCGGATACCGGGCCGCTGTGGCCGGGCCGGTCGGACAGGACGGCCACCACCAGCGGCGCGGCCCGGGGCGGGCCCGCCATCGGACCGGGCACCGGTCGCGCACGTGCGACAGCCCGTCACGCACTGACTTCCCACTTGTAGGAGAGGACCGATTCCCATGGCCGATGCCCCCACCGGCAAGGTGACCTTCGTCGGTGCCGGCCCCGGCGCCGCCGACCTGCTGACGTTCCGCGCCGCGCGCGCCATCGCCGAGGCCGACGTGGTGATCTGGGCCGCGAGCCTGGTCCAGGAGGAGGTCCTGCGGCACGCGCGCGAGGACGCGGAGATCCTGGACTCGGCGACGATGTCGCTGGAGGACGTCGTCGCCGTGTACGAGCGGGCCCGCCGGGAGGGCCTGAAGGTCGCCCGGATCCACTCCGGCGACCCGGCCCTGTGGGGCGGCACCCAGGAGCAGGTGGACCGCTGCCGCGACATCGGCATCGGCACGGAGATCGTGCCGGGCGTCTCCTCCTTCTCCGCCGTCGCCGCGCTCGCGCAGCGCGAGCTGACCATTCCCGAGGTCGCCCAGTCCGTCGTGCTGACCCGGCTGGGTGGCGGCAAGACGCCGATGCCGCCCGGGGAGGAGGTCCGCGAGTTCGCCAAGCACGGCACGACCATGGCGATCTTCCTGTCGGCCGCCCGCAGCGGGCAGCTGGTGCGGGAGCTGCTGGAGGGCGGCTACCCCACCAGCACACCGGTCGTCGTGGCCTACCAGGCGACCTGGCCTGAGGAGCTGGTCGTCAGGTGCACGATCGCCACGCTGGAGGAGACGGTCAAGGAGCACAAGCTCTGGAAGCACACCCTCTTCCTGGTCGGGCCCGCGCTCGACGCGCACGGCACCCGCTCGCACCTGTACCACCCGGGTCACTTCCACGGCTACCGCAAGGCCGACCCGGAGGCCCGCAGGGCGCTGCGCTCGCGGGGGGCGAACACATGATCACCGTCGTCGGTACGGGTACCGGCAGCGGCACGGGCACGGGCGCGGGGGTGCCGCTCGACGAGCGGGTGCTCGCGGCGGCGGAGCTCGTCGTGGGCGGGCGGCGGCATCTGGACGCCGTACGGCTGCCGGAGACGGCCGAGCGGATCGTCCTCGGGCCGCTGGCGCCCGCCCTGGACACCATCGAGGAGTACGCCCGCAAGGACCGGCCCGTGGTCGTGCTCGCCTCCGGGGACCCCGGGTTCTTCGGGATCGTGCGGGCGCTGGCCGAGCGGCTGGGGCCCGAGCGGCTGGACGTGCGGCCCGGGGTCTCCTCCGTCGCCGCCGCCTTCGCGCGGATCGGGCTGCCCTGGGACGACGCCGTGGTGACCAGCGCGCACGGGCGGGACCCGCGCACGGCCGTCAACCTGTGCCGCGCCCACCCGAAGGTGGCGGTGCTGACCGGGCCAGGGGCCGGGCCCGCCGAACTGGGCGCCGCGCTGCGGTCGTACGACCGGGTCCTCGTCGTCGCCTCCGCGCTCGGCTCCCCGGACGAGCGGGTGGAGCGGGTCATGCCCGACGAGGCCGCCGCCCGCGACTGGGGCACGGCGGTGAGCGTCGTGCTGTGCCTGGACGAGGCGCGGGCGCTGGGCCCGGCCCGGACCGTCGCGGGAGCGCCCGCGCGGCCCGCCGGGTGGGCGCTGGAGGAGTCCGGGTTCGCCCACCGGGACTCGATGATCACCAAGTTCGAGGTCCGGGCGCTGGCACTGGCCCGGCTCGGGCCGCGCCCCGGCGACCTGGTGTGGGACGTCGGCGCCGGCTCCGGTTCGGTGGCCGTCGAGTGCGCGCGGCTGGGTGCCGCCGTCACCGCCGTGGAGAAGACCGCGGACGGCGTGGAGCGGATCCGTGCCAACGCCGCCGCGCACCGCGTCGACGTCCGCGTGGTGCACGGGGCGGCTCCCGCGGCGCTCGCCGGCCTCGACGATCCCGACGCCGTCTTCGTCGGCGGCGGGGGCCGTGAGCTGCCCGGCATCGTCACGGCGTGCGCGCGGCGCGCCCGTCGGACGGTGGTCGTCGCGATGGCCGCGCTGGACCGGGTTCCGGCCGTGCGCGAGGCGCTGACCCGTGCGGGGTTCGACTGCGACGGGGTGCTGTTGCAGTCGTCGCGGCTGGCGCCGCTGCCGGGGGACGTGACCCGGCTCGCCGCGACCAACCCGGTGTTTCTGCTGTGGGGCGTCAGGTCCCAGGCCCTTAGTGAAGGAGTTGCCCAGTGATCGGCCTGATTTCCGCCACCGCGGCGGGAGCGGCGGCGCGGGACCGGCTGGCCGCGGCGTGGCCGGACCGTACGCGCGTGTACGACGGTCCCGTCGGGGACGCGGTGCGTGCCGCGTTCGCGGAGTGCGAGCAGCTCGTGTGCTTCCTGGCCACGGGGGCCGTGGTGCGGCTGGTGGCCCCGCTGCTGGAGGACAAGAGGTCCGACCCGGGCGTGGTGTGCGTCGACGAGGGCGGGCGGTTCGCCGTGTCCCTGGTGGGCGGGCACGCCGGCGGCGCCAACGAACTCGCCCGGAAGGTCGGGGAGGTGCTGGGGGCCGAGCCCGTCGTGACGACGGCGACGGACGCGGTCGGGCTGTCCGGTCTGGACACGCTCGGTCTCCCGGTGGAGGGGGACGTCGCCGGCGTCTCGCGGGCCCTGCTGGACGGGGCTCCGGTGGCGCTGCGCGCCGAGGTGAGCTGGCCGCTGCCGCCGCTCCCGGTCGCCGAGGACGCCGAGGGCCCCTATGTGATCCGTCTGACGGACCGTCTGGTCGACTCCGCCGACGGGCAGGTGGTGCTGCGGCCGCCGTCCCTGGTCGTGGGCGTGGGCGCCTCCCGCAACGCCCCCGCCGAGGAGGTGCTGGGGCTGGTCGAGGGCGTCCTGCGCGAGGCCGGGCTGTCCGCCGCCTCGGTGGCGGAGCTCGCCACCGTGGACGCCAAGGCCGAGGAACCCGGGATCCTGGCGGCGGCCGAGCGGCTGGGTGTTCCCCTGGTGACGTACGCCGCGGAGGAGTTGGCCTCCGTCGAGGTCCCCAACCCGTCGGACGCGCCGCTCGCCGCCGTCGGTACGCCCTCCGTCGCCGAGGCCGCGGCCCTGCTGCGGGGCGGCGACCTCCTGGTGCCCAAGCGCAAGTCGGCCATGGCGACCTGCGCCGTCGTACGGCGGCCCGGTCGTGGACGGCTCGCGGTGGTCGGGCTCGGCCCGGGCGCCCGGGACCTGCTGACACCGCGGGCGAAGGCGGAGCTGCGGCGCGCCTCGGTGCTGGTCGGGCTCGACCAGTACGTCGACCAGATCCGCGACCTGCTGCGGCCCGGCACCCGCGTCCTGGAGTCGGGGCTCGGCGCCGAGGAGGAGCGGGCCCGGACGGCGGTCGAGGAGGCCCGGCGCGGACAGGCCGTCGCGCTGATCGGCAGCGGGGACGCGGGCGTGTACGCCATGGCCTCCCCCGCGCTCGCCGAGGCGTCGGACGACATCGACGTGGTCGGCGTGCCCGGGGTCACGGCGGCGCTCGCGGCCGGGGCGATCCTGGGGGCGCCGCTGGGCCACGACCACGTCTCGGTCTCCCTGTCCGACCTGCACACGCCGTGGGAGGTCATCGAGCGGCGGGTGCGGGCCGCGGCCGAGGCGGACCTCGTCGTGACGTTCTACAACCCGCGCAGCCGGGGCCGCGACTGGCAGCTGCCGAAGGCCCTCGCGATCCTCGCCGGGCACCGGGAGCCGACGACGCCGGTCGGTGTCGTACGGAACGCGTCGCGGGCCGACGAGTCCAGCCGGGTCACGACCCTGGCGGACCTGGACCCGGTGACGGTCGACATGATGACGGTCGTGACGGTGGGCAACACGGCGACCCGCACGATCGCCGGCCGCATGGTGACGCCGCGGGGCTACCGCTGGCAGCAGGATCCGCAGGAGGAGGCGCGATGAACCGCGTGGTGCATCCCATCGAGCAGGAGTCCTTCCGGCGGCTGCGCGGCCGTCTGGACACCTCGCACTTCCCGCCGCTGACCCGGGCGGTGGTGGAGCGGGTCGTCCACTCCTCCGCCGACCTCGAGTACGCCGGCGACCTCGTCATGGACGAGGGCGACCTGGCGAAGGCGCACGTCGCGCTGCACGCGGGGGCGCCGGTCGTGGTGGACGTGGAGATGGTGGCCGCCGGGATCACCCGGCGGGAGACCGTCTGCCGTCTCAAGGACGCGGTGGCCGGGCCCGGTCTGACGCGTTCGGCGCACGCGATGCGGCTGGCCCACGAGGAGGTGGGCCCGGGGGCGCTGTGGGTGATCGGCTGCGCGCCGACCGCTCTGGAGGAGCTGCTGACCCTGGACGCCTCGCCCGCGCTCGTGATCGGGCTGCCCGTCGGTTTCGTCGGCGCGGCCGAGTCGAAGGCCGCGTTGCGCGAGAGCGGGCTGCCCGCCGTGAGCAACGTGTCCGAGAAGGGCGGTTCGGCGGTCGCGGCCGCCGCGCTGAACGCCCTGCTGTACCACCCGATTTCTGCCGAGGAGACACTGTGACCACCCCGCCCGCCCTGCTCATCGCCGGACACGGCACCCGGGACGACGCCGGAGCCGAGGCGTTCCGCGACTTCGTGCGGGAGCTCGGGCGCCGCAACCCGGGACTGCCCGTCGCCGGCGGCTTCATCGAGCTGTCCCCGCCGCCGCTCGGCGAGGCCGTCACCGAACTGGTGGAGCAGGGCGTACGGCGGTTCGCGGCCGTGCCGCTGATGCTGGTGTCCGCCGGTCACGCCAAGGGAGACATCCCGGCGGCGCTGGCCCGTGAGAAGGAACGCCACCCCGGCATCTCCTACACCTACGGCCGACCGCTCGGTCCGCATCCGGCGCTGCTGAGCGTGCTGGAGCGGCGCGTGGAGGAGGCCCTGGGCTCCTCCCCCGGCGCCGGGCGCGCGCCCGGGGACCGGGCCGACGTGACCGTGCTGCTGGTGGGGCGCGGGTCGACCGACCCGGACGCCAACGCCGAGGTGTTCAAGGCGGCCCGGCTGCTGTGGGAGGGGCGCGGCTACGCGGGCGTGGAGACGGCGTTCGTGTCGCTGGCGGCGCCCGACGTCCCGAGCGGGCTGGACAGGTGCCTGAGGCTGGGGGCTCGGCGGATCGTCGTCCTCCCGTACTTCCTGTTCACCGGCGTGCTGCCGGACCGCGTGCGGCAGCAGACCGAGGGCTGGGCGGCGGCCCACCCGGAGGCCGACGTGCGGTCGGCGGACGTCATCGGGCCGGAGCCGGAGCTGCTGGACCTGGTGATGGAGCGGTACGAGGAGGCCCTGAAGGGCGATCTGCGGATGAACTGCGACTCATGCGTGTACCGGATCGCGCTGCCCGGGTTCGAGGACAAGGTGGGGATGCCCCAGCAGCCGCACTTCCACCCGGACGACGACGGGCACCACCACGGACACGGCCACGGGCATCACCACCACGGCGCGCACTCCCATGCGCACTGAGTCGCCGTCCGGGCCGGACCTGCGGCATCACGGGGACGCGGAGGTCCGGGACGACGGGGCCGCGCTCGTCGACCTCGCGGTGAACGTGCGCGCGGACACGCCTCCGGGGTGGCTGCGCGAGGTGATCGCCGGGTCGCTGGAGGGCCTGGCCGCCTATCCGGACGGGCGGGCCGCGCGGGCCGCGGTGGCGCAGCGGCACGGGCTCCCCGTGGAGCGGGTGCTGTTGACGGCGGGGGCCGCGGAGGCGTTCGTGCTGCTGGCCCGGGCCCTGAAGGTGCGGCGGCCGGTGGTGGTGCATCCGCAGTTCACCGAGCCGGAGGCGGCGCTGCGGGACGCCGGGCACACCGTCGACCGGGTGCTGCTGCGGGAGGAGGACGGCTTCCGGCTGGACCCGGCTGCCGTCCCGGAGAGCGCGGACCTGGTGGTGGTCGGCAACCCGACGAACCCGACGTCGGTGCTGCACCCGGCGGCTTCCGTGGCGGCGCTGGCGCGCCCCGGGCGGGTGCTGGTGGTGGACGAGGCGTTCATGGACGCCGTGCCGGGTGAGCGGGAGGCGCTGGCCGGGCGGACGGACGTGCCCGGGCTGGTGGTGCTGCGGAGTCTGACCAAGACATGGGGGCTGGCCGGGCTGCGCGTCGGGTACGTGCTGGCCGAGCCGGAGATCGTCGCGGAGCTGGAGCGGGCGCAGCCGTTGTGGCCGGTGTCGACGCCCGCGCTGGCGGCGGCCCGGGCGTGCGTCGGGCCGCGGGCGCTGGCGGAGGCGGCGCATGCCGCGCACCGCGTCGCGGCGGACCGGGCCCATCTGGTGGCGGGGCTGTCCCGGTTCGCCGCGGCCGGACTGCGGGTGGTGCAGCCGGCGGAGGGGCCGTTCGTCCTGGTGCGGCTGCCGGGGGCGGCGGACGTACGGCGGCGGCTGAGGGAGGCGGGCTTCGCCGTGCGGCGCGGGGACACGTTTCCCGGTCTGGGCGAGGAGTGGCTGCGGCTGGCCGTGCGGGACCGGGCCACGGTGGACGGGTTTCTGCGGGCGCTGGGGGACGCGGTGGGCCGCCCGCCGACCCACGGGCCCGACCCGGTCGGCTGAGAGAAGCCCCGTGGTCCGGGGTCTCCGCCCCGCACCACGGAGCCTCCCGGACGGCGCGCGGCTCCCGCCCGCCTGTACGGTCCGGGAGGCCGCGCGGGTTCATGCCCGGCTGGACGGTCCGGGAGGCCACGCGGGTTCATGCCCGGCTGGACGGTCCGGGAGGCCACGCGGGTTCGTGCCCGCCTGCCCGATCCCGAGGTCGCGCAGGTTCCTGTCCGCCTGCCCGATGCCGGACCACGCGGCCTCTTGCCCGCCCATCCGATCTGGCGCCGCACAAGTTCTCGCCCGCCCATCCGATCCCGGACGCGCGCGGGGTCCCTGCCCGCCAGTCCTGTCCCCGGAGGTCACGCAGGTTCCTGCCCGCCCATCCGATCCCGGAGGCCACGCGGGGTCCCTGCCCGCCAGTCCTGGGTCCCCGCCCGCCAGTCCTGTCCCGGAGGCCACGCGGGTTCCTGCCCGCCAGTCCGGTCCCAGACGCCGCGCGGGCTCGACCCGCCAGTCCGGTCCCAGACCCCGCGCGGGCTCGACCCGCCTATCCGACCACCCGGCCGTTGAGCACCACCCGCCGCGGTGCGGCCAGTACGCGGACGTCCGTGCGCGGGTCCTCGTCGTACACCACGAGGTCCGCCGGTGCGCCCTCGTCCAGTCCGGGGCGTCCGAGCCATGCGCGGGCCGCCCATGTCGTGGCGGAGACCGCCTCCAGGGGCGGGATGCCCGCGGTGACCAGTTCCGCGGCCTCGGCCGCCGCCAGGCCGTGGGCGAGTGAGCCGCCCGCGTCGGTGCCGACGTACACGGGGATGCCGGCGTCGTAGGCGTTGCGGACGGTGTCGTAGCGGCGGGCGTGGAGCCGGCGCATATGGTCCGCCCAGCGGGGGAACCTGGCGTCGCCGCCCGCGGCGAGCTGCGGGAACGTGGCGATGTTGACCAGGGTCGGGACGATGGCGACACCGCGCTCGGCGAAGAGCGGGATGAGGTCCTCCGTCAGACCCGTGGCGTGCTCGATGCAGTCGATGCCCGCCTCGACGAGGTCCTGGAGGGAGTCCTCCGCGAAGCAGTGGGCGGTGACGCGGGCGCCCAGGCGGTGGGCCTCCGCGATGGCCGCCTCGACCGCCTCGCGGGGCCAGCAGGCGGACAGGTCGCCGAGCTCGCGGTCTATCCAGTCGCCGACCAGCTTGACCCAGCCGTCGCCGCGCCTGGCCTCCTGGGCGACGTACGCGACGAGTTCCTCCGGCTCGATCTCCCAGGCGTAGTTGCGGATGTAGCGGCGCGTGCGGGCGATGTGCCGGCCCGCCCGGATGATCTTCGGTAGGTCGTCGCGGTCGTCGATCCAGCGGGTGTCGGAGGGCGAGCCCGCGTCGCGGATCAGCAGCGTGCCCGCGTCCCGGTCCGTCAGCGCCTGCTTCTCGGCGACGTCCTCGGGGACCGCGCCGTGCCGGTCCAGGCCGACGTGGCAGTGCGCGTCGACGAGGCCGGGCAGGGCCCAGCCCTCGACGGTGCGGACGTCGCGGGCGTCGGTGGGACGGTCGTAGGAGATCCGTCCGTCGACCACCCACAGCTCGTCGCGGACCTGGTCCTCCCGCGGTCCGGTGAGGACCCGTCCCTTCACGTGCAGCACCGCGCGTTCGTTCATGGACCGCACCTTAGACGGTGCCCGAGGAAGTGCGTTCGCCCCGTCGGGCCTCGGCCCGTGCGCGGAGCTCTCCCGCGTAGCCGGCCGCGACCGCGCTCCCGGCGGCGGCCAGCGCGAGCACGGCCACGCCGGGGTTGACGTAGCCGGGCACGTCGTCGCTCGTGAAGTCGTCCCGGCCGTCGGCGGTCTCGCAGACGAAGCGCAGCGGCACGTAGTCGACCGAGTAGCCGATGACGTGGCCGGCGTCCTCCTGGCGGTCCGGCCGGAGGCAGGGGCCGAGCGGCGCGGAGGACGTGCCCCCGTCCTCCGCCTCCAGGACGGCGCCGGCCACGGCGAGCGCGCCCCAGGCGTACAGGCAGACGGCCGCCGCGCCGGTCAGGCCGGCCAGCACGCGGAGCCCGGCCGCAGGGTCCGGGCGCCGCGGGCTTCGGCGGGAGAGGGCCGGCCGGCCGCGGCCGATGAGCGCGACGGCGGCGACCACGACGGTCAGGGCGATCAGGGTGATCAGCGGGTACGGCGGCACCTGGCGAGTCCAGCACTGTCCGCTCGGCCCCGCTGCGCTGGAAGCCACAGTTCCGGCAACGGGAGTGTCACGGCCGGTCCTTCCGACCCACCTGGTCCGACGTCTCCTCCTCCACCTCCGCCATCGCGGGGTCGAGGAGACGGGAGAGGAAGTGGCGGGTGCGTTCGTGGCGCGGGGCGCCGATGACCTGCTCGGGAGTGCCGTCCTCGACGATCACTCCGCCGTCCATGAAGACGACCCGGTCGGCGACCTCGCGGGCGAAGGTCATCTCGTGGGTGACGACCATCATCGTCATGCCCTCGTTCGCCAGCATGCGCATCACGGCCAGGACGTCGCCCACCAGCTCGGGGTCGAGCGCCGAGGTCGGCTCGTCGAACAGCATCACCTCGGGGCCCATCGCCAGCGCCCGGGCGATGGCGACTCGCTGCTGCTGCCCGCCGGAGAGGGACGACGGGTAGGCGGTCGCCTTCTCGGACAGGCCCACCCGGGCCAGGTTCTCGGCGGCGATCCGGGCGGCCTCCGTCTTGGGGCGCCTGAGCACCCGGCGCTGCGGCAAGGTGAGGTTCTCGGTCACCGTGAGGTGGGGGAACAGGTTGAACTGCTGGAAGACCATGCCGATGCGGCGGCGCACGGCGTCGATGTCGACGTCGGGGTCCGTCAGCTCGGTGCCGCCGACGAAGACCTGCCCCTTCGTCGGCTCCTCCAGCAGGTTGACACACCGCAGCAGGGTCGACTTGCCGGAACCGGACGGGCCGATGACGCAGACGACGTCGCCCTGTCCGATCTCCAGGTCGATGCCCCGCAGCACCTCGTTGGTGCCGAAGGACTTGTGCAGGTCGCGGACCTCGATCTCGGGGCGGGTCATTTCACGGCCTCCTGGGCCTTGGCCTCCAGACGGCGGACGACGAAGCCGAGCGGGATCGTGACCAGCAGGTAGCACAGCCCGGCAACGAGGATCGGCGTGGAGTTGGCGGTCTGGCTGGCCAGGTCGCGGCCGTACTTGGACAGCTCGCGCTCCTCCAGGGTGACACCGAGGAACAGCACCAGGGAGGAGTCCTTGAAGAGCAGGACGAGCTCGTTGGTCAGCGGCGGCAGGATGATGCGGAACGCCTGCGGGATGATGATCGACACCATCGCGCGGGCGGGTGAGAAGCCCAGCGAACGGGCCGCCTCCATCTGCCCCTTCGGCACTGCCTGGATGCCCGCGCGGATCGTCTCCGCCATGTACGCGGCGGCCACCAGGCCGAGCGCGAGGGCGACCTTGCCGTAGGTGCCGCCGGGGATCTCGGTGCCCGGGAAGGCCAGCGGCACGGCCACGCCGATGAAGATGAAGATCAGCAGGGCGGGCAGGCCGCGGAAGATCTCGATGTAGACGCCGGCGAGCCAGCGGTAGGGGCCCACGGACGACAGCCGCATCAGCGCGATCACCATGCCGAGGGCCAGTCCTACGGCGAAGCCGGTCACGGTGTAGAGCACGGTGTTCTTCAACGCCAGCGTGATGACGTCGGGGAACATCTGCTCCGCGATGTCCTGCTGCGCGAACTGGTTGCGCAGCCGGTCCCAGTCGGCGAGGACCGCGAAGGCGATCACGGCCGCGACGAAGACGGCGTACTGGACACCGCGCGACACGCCTCGCTTCTGGCGGCGGGTCAGTCCCTTCTTCTTCGGTTGGACGTGCTGGTCCGTGCCGGTCATGAGGCCGACGGGGACGCCGCGGACTCGTCGTACGGGCCGATCCAGCGCTCGTACAGCTCCTTGTACGTGCCGTCGGCCTTCGCGTCGGCCAGCGCCTTGTTGATGGCGGCGAGCAGCTTGGTGTTGCCCTTCTTCACCGTGAAGCCGTACTGCTCACCGGTGTTGATGTTCTCGGCGACCTGGAAGGCGTCGGCGTTCGCCTTGTCCTTCAGCCAGCCCTGCACCACCGGGTAGTCGATGACGACGGCCTTGACCTGGCCGGTGCGCAGGCCGTTGAGGACCGCGTCCGAGGACTCGAAGGAGACCGGGTCGAGGCCCTGCTTCTTCGCGTAGTCCTCGCCGGTGGTCTGCGCCTGGGCGCCGAGCTTCACGCCCTTGGACTTCACGTCGGCGAGCGAGCCGACGCCGCTGTTCTTGTCCACGAGGAGGGCCTGGGTGGCGTTGAAGTAGGGGTCGGAGAAGTCGACGTTCTTCTTGCGCTCTTCCGTGATGGTCATGCCGGCGGCGGCCAGGTCGCACTCGCCGGAGTTGAGGAACGCGCCGGTCTTGAAATTCTCGAAGGGCGTGTCGAGGATCTGCTGCTTCACGCCCAGGTCGTCGGCGACGAGGTCGATGAGCGAGACGTCGAAGCCCTGCACCTTGCCGTCGATCTCGGACTGGAAGGGCGGGTACGGCAGGTGGGTGCAGGTGGTCAGCTGACCGGCCTTGACCAGCTCCACCCCGCCCGCGGCGGTCTTCGTGCCGCTGCCGCCCTCTTCGTCCGAGGCGCAGCCGGCCACGAGCATCAGCCCGGCCGTCGCGGTGGTGGCGGCCAGGATGCGGGCCCTGCGCCCGGGGAACGTGTTCACGGAGGAGCCTCCTGTGAGGGAACGCGAGTTCCGATTATTCCGATTATGGGGAGGAAGCTGGTCTTTCAAACCAGGTCTGGGGCCGGGGGGCGGCCCCGACACCCCGGTTACCCTCGACTGCGTCCACCACCGAGTGACGAGACGAGCGAAGAGAGCACACCCGTGACCCACCCCCTCCTCGACCTGGCCCCCTTGAGCGCCGCGCACTTCGCCTCGATCGAGGACCGGGTGGCGCGGCTGCTCCGCACCGAGCAGGACGTCGTGATCCCGCAGGGCGAGGCGCTGCTGCCGCTGGAGGGAGCCATACGCGGGGTCGCCGGGCCCGGCACCACGGCGCTGAACGTGATCACCGGGCCGTACGGGCAGACCTTCGGGAACTGGCTGAGGGACTGCGGCGCGACGGTGATCGACCTCGCGGTGCCCTTCCACACGGCGGTCACGGCCGGCCAGATCAGTGAGGCGTTCGCGGAGCACCCGGAGATCGACTTCGTGTCGCTGGTGCACGCCGAGGCGGCGACGGGGAACACCAACCCGGTCGCGGAGATCGGGGAGGTCGTGCGGGCGCACGGCGCGCTGTTCCACCTGGACGCGGTGGCGTCGGTCGGCGCGGAACCGGTGCTGCCGGACGCGTGGGGCGTCGACCTGTGCGTGATCGGCGCGCAGAAGGCGATGGGCGGTCCCGCCGGGGTGTCGGCGGTGTCGGTGAGTGAGCGGGCCTGGACCCGCATGGCGGCGAACCCCCGGGCGCCGCGCCGGTCGTACCTCTCCCTGCTGGACTGGAAGGAACGCTGGATCGACGGCGGCCGCAGGGCGCTGCCGCACGCTCCCGCACAGCTGGAGATGCTGGCGCTGGAGGCGTGCGTCGAGCGGATCGAGCGCGAGGGGCTGGAGACCGTGATGGCGCGGCACGCGTCGGCCGCGGCGGCCACCCGGGCCGGGGCGCTCGCGCTGGGCGGGGGCCTGGAGCCGTACGTGCACGAGGTCGCGCAGGCGGCGCCGGTCGCCACGACTTTGCGGGCACCGTCCGGTGTCGTGGCCGCGGAGCTGGTGCGTCGGGCGCTGGAGGCCGACCCGGCGGTGCCGCTGGCCGCCGGTGGAGGCCCGCTGGCCAAGGAGATGATCCGGGTCAACCACTACGGCGCCGACGCCACCCGGGCAGCAGTGCGGTCGAGCCTGACGGCACTGGGTTTCGCCCTGGCCGAGAGGGGCCTGGACGTGGACGTGGCGGAGGCGCTGAGGGCGGCGGAAAGGGCCTGGCAGTAGGAGCGGGCCTGGCGCCGGGAGACGAACCGGCGCCGGAGTCCCATCGGGCTCACACACGGGCGTGAACGTATCGACGGAGTGACCGTAGCCTGGATTCAGCGTAATTCCGGGAATTGCATTCCTACACTTTCCGTGGGTAGCTTCCCGTTTTCTTCTGCCCGCTTCTCCCGAACCTAAACGCAAAGATTCTGCGAACGCGGAACGACGTGATTCGGGCAGATCTCGTAAGGGTTACACGGTTGTGACGCGTTACACATCACCGCCGCTTTGTCCGGTATTTTCCGGACAGACCGCGTCATTCTTCCGTCGTCTCGCGCGAACCCACGCGCCCGCGTGATAACACACGTCGCGCTTGTACGTAACCCCGCAGGGCGATGCAATTTCGAATTTCGCTCGGTAAATTCGCTTCGCATGACTGCCGCACAAGCAGACCTGCAAATCGATCGTCCGTCGGTGGCGGACGGGGCCGCGTTGTGGCGGATAGCGAAGGACTCGAAGGCTCTCGACCTGAACTCGTCGTACAGCTATCTGCTGTGGTGCCGCGACTTCGCCGCCACCTCGGCCGTCGCACGCGACGAGCACGGCGAGCCCGTCGGCTTCATCACCGGCTACGTCCGGCCGGACAGCCCGGGCACCCTGCTCGTCTGGCAGGTGGCGGTGGACGAGGCCCACCGCGGTCGCGGGCTCGCCGCCGCACTGCTCGACGGGCTGGCCACGCGTGCCGTCGCGGAGCACGGGGTGACCACCGTGGAGACCACCATCACCCCGGGCAACACCGCCTCCGAGCGCCTGTTCACGTCGTTCGCCGAGCGCCGCGGCGCCCGGCTGGAGCGCGAGGTGCTGTTCGACGCGGGCCTGTTCCCCGACGGCCCGCACGATCCCGAGGTCCTGTACCGCATCGGCCCCCTGTCCCAGTGACCCTTCCGACTCCCCCCGACCTCCCCCACGCATCGAGGAGCGATTCGTCGTGACCATCACCCAGCCCGACCTGAGCGTCTTCGAGACCCTCGAGTCCGAGGTGCGCAGCTACTGCCGCGGCTGGCCGACCGTCTTCGACCGTGCGGTGGGCAGCCGCATGTACGACGAGGACGGCCACGAGTACCTCGACTTCTTCGCCGGAGCCGGCTCACTCAACTACGGGCACAACAACCCCGTGCTGAAACGGGCGTTGATCGACTACCTGGCACGGGACGGCGTCACCCACGGCCTCGACATGTCGACGACGGCCAAGCGCGCCTTCCTGGAGTCCTTCCAGAACCTGGTGCTGCGCCCGCGCGACCTGCCGTACAAGGTCATGTTCCCGGGCCCGACCGGCACCAACGCCGTCGAGGCCGCGCTGAAACTGGCGCGGAAGGTCAAGGGCCGCGAGGCCATCGTGTCCTTCACCAACGCCTTCCACGGCATGTCGCTGGGCTCGCTGGCCGTGACCGGCAACGCCTTCAAGCGGGCCGGTGCCGGCATCCCGCTGGTGCACGGCACGCCCATGCCGTTCGACAACTACCTCGACGGTCAGGTCCCGGACTTCCTGTGGTTCGAGCGGCTGCTGGAGGACCAGGGCTCCGGCCTCAACCGCCCGGCCGCGGTCATCGTCGAGACCGTGCAGGGCGAGGGCGGCATCAACGTCGCCCGGGCGGAGTGGCTGCGCGGGCTCGCCGAGCTGTGCGAGCGGCGCGACATGCTGCTGATCGTCGACGACATCCAGATGGGGTGCGGTCGTACGGGCGCGTTCTTCTCCTTCGAGGAGGCCGGGATCACGCCCGACATCGTCACCGTGTCCAAGTCCATCAGCGGCTACGGCCTGCCCATGTCGCTGTGCCTGTTCAAGCCCGAGCTGGACGTGTGGGAGCCGGGCGAGCACAACGGCACCTTCCGCGGCAACAACCCCGCCTTCGTCACCGCGACCGCGGCCCTGGAGGCGTACTGGGCGGACGGCTCGGCGATGGAGAAGCAGACCCGCACGCGCGGCGAGCAGGTCGAGCAGGCGCTGATCTCCATCACCGAGGAGAACCTCGCCGACGTCAAGGAGTACCGGGGCCGCGGCCTGGTGTGGGGCATGGAGTTCCACGACAGGACGCGGGCCGAGCGTGTCGCGCGGCGCGCTTTCGAACTCGGCCTGCTCATCGAGACGTCCGGCCCCGAGAGCGAGGTCGTCAAGCTGCTGCCCGCCCTGACCGTGACCCCCGACGAGCTGGACGAGGGACTGACCACGCTCGCCCGCGCCGTCCGCGAAACCGCCTGAACCGCGTGCACCCGTGAACCGCGTGAAGCACGTGAAGCGCGTGAACCGCCTGACCGACGCTATCTAGGAGGCATCGCAGCACCGTGATTGTCCGTTCCTTCAAGGACATCGAAGGCACCGACCGGCATGTGAAGGCCGCGTCCGGGACGTGGGAGAGCAAACGCATCGTGCTCGCCCGCGAGCGGGTCGGCTTCTCCCTGCACGAGACGACCCTGTACGCCGGTACGGAGACGTCGATGTGGTACGCCAACCACGTCGAGGCCGTGGTCTGCGTCCAGGGCGAGGCCGAACTGACCGACCACGAGACCGGGCAGAGCTACACCATCACGCCCGGCACCATGTACCTCCTGGACGGGCACGAGCGGCACACGCTGAAGGTCAAGGAGGACTTCCGCTGCCTCTGTGTGTTCAACCCGCCCGTGACCGGACGGGAGGACCACGACGAGAACGGCGTCTACCCGCTGCTCACCGAACCCGAGGAGGTGTGATTCATCGTGACCACGACCACCGTCACCGATCTCTACCCCAGCCGAGGCACCAGCGAGGTGCTGATCCCGCGCCAGGACCCGGTGGTCTGGGGCGCGCCCGACGCGCCCGGGCCCTTCGAGCCCGTCGACCTGCAGGCCTTCGAGCGTGACGGCTTCCTCGCCATCGAGGAGCTCATCACCGAGGACGAGGTCGCCGTCTACCGCCAGGAGCTGGAGCGGCTGGTCACCGACCCGGAGATCCGCGCCGACGAACGCTCCATCGTGGAGCCGAAGTCGAAGGAGATCCGGTCCGTCTTCGAGGTGCACCGCATCAGCGAGGTGTTCGCGAATCTGGTGCGCGACGAGCGGGTCGTCGGCCGGGCGCGGCAGATCCTCGGCTCGGACGTGTACGTCCACCAGTCGCGGATCAACGTCAAGCCGGGCTTCGGGGCCAGTGGCTTCTACTGGCACTCGGACTTCGAGACCTGGCACGCCGAGGACGGGCTGCCCCGCATGCGCACGGTGTCGGTCTCGATCGCGCTGACCGAGAACTACGACACCAACGGCGGACTCATGATCATGCCGGGGTCGCACAAGACGTTCCTCGGGTGTGCGGGGGCCACGCCGAAGGACAACTACAAGAAGTCGCTGCAGATGCAGGACGCGGGCACGCCCTCCGACGAGGCGCTGACCAAGCTGGCCTCCGAGCACGGCATCAAGCTGTTCACCGGCAAGGCGGGTTCGGCGACCTGGTTCGACTGCAACGCCATGCACGGCTCCGGGGACAACATCACGCCGTTCCCGCGCAGCAACGTGTTCATCGTGTTCAACAGCGTGGAGAACACGGCCGTGGAGCCGTTCGCTGCGCCGGTGCGGCGGCCTGAGTTCATCGGGGCGCGGGACTTCACGCCGGTGCGGTGACCGGGTGACCTGACCGCCGGGCAGGGGCCTCCTTGTGTGCCACGGGAGGCCCCTGCCCCGTTGCGTCAGCCGGAGAGCACGTCCAGCAGACGGTCGACGTCGGCGGCCGTGTTGTACAGGTGGAAGGACGCCCGCAGGTTGCCCGCGCGGTTCGACACCTCGATGCCGGCCTCGCTCAACGCGGGCTGCCGGTGGCCGAGTCCGGGCACGGAGACGATCGCCGAGCCGGGTGCCGCGACGGGCTCGTGCCCGAGCTCGGCGAGACCCGCGCGGAAGCGGTCGGCGAGGGCGAGGTCGTGGGCGCGGATGGCGTCCACGCCGAGTTCCTCGATCAGGGCGAGGGACCGGCGCAGCCCGGCGTAGGTGAACAGGGCCGGGGGCAGGTCGAACCGCCGGGCGGAGTGGGCGGGTTCGGTGACGGGGCCGTAGCAGCTGTCCCAGGGGTTCTCGCCCGCGACCCACCCGGCCAGGATCGGCGTCAGCCCGCCGAAGTCCTCCGGGACGACCAGGAAGCCGGCCCCGTGCGGTCCGAGCAGCCACTTGTAGCAGACGGAGACGGTGTAGTCGTACGCGTCGGCCTGCATCGGCAGCCAGGTGGCGGCCTGCGAGAAGTCGACGTACGTGCGCGCCCCGTGCGCGCGGGCCGCCTCGCGCAGCGCGGGCAGGTCGGCGATCCGGCCGTCGGCGGACTGGGCGGCGCTGACGGCGACGAGCGCGGTGCCCGGCCGGACGGACTCGGCGAGCCGCTCCAGGGGCACGGCGCGCACCTTGAGGTCGCCGCGGACGTGGAACGGGTTGACGACGGAGGTGAAGTCGTCCTCGGCGGTGAGGACCTCGGCGCCGGCGGGCAGCGAGGCCGCGACCAGTCCGGTGTGGGCGGCGACCGAGGCGCCGGCCGCCACCCGGGTGACCGGGACACCGGCCAGCCGGGCGAAGGATGCGCGGGCTGCCTCGACGTCCGCGAACAGCGTGTCCAGCGGACGGCCCTCGAACCTCAGGCGGGCGGCCTCGGTGAGGGCGGTGACGGTGCGGGCGGGGAGCAGTCCGCTGCTCGCGGTGTTGAGGAAGGTGCTCTTCGGGGCGAACTCGGCACGGACGAGGTTCTCGAAGGTCTCCATGGGACCACTCTGCGGCCCCGGGACCTCCCCGTCCATTGCCGACTTCTACGCGGTACCGCCAAGGAACGCTTATAGGTGCTCCCCGGCCTGCGGGTTTCAGCCCCGCGGCACGGCGCAGCCGTCCGGTCCGCACGCGTCCGCCTCGTCCTGCCGCTGCTCGATCAGCCGCAGGGGCGGGCGCTCGCCCCATGCCTGCGTCAGCGCCTGGGTGAAGACCTCGGCGGGCTGGGCTCCGGAGACGCCGTACTTGCGGTCCAGGACGAAGAACGGAACCCCGGTCGCGCCGAGCTGCGCGGCCTCGCGCTCGTCGGCGCGGACGTCGTCGGCGTAAGCGGTCGGGTCGGCGAGCACGCGGCGGGCCGCGTCGGTGTCGAGCCCGGCCTCGGCGGCCAGTTCCACGAGCCGCTCGGCGCCTTCGGAGTAGACGGACCGCTCCTCGGCGAAGTTCGCGCGGTAGAGGATCTGGAGCAGCTCGTCCTGCCTGCCGTGCTCCTTGGCGAAGTGCAGCAGGCGGTGCATGGCGAAGGTGCTGCCGTGGTCCCGGCCGCGGGTGCGGTAGTCCAGGCCCTCGGCGGCGGCCAGCCGGCCCAGGTTGTCCTCGCCGGCCTCGGCCTGGGCCGGGCTCATCCCGTACTTCCTGGTGAGCATGGTGACGACCGGCTCGACGTCGCCCTCGGCGCGGCCCGGGTCCAGTTCGAAGGACCGGTGCACCACCTCGACGGCGTCGTGGTGCGGGAAGGCCGCCAGTGCCTTCTCGAAGCGGGCCTTGCCCACATAGCACCAGGGGCAGGCGATGTCGCTCCAGATCTCGACGCGCATGCTTCGGCTCTCTCCAGGTCGTACGGGGTACGGAGACTCCCTCCGCCGGATGCATGAACGTTCAAGCAGCCGGGTTCATTCCCCGCCGTGCTCCGGGGGCGTCCCCGGTTCTGCTGCCCCGGCCACCGTCAGCCGCAGGCGCAGATGGTGGCCGCCGTCGGCCGGCGGGTGATCCGGGTCCGGTGTCCAGCCCTGGCGCGCGTAGAAGGCCTGGGCGCGCCGGTTGCCGGTGTGGACCTCCAGGACGGCCGTGCGTCTGCCGTCGGCCCGCCACTCCTCCAGGCAGGCGGTGTGCAGGGCGGTGCCCACGCCGGTGCGCCAGTGGCCGGGATCGACGTGGAACTGGAACAGCTTGACCGTGTCCGCGCAGGCCCCCTCCGGTGTGCGGAAGGAGGCGATGCCCACCAGCCGGCCGTCGCGCACGGCGCACAGCACCCGCCCGTCGGACCGCTCGATGGCCTGCCGCCACCTGGCCGGCCAGTCGGCGCCGTCGTCGGGAAGGCCGTCGGGGTAGTACGTCGACCGGGCACGGGTGTGCAGCTCGGCGACGGCCGGGGCCTCGACGGGCAGGGCGGTTCTGATCACCGGGGTCTGGACGGTCCTGTGCGGTGCGATCATGCAGGGGAGGACGTGTCCCCCCGCCGCGCCGGTTCCCGCGCGGCCCGCCGCCGGCGCCGTGCCGCTCAGCTGCCGTCCCGCAGGTCGCTCGGCCAGCTCGCCCGGAACTCGATGTGGTCGTACGTCACCACACACCCCTCCCCCATCGGGGACTGCGTCATGAAGCCGACCAGGGCCGCGCCCGTCTCCTTCTCGTCTCCCAGGGTGAAGAGGCGGACGAAGGTCCAGCGTCGTCCGTCGCGGGAGGCGTGGAAGGCGAAGGCGCGGCCGGTGCGGCTCACCCGGAGCCAGACGGAACTGCCGTCCACCGTGAAGGAGTTGGCGTCGTCGGAGTGGCCCCGGGTGACCACCGTGCAGACGGTGGGCACGGCCGGGGAGTACTCCAGGCACAGCTTGGCCCAGGCCCGCTCGCCGACATGGACGTACAGCACCCCGGCGTCGAAGGCCGCGGCGAACCCGACCGTGACGCGGGCGATCAGCTGGAAGTCGCCCTCGGGCGCCCCGAGCAGCCGTGGCGCGTCGGAGGCGGGGTCCAGTGCCTCGTCGGTGGGCGGCACGAAGCGGTCCTGCCGGGCCCCGGCCCACCCGGTGAGCACACCGTCCTCGTAGGACCAGTGCCCGTCGGGGCCGTAGGTACGCAGGGGAAAAGGGAGTTCGGGGAGGCTGACGTCCATGCCCCGAGTCTCCCAGTTTCCCTTTCTTTGTGCGGGTGTTCGACGATCAGCGTTCCAGTCGGCCGTTGAAGCGGCGGGGCAGCCCCAGTGGGTTGTCGTCCTTGAGCTCCGGCGGCAGCAGCGCCTCCGGCGCGTTCTGGTACACCACCGGCCGCAGCCACCGCTCGATCGCCGTGCCGCCCACCGACGTGGACGTCGACGTCGTCGCCGGGTACGGCCCGCCGTGGTGCTGGGCCGGAGCGACCGCGACACCCGTCGGCCAGCCGTTCACCAGCACACGCCCGGCCAGCGGCGTCAGGTCCCGCAGCAGCTCCGCGCCCCGGCCCTCACCCGCCGCCTCCTGCTCCGACAGGTGCACGGTGGCGGTGAGGTTGCCCGGCAGCCGCGACAGCACGGCCTCGACCTCGGTCTCGTCCTCGTAGCGGGCGACGACGGTCACCGGCCCGAAGCACTCCTCCAGGAGGAGGTCGTGCTCGCCCTCCCGCGCCAGCTTGCTCGCCGGCACGGTGAGGAACCCGGCGCTGACCGTGTGCTCGCCGCCCGCGCCGGGCGTCACCGGCGACTCGACGTCGGGCAGTTGGGCGCGTTCGGCGACACCGGCCACGAAGTTGTCGCGCATGCGGTGGTCGAGGAGGACCCCGGCGTCCGTGTCGCTGACCGCGTCCGTCAGGGACTTCAGCAGACGGTCGCCCGCCGCGCCGGACGGCGCGAGCACCAGGCCCGGCTTCACGCAGAACTGGCCGACGCCCAGCGTCATCGACCCGGCGAGCCCGGAGCCGATCGCCTCGGCGCGCTCGGCGGCCGCGGCCTCGGTGACGACGACGGGGTTCAGGGACCCCAGCTCGCCGTGGAACGGGATGGGCACGGGGCGGGCCGCCGCCGCGTCGAACAGCGCACGGCCGCCCTTGACGGACCCGGTGAAGCCGGCCGCGGCGACCAGCGGGTGCTTGATGAGCTCGATGCCCGCCTCGAAGCCGTGCACCAGGCCGACGACGGCCTCTGGGACGCCGTGCCGGGCGGCGGCGCGGCGCAGCACCTTGGCGACCAGCTCGGACAGGGCCGGGTGGTCGGGGTGCGCCTTGACGACGACCGGGCAGCCGGCCGCGAGGGCGCTGGCGGTGTCACCGCCGGCGACGGAGAAGGCGAACGGGAAGTTCGACGCCGAGTAGACGGCGACGACGCCCAGCGGCACCTTGTAGCGGCGCAGGTCCGGGACCGGCGGGGTCGCCGTGTCGTCGGGGTGGTTGATCACGACGTCGAGGAAGGCGCCCTCGTCGACGATGTCGGCGAAGGCCCGCAGCTGGTAGCAGGTGCGGGCGAGCTCGCCGGTCAGCCGGACCGGGCCGAGCGCCGTCTCGGCGTCGGCGGTCTCGACGAGCCCGTCCTTGGCCGCCTCCAGCTCCTCGGCGCAGGACCGCAGGAAGGCCGAGCGGACGGTGCGGTCGGCCAGCGCACCGCGAGCCTCGTGCGCGGCGCGGACGGCGGCGTCCACCTCCTGGGCTGTGGCCTCCACCGCAACCTGTTCACGCTGCTTCCCGGTTCGGGGGTCGACACTCCAGACTGGTGCTGCTGCCACCGCGGGTCCCTCCACATTGATTGCCGCATGCAATGCCGCAGTATGTACGTCATCCACCAGGGGTGTTCGATATACTGAACACTGTCTCTGATGCTGAATATGCTGGCGAGACTATTTCCCGTCGAACGAAGGGGTCAAGGGCGATGTCGGCAGGCGAGACAGGCGGCGGGGCGCAGGTCAAGTCAGCGGTACGGACCGTTGAACTGCTCGAATACTTCGCCGGACGCCCGGGCATGCACTCCCTGGCGGCGGTCCAGGAAGCCGTCGGCTATCCCAAGTCCAGCCTCTACATGCTGCTGCGCACACTCGTCGACCTCGGCTGGGTGGAGACGGACGCGACGGGCACGCGGTACGGCATCGGCGTACGCGCCCTGCTGGTCGGCACCTCCTACATCGACGGCGACGAGGTGGTCGCGGCGGCCCGCCCGACGCTGGACCGCCTCTCCGACGACACCACCGAGACCATCCACCTCGCCCGCCTCGACGGCACCAACGTGGTCTACCTGGCCACCCGCCAGTCGCAGCACTACCTGCGCCCCTTCACCCGGGTCGGCCGCCGGCTGCCCGCGCACTCGACGTCGCTGGGCAAGGCGATCCTCGCCACGTACAGCGACGAGCAGGTCCGCAAGATGCTGCCCGAGACGCTGCCCGGACTGACCGAGAACACGATCACCGACCGGGAGAAGCTCATCGAGGAACTGCACCAGGTGCGCGACCAGGGCTTCGCGGTCGACCGTGAGGAGAACACGCTGGGGCTGCGCTGCTTCGGCGTGGCCATCCCGTACCGCACGCCCGCGAGAGACGCGATCAGCTGCTCGGTGCCGGTGGCCCGGCTCACCCCCGCGCACGAGCAGATGGTGAAGGACGCGCTGTTCGACGCGCGGGACCGGCTGACGCTCGCCACCCGGAGGCTCTGAATCCATGCACATCGCGCTCCGCGAGGTCCACGACAGCGACCTGCCGGTCTTCTACCGGCAGATGAACGACCCCGAGTCCCTCCGCATGGCGGCCTTCACCCCGAAGGACCCGGCCGACCGGGATGCCTTCGACGCCCACTGGGCCCGGATCCGCTCCTCGTCCGACGTGGTCCGCACGGTGCTCGCCGACGGTGACGTGGTCGGCAGCGCGGCGGTGTACGGCTCGCCGGGCGAACGCGAGGTGACGTACTGGGTGGATCGGGCCTACTGGGGCAAGGGCATCGCGACGGCGGCGCTGCGCGAACTGCTGGCCGAGGTGCCGGAGCGCCCCCTGTACGCCCGGGCGGCGGCGGACAACGCGGGGTCGCTGCGGGTCCTCCACAAGTGCGGGTTCCGCGTGACCGCGCGGGCCACCGGCTACGCGGCCGCGCGGGGCGAGGAGATCGACGAGGTCGTGCTGACGCTGCCGGGATGAGCGGTCTCTCCGCCGTGCGGCGGAGGCGGATCGTCGCCGCCCAGGAGGTGCCGCGCGTGGGCCGCGCGGGAGCCTTGGCGCCTGACGCAGTCACTCGCTCCCACCGCCGGCCTCGGCCCCACCCGCCGGTTCCTGCGGGCCGTCGCCGTCGTCTCCTGCGTGCCGTACATCGCCCTCAAGATCGCCTGGATCGCCGGGAGTCAGGTGGGCATCCCGCAGGGCAGCTCGGCGCGGGGCGGGCACCCGCAGACCCCACGGCCGGGTCAGGACCAGGCCAGCACGATCACCGCGCCGTCCACCAGCACCGTCACGCCGTTGACCACCGCCGCGCTCACCTGTGCTCCAGCTGGTCGCCCGCAGCGACACGCTGCTGTTCCCGGCCGCCGTGCGGACCCTGGCCGCCGAGCACGCGCGCGCGTACCCAGCGCCGCCCGACTGGGTGGGGAAGCTCACGGGCCGCGAGAGGGAGGTGCTGCGGCACATGGCCGCCGGGCTGACCAACGCGGAGATCGCACGCCGTATGGCGGTCGGTCCCGCCACCGTCAAGACGCACGTGGCGGCGGTCCTGGCCAAGACGGGAACCCGGGACCGGACACAGGCCGTCATCGCGGCGTACGAGGCGGGGTTCCTCGGGACGGCCCGGCCCCTTTCATGAACACACGATGAGAAAACCGTCGGAAGGGAACGTTCCGATCCATCCCGATCGTCCTGCAGAGCGGGATGAACAAGACGATCAGGCGCGCTGCGGTCTTCACACTGCTGCTGGTGCTCGCCCTGCTGGTGCGGGCGACCTGGGTGCAGTTCTACGAGGGCCAGGCACTCGCGGACGACAAGGACAACCGGCGGAACGCGATCGAGACGTACTCCGAGCCGCTGGGGAACATCATCGTGGCCGGGAAGTCGATCACCGGCTCGGCACCGACGAAGGGGGGCGACCTCAGGTACAAGCGCACGTACACGGACGGCCCGCTGTACGCGGCGGTGACGGGCTACGCCTCGCAGGCCTACGCGCCGACGCAACTGGAGGGCATCTACCAGGACCTGCTCAACGGCACGGACAGCCGGCTGAAGACCGTGATGGACACGATCACCAACCGGCGGGCCGACCCGGGCAACGTGGTCACCACGATCGACCCGGACGTGCAGAAGGCGGCGTACCAGGCGCTCGGTGACAAGAAGGGCGCGGCCGTCGCGATCGACCCGAGGACCGGGAAGATCCTCGCGGTGGTGTCGACGCCGTCGTACGACCCGTCGTCGCTGACCGACGCGAACACCGCCGGGACGGCCTGGGAGAAGCTGACCAAGGACCCGGACAAGCCGCTGACCAACCGCGCGCTGCGCCAGCCGCTGCCGCCGGGCTCGACGTTCAAGCTGGTGGTGGCGGCGGCCGCGCTGGAGGACGGCCTGTACTCGTCGGTGGACCAGCGCACCGACAGCCCCGACCCGTATCGGCTGCCGGGCACCACCCGCGACCTGACGAACGAGAACCCGAACGCCCCCTGCGAGAACGCCTCGATCCGGGTCGCGCTGCAGTACTCCTGCAACAACGTGTTCGGCAAGATGGCCGTCGACCTGGGCCAGGACAAGGTGAAGGCGATGGCCGAGAAGTTCGGCTTCAACAACGCCGAGCAGGACGTGCCGGTACGGGCCTACACGAGCGTCTACCCGTCGGACATGTACCCGTCGGAGACGGCGCTGACGGGCATCGGCCAGTTCGACGTCACCGCGACCCCGCTCCAGATGGCCCTGGTGTCGGCGACCATAGCCAACGGCGGCAAGCTCGTCTCGCCGCATATGGTCTCGCAGATCACCGACAGCGGCGGCGATGTGCTCAAGGACTACGACGACGAGGCGGGCACGAAGGAGATCATCAGCTCCTCGACGGCCGAGCAGCTCCGGTCGGCGATGCGGACGGTGGTCGACAAGGGCACCGGCACCAACGCGCAGGTCCCGGGCGCGACGGTGGGCGGCAAGACGGGCACGGCCCAGCACGGCGAGAACAACAGCAAGACGCCGTACGCCTGGTTCACCTCGTACGCCAAGTCCGACTCCTCGGGCAAGGAGGTCGCCGTCGCGGTGATGGTGGAGCAGTCCGACGCGGCCCGCTCCGAGGTCAGCGGCAACGGCCTGGCGGCCCCGGTCGCCAAGGCGATGATGGAAGCCGCGCTGGAGAACTGACCCGGTGCGTGAACCTCCGCCGCGCGAAAGCCATCTGAAGAGACGGGCCGCCCCCCTTCCCCCCGGGGGGCGGCCCGTCGCCCTCGCCGCTACTTCACGCCCAGGACCTGCTCGATCGGGTCGATCGCGAAGTACACCAGGAACAGCGCCGAGGTCCCCCACAGCAGCCAGTGGACCTCCTTGGCCCGGCCCAGGACCGTCTTGATGACGACGTAGGCGAGGAAACCGGCGCCGATGCCGTTGGTGATGGAGTACGTGAACGGCATCACGGCGATGGTCAGGAACGCCGGGACGGCGATGTCGTACCGGTCCCAGTCGATGTGCTTGACCTGGGTCATCATCAGGAAGCCAACGGCGACCAGGGCCGGGGCCGCCGCCTGGAGCGGCACGATGGTCAGCAGCGGGGTCAGGAACAGCGCCAGGCCGAACAGGCCGCCGGTGACCAGGTTGGCGAAGCCGGTGCGGGCGCCCTCGCCGACGCCGGCCGCCGACTCGATGTAGGAGGTCGCGGAGGAGGCGGAGGCCGCGCCGCCCGCCACGGCCGCGGCACCGTCGATCAGCAGCACCCGGCCGAGGCCGGGGACCTTGCCCTCCTCGTCCAGCAGGCCGGCCTCGGCGCTGATGCCGACGACCGTGCCCATGGTGTCGAAGAAGTCGGACAGGATCAGTGTGAACACCAGCAGGGCGACGGTGATGACGCTCGCCTGACCGAACGCGCCGAACAGACTGAAGTCGCCGAGCAGCCCGAAGTCCGGGGCGTCGACCAGCCGGTCGGGCCACTGAGGGGTCGTCAGACCCCAGTTCTTGATGTCGGCAGTGGAGTTGATCAAGATCGCCACCGCCGTCATGGTCACGATGCTGATCAGGATGGCGCCCTTGACCTTGCGGGCGAGCAGTCCGACGGTCAGCAGCACGCCGAGGCAGAAGACGAGAATCGGCCACCCGGTGAGCGTGCCGGAGCCGCCCAGCTGCACCGGCACGGTGGTGTTCGCGGCGTCCGGGATCCGGCTGACGAACCCGGCGTCGACGAAGCCGATGAAGGCGATGAACAGGCCGATCCCGACACTGATCGCCTGCTTCAGCGGCTGCGGGATGGCGTGCATGACGGCCTCGCGCAGACCGGTCACCACCAGCACGCAGATCAGCAGGCCCTCCAGGACGATCAGGCCCATGGCGTCGTCCCAGCTCATCAGCGGGGCGATCTGGAAGGCGACGACGGCGTTCAGGCCGAGTCCGGCGGCGAGGGCGAGGGGCAGATTGCCGCCGACGCCCATGAGGACCGTCATGACGGCGGCCACCAGGGCGGTGGCGGTGGTCAGTTGGACGGCGTCCAGCTGGTGGCCGAACTTGTCCTTGGCGCTGCCCAGGATGAGGGGATTCAGGACAAGGATGTAGGCCATGGTGAAGAACGTGGCGAAGCCGCCGCGTATCTCCCGGCCGAAGGTGGATCCGCGCGCGGAGATCTTGAAGAACCGGTCGACGCTGTTCGCCGCCGGGGGCGGGACGTCCGGCCGGTCGGCCACCTTCTGCGAATCGGACATGCAGGTGCTCCTCGGTGCCTGGTTGATCGGTGTGCGGATGCTGGCTGGATTGTTCCCGCGTTGAACTGGGTTCAGGTTTTCTCCGTGTTACGGAATCAGGGTCGACGGGCCACACATCGTTCGAAGGCTCGTACGAACGCGCACTTGATCACTGCTACGCTTCCGGATCTCGTCCGGATCATCCCCGGATGATCACATGTCATCTACATGACACTCACAGGCACCTGGTGGGTGCCCGAAGCCGCTGCGAGGAGAGGTCGCCCGTGGGCACAGTCGTCGACGACGCCGCCTCCGTGGAGTTCCACGCCTTCTTCGAGCGCCACTACGCCGAACTGTCCCGTCTCGCCTGTCTGCTGACGGGCGAGACGGACACCGCCGACGATCTCGCGGCGGACGCGTTACTGGCGCTGTGGCACCGCTGGGACCGGGTGCGCGCCGCCGACCATCCGGCGGCCTACGCACGCGGCGTGGTCGCCAACCTGGCCCGCACCCGCATCCGCAGCGCGGTGCGCGAGCGGCGGCGCATCGCCCTGTTCTGGTCGCAGCGCGAGGAGAGGACGGAGAACCCGGACGTCGCGGGGGTGGTGGACGTGCGGGAGGCGCTGCGTCGGCTGCCGTTCCGCAAACGGGCCTGTGTGGTGCTGCGGCACGCGTTCGACCTGTCGGAGAGGGACACCGCGCTCGCCCTCGGTGTCTCGGTGGGTACGGTGAAGAGCCAGACGTCGAAGGGGATGGCCGAACTGCAGCGGCTGCTCGGCGCGCAGGCGGTACCGCAACGGGTGCATGCGGCGATGGCACGCACCGGTGAGGCCTCAGGAAGGGACCGATGACCATGCGGCGGGACGTGCACGACGAGCTGCGCGCCCGGCTGCACGAGGCGGCCGGGACACACCGGCCCGACCGGGCGAGGATCCTGGCCCGGGTCGAGCGCGGCATGGTCTCTCCGGCCCGGTCCGACCACCGGGCGCAGCGTCCGCCCGTGTGGGGCTGGGCGCGGGTGGTCAGCGCCACGGCCGCGGTCGCGGGCGTGCTCGCGGTGGGCGGGTACGCGGTCGCCTCCGCGGTGAAGACCGAGCAGGCTCCCCCGCAGCGGAGGGTGGCGGTCTCGGCGACGCCCACGCCGTCGCCGGAGGCGACGAGCCGGGCTCCCGTGCCTCCGGTCGATCCGGAGCCGAGCACCGCCCCGCAGTCCCGCGCCCCGAGCGCGCCCGCCGGGCGGACCCCCGGCACGTCCGGCACGGCACGTCCGCCCGCCGCCGGCGTCGAAGACGGCCCGCTGTGGTCGGACGGCTCGGTCGACCCGCACAGCAACGACTTCTGGGCGCAGAGCAACATCACCCTGAGGACGACGGAGCGACTGACCGCCCTCACCGTGCGGTTGCGGATCGCGCAGACCGGCGGGGTCTCCTCCGCGGGCGCCTGGCGGTCGCTGCCCGAGGACGACTTCGCCTTCACGGTCGTCGAGCGGGACGGCTTCCTCGTCTACACCTGGACGCTCAAGGAGGGCCGTACGGTCCCCGAGGGCGAGTGGGTGTTCGCGGGTCAGTACGACCACCGGCACGGCGGCCGGGACGCCGAGGACGACCGCTACACGGCGACGGCCGCCGCCGGGGACCGGCAGCTGTCCGTGGGCGGCAGCTTCGCGGCCCGCGGCGACGGGGACGGGACCGACGAGGGCGACGCGTGAAAAATTTCCGGGGACACGGCAACCCTTTCCTCACCGGCGACGACCCCACGGCGCAAGAGTCATCACCCACTTGAGGAATTGGTACATGACTGCACCAGCAGAACAGCGTGTCCGCCACCGCCGCCGGGTCACCGGTCGGCGGGCGCTGATCGCCGCAGCGTCCGCGCTCGGCATCACGGGAGCGGCGATCGTCACCACGACGATGCTGTCCCCGGCGGGCGCCGCGTCCTCCTGGCCGACCGCCAAGGGCAGCCAGGCCGTGCCGTCCACCATCAAGGTGTCGGGCACGTACGACGGCAAGCTCAAGAAGTTCTTCGGCTCGGGGGAGTTGGGCGGCAGCGGCCAGGAGGAGGGCCAGGACCCGATCTTCGAACTCGCCGACGGCGCGGTGCTGAAGAACGTCGTCATCGGCACCCCGGCCGCGGACGGTGTGCACTGCAGGGGCACCTGCACGCTGGAGAACGTGTGGTGGCTGGACGTCGGCGAGGACGCGGCCACCTTCAAGGGCAAGTCGTCGTCGGCCGTCTACAAGGTGATCGGCGGCGGTGCGAAGAACGCCGACGACAAGGTGCTGCAGTTCAACGGCGCCGGCAGGCTGACCGTGACCGGCTTCCAGGTCGAGAACTTCGGCAAGCTGGTCCGCACCTGCGGCAACTGCAAGACGCAGTACAAGCGCACGGTCGAGCTGAGCGACATCGACGTCACCGCGCCCGGCAAGTCGATCGTCGGCGTGAACGCCAACTTCGGCGACACCGCCACGCTGTCGAAGATCCGTATCCACGGCGACGGCAAGAAGAAGATCAAGACCTGCACCCGCTTCGAGGGCAACACCACCGGCAAGGAGCCGAAGGAGCTCGGTTCGGGCCCGGACGGCAAGACCTGCAGGTTCTCGTCCTCCGACATCACCTACCAGTGATGCCGCGGGAGTTGTGACCCCGGGCCGTCGACCGACGTCCGACGGCCCGGTCCCGGCCCGCCCGAAACCCCCCTCGGGCGGCCGGACGCCCGGCGGTCCGGACCCCCATCCGGGCAGCCGGCACCACGACCCTGTGGAGCCCCCCTCCGCAGGGTCGGGACGGCACCGGCCGAGCCCCCCTCGGCCGGCGGCAAGGCGCCCCCGCCGGTTCCGGCCGGCGGGGGCGTTTCCCTGCGCGCGGCGGGTCAGTCCAGGGTCGAGCCGATGCCGCCGTGGCCGGAAAGGGCTGCCGCCACGGCACGGCCGGCTGAGCCGGGCGGGACGCCGAAAACTTTCGACCCTCCCGCCCCGTCCCCATCCGTTGACGCACTGCCCCCCACCGGTGACACTCCGAGGGCCTCCACCCAACAGAATCCCCCAGACTCCGACAGGAAGTGTCATGCGCCCCCGCACCGCCCGCACGCTCCTGCTGCCGCTCCTCGCCCTGCCCGCCCTGCTCCTCTCCCTGCTCACCGCCCCACCCAGCACCGCACAGTCCGGAGCGCCACCCGTGAAGCCGCACAAGTACGCCGGTTACCTCTTCGCCTACTTCACCGGCGAGGGCACCGCCGACGGCGAACAGATCCGCTACGCCCTCAGCCGGGGCAACGACCCGCTGCACTGGCGGGAGCTGAACGCCGGGAAGCCGGTGCTGAGCTCCACGATCGGCGAGAAGGGCCTGCGCGATCCGTTCGTGCTCCGCTCCCCCGAGGGCGACAAGTTCTACATGATCGCCACCGACCTGCGGATGTACCGCAACAGCAGCGGCAGCTGGGACCACGTCCAGCGGCACGGCAGCAAGTCGATCATGGTCTGGGAGTCCACCGACCTGGTCCACTGGACCGACCAGCGCCTGGTGAAGGTCGCCCCCGACAACGCGGGCAACACCTGGGCCCCGGAGGCCTACTGGGACGACGAGCTCGGCGCGTACGTCGTCTTCTGGGCTTCGAAGCTCTACGCCGCCGACGACCCGGACCACAAGGGCAGCACGTACAACAAGATGCTGTACGCGACCACGAAGGACTTCCGCACCTTCAGCGAGCCGACGGTGTGGAACGACCCCGGCTACTCGGTCATCGACTCGACGGTCGTCAAGCACAAGGACACCTACTACCGCTACACCAAGGACGAGCGGGACCCGACCTCCAGCTCGCCCTGCGCCAAGTTCATCACCGGTGAGAAGTCCACAAACCTCACGTCCACGACGTACGACTTCGTCTCCGACTGCATCGGCAGCGGCGCGATGGACCGCGGTGAGGGCCCGACGGTGTTCAAGTCCAACACCGAGGAGAAGTGGTACCTGTTCATCGACGAGTACGGCGGCCGCGGCTACCTCCCCTTCGAGACCACCGACCTCGACTCCGGCAAGTGGACCCCGTCGACGGACTACCAGCTCCCGGCGAGCCCCCGGCACGGCACGGTCCTCCCGGTGACGCAGGAGGAGTACGACCGGCTGCTGGCCGCCTACCCCGCCACCCCGGCCTCGGTCGTGGACGTGACGGCCAAGGACCAGAAGGGGTACGCGATCGTCACGGAGAGCGCCTCCAAGGTCGTGCTGCCGATGGAGCCCGACGCCGAACTGTCCCGTCTGGCCCCGAAGCTGTGGGCCGGTGAGGGCGCCACGGTCAGCCCCCGCTCCGGCACCCGCCGCGACTTCCGCACCCCGCAGACCTACACGGTGACCGCCGCCGACGGCACCCGGCGCACCTGGACGGTGGAGGCGGTGCGCACCCGCAGCCCGATCCTGCCCGGCCTCAACGCCGACCCGGACGTCCACTACCTCGACGGCAGGTACTGGATCTACCCGACCACGGACGGCTTCCGCGGCTGGGGCGGCACGCAGTTCAAGGCGTACTCGTCGAAGGACCTGGTCCACTGGAAGGACCACGGCGTGATCCTTGACCTCGGTCCGGACGTCTCCTGGGCGGACAAGTACGCCTGGGCGCCGGCGATCGCCGAGCGCGACGGCACGTACTACTTCTACTTCTGCGCCGAGCAGCAGATCGGTGTGGCGGTGGCCGACTCCCCGGCCGGCCCGTTCAAGGACGCGCTGGGCAAGCCGCTCGTCGCCAAGGGCGGGGCGTGGAGCGGCCAGATGATCGACCCGTCCGTCTTCACGGACGACGACGGCCAGGCGTACCTGTACTGGGGCAACGGCCGCGGGTACGTCGTGCCGCTGAACGACGACATGGTGTCGTTCGACGCGTCGGAGGTGAAGGACATCACCCCGGCCAACTTCCGCGAGGGCTCCTTCGTGATCAAGCGGAACGGCACGTACTACTTCATGTGGTCGGAGGACGACACCCGCAGCGAGAACTACCACGTGGCGTACGCGACGGGCCCGTCCCCGCTCGGCCCGTGGACCAAGCGGGGCACGATCCTGCAGAAGCGCCCGGAGTACGGCATCCTCGGCACCGGCCACCACTCTGTGGTCAACGCCCCCGGCACCGACGACTGGTACGTCGTCTACCACCGGTTCGCCCTGAACGGCCCGGGCCGGCCGGGCGGCGACGGCACGCACCGTGAGACCACCATCGACCGCCTGGAGTTCGCGGCCGACGGAACGATCAAGCCGGTCGTGCCGACCCTGGAGGGCATCAAGCCCGTACGGCGGTGAGCCTCACAGGACGGCGTCGAGCCACGCGAAGACCTCGTCCTGCATCCGGTCGGTGAAGACGTGGCCCAGCTCGGGCCACGTCTTCACGCGCAGCCGCTCCTCGGCGTGGCGCGAGCGCCGGACGGCACGCAGCTTGTCGTGGTTCCACGGCCACTCCGAGGACGTACAGGGGCGTCCTGCCCCGGTAGACGTTGGTGAGGACGTGCACCTGCCCGAAGCGCACGCGCGGGGCTCGCTGCACGATGCCGGTGGACAGGTTCCTCACGAAGGTCACCTTCAGGTTCGCCGTCCTCCTGATGTGCGTGGGCCTGCTGTGGCCCGCCCCCGCCTCCGCCGCCGGACCCTACGCACCGGGCCGCCAGCCGCGCAGGTAGGTCTCCCTGGTGTGCGACCCGGCCTCGGCCGCGGTGAGTTGTGGGCGGTTCTCCGGCACGGTGATCGCGGCGCCCGGGCCCGTGTTGCGGTACTCCCGGAACCGCATGGTCTGCCAGGGGTACGCCTCGCGCATGTCGGTGTAGGGCCCCGCCGCGTCGATGCCGGGCCCGATCCGGGTCTCCCGTACCACCAGCGACGGCCAGGCGGTCGTCTCGTACGACGGCACCCACGGGCGGGCCAGCTTGTACGCCGCGTCCTCGGCGGAGGACGTGACGCGGCAGCGGACGGCGAGGATGCCGTACGGGTTGGCCCGGGCGGTGGACGGGGCGAAGACCATGCCCTTGGGGGTGAAGTCGACGTCCCGGCGCAGCGTGTGGAAGTGGCAGTGTTCGAAGACGGCCGTCGCCCGGCCGAAGACGAAGTCGACGTCGCCCTCGACGTAGCAGTCGCGGAAGTACTGCCGGTCGAAGGCCGTCAGCGCGCTGGTGTCGACGAAGAGGGTGTCCTGGTGGGCGAGGAGGCGGACGGTGTCGAAGGACGAGCGGTCGCCCGTGACGTAGGCGGCGACGGCCTGGGCGCCCGTGATGTCGGGGTGGTCGGCGCGCAGCCAGTCGTTGGCGAGGGTCAGGTCGCGTACGGTCAGGCCGGGGGCCGCCGAGGAGAAGGTGGCGGAGCCGGCCGTGCCGTACGTGGTGCCGTCGGGCTTCCTGGTGCCGTTGGCGTTGTCGTACACGATCACGGCGGCACGCGGGTCGCGTCGGGCCCCGCGCAGGGTCAGCCCGGTCTTCTCCTCGGGGATCCGGACGACCTCGCGGTACGTGCCCGGGTGCACGACGATCGTCCAGCCCGGCCCGTCGACGGCGTCCACGGCCGCCTGCACCGAGTCGCCGGGGCGGACGTGCAGCACGCGGCGGCGGGCCGCGGCGAGGGCGGGCCGGGTGCCGGCGGCGACCAGACCGCCGGCCAGGCCGGTGAGGAGGGTGCGCCGGCGCATCAGCACGCCCGCCTCTCCGGCCGCCAGTCGCCGAGCCAGACCGCCCGGGTCGCGGACCGGGCCTCCTCGTCGGTGAGTTGGGGCCGGTCCTCGGGGACGGTGACGGCGGCGCCGGGACCGGTGTTGCGGTACTCGGCGAAGCGCTGCGCCTGCCAGGGATGGGCGTCCGACATGTTGGTGTAGGGCGTGACCGCGTCGATGCCGGGGCCCAGCCAGGTCTCGCGCACGGTGAGCATCGGGCGGGCGGTGCGGTCGGAGCTGGGCACCCAGGGGCGGGCCAGCTTGTAGCAGCCGTCGGGTGCCGCACTGCTTACGCGGCCCTTGACCACCAGGTAGCCGCGCGGGTTGGCGGCCGCCGTGGAGGGCGCGAAGACGAAACCGTACGGGGCGCCGCTCAGGTCGGTGCGGTTGAGGGTCCGGAAGTGGCAGTGCTCGAAGACCGCCGTGGCCCGGCCGAAGACGAAGTCGACGTCGCCCTCGACGTAGCAGTGCGCGAAGTACTGCCGGGCGAAGGCGGTCAGGGCGAGGGAGTCGGCGTACAGGGTGTCCTGGTGGCCGAGGAAGCGGCAGTGGTGGAAGGCCGAGCGGTCGCCCTGGACCTTGAGGGCGACGGCCTGGGTGCCGGTGATGTCGGGGTGGTCGGCGCGCAGCCAGTCGTTGGCGAAGGTGATCCAGTGGGCGGTGAAGCCGTCGGCCTGGACGGTGGTGGTGGCGGATCCGGTGGTGCCGTAGGTGCCGCCGCCGGGCTTGGGGGTGCCGGCCGCGTTGTCGTACACGATGACGACGTCCCGGGGGTTCTCGGAGGCGCCGATCCAGGTCATCTCCGTGCGGGCGGTGCCGACGGCGACCGTCTCCCGGTAGGTGCCGGGGGCGATCACGAGGGTGTGTCCGGTGCCGGTCGCGGCGGTCACGGCGGCGGCGACCGAGGCGAAGTCGCCGGCGCCGTCCGGATGGACGTACAGGGTCTTCGCGGTCAGGCGGGCGGCCGGTGAACCGAACCGGCCGAACGGGCGGGGGCGGGCTCCGGCCCACGCCGGGCCGGAGGCGACGCCGAGCGTGGCGCCCGCCGCGGCGCTCGCGAGGAGGAAACCCCGGCGGGAGAGGGGACGGTGGGGCTGCGAGAGCATGCGGCTGCTCCTTCGCGTACGGGTGGTGCGGGTGGGGTGGGGGCGTGTGTGCCAGACGGCTGGGGACGGCCGGGGCGGGGTGCGGGCCGCCCCGGCCGGTTCAGCGGTGCGTCAGCACAGGCGTCCGGCGCCCGAGCGGGCGTCGACGATGCCCGGGACCGCCTTGGGCGAGTGGACCTTCGTGCGCAGGGTCGGGGTCCAGCCCGCGCCCGACTGGAGCGTCTCTTCGGGGATCTCCGCGTTGTGCACGGCGATCAGGTCGGTCAGCTTGCCGTTGACGTAGTTGTCCGTGGCGGTGAGCGGCGCCTCCATCCACTTCTTGAGGATCTTGGCGGGGCTGATGCCCTGCGCCAGCGTGACGGCGTTGTGCTCGGCGACGAGCCGCGAGTCCTTGCCGATGCCGTACACGTAGCCGAACTTCTGGCCCTTGGTGATCACGAAGTGGTTGTTGTACGAGTCGACCTGCCCGAACCGCACCCGCGGGGCGCGCTCGACGATGCCCTCGAAGCGGTTGTGGTGCAGCGTGACCCGCAGCTTGCCGGCGTCGGTGGCAGCGGCGCTGTCGCTGTTGCCGATCAGCATGGTCTTGTCGTGGTCCTCGAAGGAGTTCCACGACACGGTCACGTGGTCGGCACCGCGCACGACGTCGACCAGCCCGTCGTGCTGCTGGTAGATCTTCCCGAAGTACGACGGCAGGGAGCTGTCGGGGTGACGGCCGTCGGTGAGCGTGTTGTGGTCGATCCACACATGGGTGGAGCCGTAGACGACGACGCCGTCGTACTCGGAGTTCCAGGCACCGGTCTTGTTGTCGTCGGTGGGGTCCCACTGGGGGAAGCAGTCGACCGGGGCCTCGATGGTGAGGTTGCGCAGGATGACGTTGTCCACGCCCCTGATCTGGAGGCTGCCGCCGAGGATGCCGGAGTTCTTGCCGACACCGACGATGGTGGTGTTGGCGGGCACGGTGGCCTTGATGGCCTTGTCCTGGTTGGCGGCGGACGCGGCCCGCAGGTCCTCCTGCTCGCCGCTGACCGGCTTGTCGTGCCCCCAGACGGCGGGGTCGTAGGCGGCGAGGTACTTCTGGAAGTCGTAGCCCTCGGCCTCGAACGCCTCGCAGCCCTGCGAGACGGCGTCGATCATCCCCTTGACCTTGATGATCTTGGGCGCCGAGCCGCCGTCCTTCAGGGCGGCCCTGAACTGATCCCAGGTGGTGACCGTGTAGACGTGCTGGGCGTCCGCGGCCGAACCACCCGTCGTGCCCGTGCCCTGCGAGGCCCACCCGTCCCTGGCGGCGAGCACCTCGCGGCCGAGGTCACGGCCGCCCGCCTGGGCGGCGGTCCCGGTCAGCGACAGCACGAGAGCGGTACAGCCGACCAGGGCGGCGGCTCTCCCCATGCCATGCCCATGCCATTCACGTGTGTTCATGATGCGGCTCTCTTTCGTCGGGGGGTGTTACGCGGTGGCCTCCGGCCAGGTGATCCAGGACGGGGGGATCTCCTCGTCCAGCCGCCGCACATCACGCGGCGCGAGCACCCGGCCGCGCAGCAGCTCCCGCGCCACGAGCCGTGCCACCGCGACAGCGCCGGGCGGGTTGAAGTGCGTGTTGTCCTGCTCGGTCGCGGTCCAGTTGAAGTACTTCTTCGTCTCATCGACCCCGAGCCGCTGCCACAGCGCGATCGACAGTGCCTGGACGTCGAGCAGCGCGACCCGCTCCTTCTCGGCGAGCGCCCGCATCGCCGCCGGATAGTCGCCGTGGGTCGGCAGGGCCTTGCCGGCCGCGTCGAACTTGCGCCGCTCCACGGACGTGACCAGCACGGGCCGCGCCCCGCGCGCCCGGGCCCCCTCGACGTACAGCCGCAGGTGGTCCTGGTAGGTCGTCCAGGGCTCGGTGTACCGGGTGGGGTCGCTCACCTTCTCGTCGTTGTGACCGAACTGGATGAGCAGGAAGTCCCCCGGCTGGATCTGCCGGAGGATGACATCGAGCCGGCCTTCGTCGACGAAGCTCTTGGAACTGCGCCCGTTGACCGCGTGGTTGGCGACCGGCCGGTCCTTGTGCAGAAAGAACGGCAGCGCCATTCCCCACCCGGTCTCGGGCGCCGCGTCGGCGTATTTCTGGGCGGCGGTGGAATCACCGGCGATGTAGAGGGTGCGGGCGCGGCGGGCGGTGGCCTGTGCGGTACCGGTCGTGGCGAAGGTGAGGGGGACGGCGGCAACCGCGGCCGCGGTGACTTGTCTACGGCTGAGCGACACGACATGCCTTTCTTTCAGCGGGCCTGGAAGGGGCGCTGAGCTGTGCCTCAAAGAGGGCGCGGGGCTGTGCGGAACGGGGTGCGGGGCTGTGCCTGAAAGAGGCGCGGGGCCGTGTCCGGCAGGCGGCTCCGCCGCGTGTGCGCGCCCGGCCGGGGACGGCCCGCGGCCTGCGCACCCACAGGCCGCCCCACGGCGGGAGCCGGCAACCTCACCCGTTCTGTTGCTTCCACTCCGCCTGAGCCTCGTTCAGCTGCTCGGCCATCTTGTCGAGGAAGTCCTTGGCGCTCATGTCGCCGAGCAGGACCTTCTGGAAGCTGGGCTCGTTGTCGGCCTTGGAGATGGTGTTCCAGTCCGGCAGGTAGTACGGCAGCTGGACGATGGTGGTGGAGCCGTCGTTGAGGGCCTCGGCGGCGAGCTTGGTCGGCTCGGCCTTGGAGATCCAGGGGTCCTTGGCGGCGTCCTTGTTGGACGGGATGGCGCCGGCCGACTCGTTCCACTTGGAGTTGGCCTGGTGCGAGGCGGCGAACTCGATGAACTTCCAGGCGGCCTCCTTGTTCTTGGAGTTCTTGAACAGGCCCAGACCGTCCACGGGGTTGGAGACCTGGACGCGCTTGCCGCCGGGGCCGGTGGGCTGCGGGATACCGCGGAACTTGTCGGTGCCGAGCGCCTTCACGTGGTCCTGGTAGGAGCCCAGGTTGTGGTTGAGCATCCCGATGGTGCCGGAGTCCCACTGGGCGACCATCTTGGTGAAGTCGTTGTTGAGGTCGGCGGCCGGCGTGTACTCCTTGTACAGACCGGCGTACTTCTTCAGCGCCTCGACGTTCTTCGGGTCGTTGACCGTGGTCTTCTCGCCGCCGGCGTCCCAGAAGGACGTGATGCCGGACTGCCCGTACATCGCGTCCAGCGCCTGCGCGATGGAGCCCGCGCCGCCGCGGATGGTGTAGCCGAACTCGTTCTTCTTGACGTCGGTGAGCTTCTCGGCGGCCGCGTAGAACTTCTCCCAGGTGGTGGGCGCGTCCAGGCCCGCCTTCTGGAACAGGTCGGTGCGGTAGTAGAGGGTGCCGTTGTTCGCGGAGGTCGGGATCGTGTACATGTGCTCGGCGGAGCCGCCGGCCACCTTCACCGACTCGACCATGTCGTCGTTGAGCTTGTCGTTGAGGGAGGACTTCGCCAGGCGGCCCTCCAGCGGCTCCAGCGCGTCCTGCGCCGCGATGCCCGCGAGCATGGCCGCGCCGACGCCGCCGACGTCGGGCAGGCCGCCGCCCTGGATGGCGGTGTCGTACTTCGACTGCACCTCGGTGGCGGGGATCCCGACGTACTCGACCTCGATGTCGGGGTTCGCCTTCTCGAAGTCGGCGATGATCTGCTTCCAGATGTCGGTGCGGACACCGCCGTTGTTGTCCCAGAAGACGACCTTGCCCTTGCCACTGCCCTCGGCTCCGTCACCGCCCCCGCCGCTGCCGTCGTCGCCGCAGGCGGTGGCGGTCAGGGCGAGCACGGCCCCCAGGGCGACGGCGGCCGACGTCCGGCGCCTGCCTGTGCTGGTGATGTGATTGCTGATCTTCATCGGTCGGCTCTCTTCTTCTGGATCCAACGGAGATGTGCGGGTGTGCGTGTGGGGGTCAGTGCCGGTCGTACGGCGCCCAGCCGTCCGACCCGTTCAGGTAGCGGGCGACCGTGTACGACCGTGCCTCCGCGTCGCTCAGCTGCGGCCGGTCCGCCGTCACGGCCGCGCCCGGCCCGACGTTGCGGTACTCGGAGAACCGCGCGTCCTTCCACGAGAAGCCGCTCATGTCGGTCCACGGCGCCGCCTTGATCGCGGCGGGCAGCTCGGTGTCCCGGATCAGCACCTGCGCGATCGCGTCCGGCTCACCGCCCGGGTGCCAGGGCCGCCCCAGGTGGAAGGACCCGGCCGGCGCGTCGCTGACCACCTTCGACCGGGTGATCAGGAATCCGTACGGGTTGTCCTTCCAGGTCGACGCGGCCGTGATGTAGCCGTTGTTCGTCGTCGAACCCCGGCTGAGCGCCCGGATCACCGACCGTTCGATGACGGTCGTCGCCCGCCCGTAGATGAAGTCGACGTCGCCCTCGATGTACGAGTCGCGGATGTACACCCGGCTGGCGGTGGTCAGCTTGGGGCTGTCGGTCATCAGCGTGTCCTGGTTGCCCAGGAAGGCCGTGTTCTCGAAGACGATCCGGTCGCCGGTCGTCTTCATCGCCAGCGCCTGCTCGCCCTTCAGCTCGACAGCGGCCTCGTCGAAGTCGTTGCTGAAGGTGAGGTTGCGTGCCGTGACGTCGTTCGCGGCGATCCGGACGGTGGCGCTGCCGGTGGAGCCGCCGTACTCGGCGGGCGTGTCGTGGACGATGACCGTGTCGGACCGGTGCCGGCCGGTCCCCTGCAGCACGAGGTTCGGCTTGCTCGCGGGAACGTACACCTTGGCGCGGTAGGTGCCCGGCGCGACGGCGATCGTCACCAGCACGTCGTTGCCGTCGGGTACGGCGTCGACGGCGGCCTGCACGGTCGGGTAGTGGGCCGGGACGTGCAGCACGACCGAGTCGCCGATCCGCTTCTGCGGGCCGGAGAACCGCTGCACCAACGCGGGTACGGCGGCGGCCGGATCCAGCCGGTAGTCGTAGAAGTCACGCGGGTCGAAGGCCGTGCCCCACGTGTCGTGCCGCCCCGAGGTGTTCCTCAGGACCGATCCGCGCTGCACCAGTTCGGCCGTGGCGTCGGCCTGGTAGGGATGCCGGACACCGTCGTAGTAGCTGTTCTCGATGACCATCCTGGTCCTGCCGCGCGACCAGTTCCCGTACGTCCACACCGGGTCCCCGTCGGCCACCTGCGCCGAGAGGTAGTTGTTGTAGAGGTGCGCGTAGGCGCAGTTGTCGGCGGACGGGTTGCGCTGCTTGGTGCCGGTGAACCAGTTGTGGTCGATGGTGATCTGTGTCTTGACGTCGGTCGTCCAGCCGATCCCGAACGCCTTGTTGTGGTGCGTGAACTGGTTGTAGGAGACGGTGACGTACTGGCTGTCCTTGCGGATGTCGAGCAGCCCGTCGCCCATGTGCGTGAAGCGGTTGTGGTCGATCCAGACGTGGTCGACGGAGTCCATCTGGATGGCGTCGAAGTCGGTGGATTTGCCGTCCCAGTCGCCCTCGACGTAGCTGTCGCGGATCGTCAGGTTGCGGATGATGACGTTGCTCGTGCCGGGGTTCAGGTGCAGCTCGCCGTGCACGATCTCGCCGGTGTCGCCGACGCCGATGATGGTCTTGTCCGACCCGACCACGATGTCCGAACCGAAGGGCTCGACCGGGATCGAGCCCTTGACGCGGATGACGTACGGCTCCTCGGCCGCCGCGTACTTCGCGAGCGAGGCCTGGTCGGTGACGGTGACGACCTTGCCGCCCGCGCCGCCGGTGGTGCCGCCGGCGAGGGAGGCGAAACCGTGCGGCCGGTCGGTCCAGCGGTCCGCCGTCGGTGCGGTCGTCGCGGCAGGGGCGGCGCTCGCCTCCCCGACAGCCCCGAGCCCCAGCGAGGCGACGAGGCCGAGCACGGCGGCCGCGACCCTGCCGTGCCCCGGTCTCATGAGGGGCAAGCGCTTGCTACGGAGGTGCGTCATTGCGGCTCCCAACAGGCGTGTGGGTGGTCTCAGGCGTGCGTGATCCGGAACTGGGTGAAGGTGGCCGCTCCGGCGTGTCCCTGACCGGCGGGCGCGAGGGCGAAGAGGCCGAGCAGGGCGCCGACCCAGCGCCAAGGGGTCGCGGTGAAGACGGGACCCGACGGCCGCGGGCCCTCCCCGACGTCGAAGGAGAAGCGGCAGCGCGCGCCGGCGCCGATCTCGATGCGCAGCCGCGCCCGCCCGTCGGGCGCGAGCCGCGGATGGTCGGCGTCCCGCTCGCGCTCCGCGACCGTCTCCGCGAAGCGGTGCACGAGGTGCACCGTCCCGTCCGCGCCCCGCTGGAGCCCGATCCAGCCGAACGCGTCGCCGAGCACCGCGAGCCCGGCCCGGGCGCCGGGCTCCTCGCTGTCGAGCCGCAGGTCCACCTCGACGGTGCACGGGGCGCCGGGCAGCCGCTGGGTGAGCACGTTCGGCAGCTTGCGCAGGTCGTGCGCGTCGGCCGAGCGGACGCAGGTCAGCCGGAGCCCGTCGCCGGAGTGCTGGGTGGCCCAGCCGTCCGAGGGGTTGGCCGTCCACTGCCACTGGCGGCCGTACCGTCCGCCGGGGAAGTCGTCGTCCGTGGCGGGCGCGGCCGGCGGCTGGGACGGCAGGTCCGGTCGCCGGTGTACGAGGACGGGGGCGCCGTCGTCGCCGAGCACCGGCCAGCCGTCCGCGCCCCAGCGCATCGGCTGGAGATGGACGACCCGGCCGTAGGCGCCGCGCTGCTGGAAGTGCAGGAACCAGTCCTCGCCGGACGGGGTGCGCACCCAGCCGCCCTGGTGCGGCCCGTTGACGCCGGTGTCCTTCTGCTCCAGGACGATTCTCTCCTCGTACGGCCCGAAGAAGCCGCGTGAGCGGAACGCTCCCTGCCAGCCGGTCTCCACTCCCCCGGCCGGCGCGAAGATCCAGAACCAGCCGTCGTGCCGGTACAGCTTGGGGCCTTCGAGGGTGAACCAGCCGGGGATGCGGTCGGCGTCGACGATGACCTTGCCCTCGTCGAGCAGCTCGGTGCCCTCGGGGTGCATACGGTGGCCGGTGAGGCGGTTCTTGACGCCGGAGCGGGACTTGGCCCACGCGTGCACCAGATAGGCCTCGCCGGTCTCGTCGTCCCACAGGGGGCAGGGGTCGATGAGCCCCTTGCCCTCCTTGACCAGGTGCGGGCGGGTCCACGGCCCGCGTATCTCCGGGGCGTGGACCTGGAAGACGCCCTGGTCGGGGTCGCCCCAGAAGATCCAGAAGCGGTCGTCGTGATACCGGAGCGAGGGCGCCCACACACCGCGGTCGTGGCGGGGGGCCGCGAACTCGTCCGCCGGTTCCAGGCGTTCGAGGGCGTGGCCGACCAGGGTCCAGTTGACCAGGTCGCGGGAGTGCAGCAGCGGCAGGCCGGGGGCGCGGCCGAAGCTGGAGGCGGTCAGGTAGAAGTCGTCGCCGACGCGGACGACGTCCGGGTCGGACCAGTCGGCGTCGAGGACGGGGTTGGTGTAGGTCTCGGCGGTCATGGGCTCACCGCCTTGCGGACGAGGGCGGCGGCCTGGTCGCGGTCGAGGCGGCCGTCGGCGACGACGGTGACGATCCTGCGGACGACGGTCTCGCCGGGCGGGACGGGCAGCCGCTCGTCGTACGCCAGCGAGGAACCCACCCCTGGGTACTCCTCGGTGCGCACGAACCACGGGTCCCGCCGGGTCTGCTCGGTGGCCCCGGCGAAGACCAGCGTCCAGGTGGAGCCCGCCAGCGCGAGCCAGTCGGCGCGCCTGCCGTGCACCTCGCTCTCGCCCTTTGTGCCGGACGTGAAGACGTCGGGGGCCTCGGCCTCCTTGCGGGCGCGCCAGAAGAAGCCGCCGTAGGCCGCCCCGGGCCGGCCGTTCGTGGCCGGGCTGCCGATCGACAGCGGGTCCGGGGTGACGTTGGTGAGGGAGAAGGTGAGGTCCAGCGCCCACGCGGTGTCGGTGAGTTCCGTGGCCGCGACCGTACGGCGCTCGCGCAGCAGCTCGGCGCCCGCGGCCACCCAGCGCAGCTCCTCCACGAAGCCGTCCGGGTCGCGCAGCTGGAACGCGACGTGCCGCTGCGAGCCGTGGTTGTCCAGTTCGGTCGGGCCCTGGTCGCGAACGTAGGTACGTCCGCCCCAGAAGTTGTGCCCCTCGACGTCGGGAACGGCGACACCGACGCCGAGGTGGTGTGTGTGGTCGGCCGGGCCGAGCTCGGTCACGGCCGTGCCGGACAGGGTGGTGACGGGGTGCAGGTACGGGCGCGGGGACAGGCGCGCGGGCAGCTCGGGCCGGGTGACGTACCGGCCGACCGGGCGGCCCGCGACGCGCAGGACCGTGGTGTCGTTGCTGGTCATCGGGCGCTCACCTTCTGACGGTGTCCCGCGGGGCGTGCCCAGGGGGCGCCCAGCTCGGAGTAGAGGGAGAGGGTGTCGGCGGAGGCCGCCACGAGTCCGTCGATGCCAGGCACGACCCGGCGGTTCTCGCCGGGGATCCGATGCCAGGCGGCGTCCGGCAGCGGGGCCGGGTCGGGGGCCCGCCGGATCGACTCGACGACCTTCATGAAGGCGCCCGTCCCGTCCGGGGTGACCAGCAGGCCGGCGCCGGTGGTGAGGTGCGCGACGAGGTTCTCCAGCAGGTCGGTGCGGCCGTACTCGAACTCCTCCGGGCCGTGGTCGGCGCGCTGGAGCAGGACGCGGTCCTGCTTGTACCAGAAGGTGATGCGGCCGCTGCTGCCGTGCACCAGGACGTACGGCTCGTCGGCGTGCTCGGCGCACAGGGTCGCGGCGACCGTCACCGGGTGGCCCTGGGTGGTGGTGACGCGGACGCAGGAGGTGTCGTCGGACTCGATGTCGTTGGCGCGCAACAGCTCGGTCTCGATGCCGGTGACGTCCTCGGCGCGGGTGCTGCCGCCGAGGGCGAGGGCGGTGGCGACGGCGTGCGCGAGGGGGTTGGTCAGGGCACCGTCGATCACGTCGGCGCCGTTCAGCCGCCGCTTGCCCGCCCAGGGCGCACGCCGGAAGTAGGCCTCGTCGCGCACCCAGGCACCGGCCCCGCCGAGCCCCACCAGCTGGCCGATCGCGCCCTGGGCGACCAGTTCGCGGATCGCGGGCAGGGCGTGCGAGCCCAGCGACTGGAACCCGATCTGGCAGGCCACGCCGGCGGCGGCGACCCCGTCGGCCATACGGCGGAACTCGGCGTAGGAGGGAGCCGGGGGCTTCTCCAGGAGGATGTGGACGCCCTTGTGCGCGGCGGTCAGCGCCAGGTCGGTGTGGGTCGGGATCGGCGTGCAGATCACGGCGATCCGGGCGCCGGTGGACTCCAGCAGGGCGCCGAAGTCGGCGGACTGCTCGGGCGTGCCCAGGCCGTGGAGTTCGTCCTCGCCGAGCGGCGTGAGCTCGCAGACGCCGACGAGCCGCACCAGGCCCTTCCTCCTCAGCCGTCGGATGTTCTCGACGTGCCAGCGGCCGTGGCCGCGGGCGCCGGCGAGGACGACGGGCACGGGCGTGCTCAGGGGTTCGCTCATGGAGTCGATCCTGGGACCGGTCATGGGATCCTCCCCGCTCCCGCGCCGCGGGCCACCTGGCGGTCGGCCGCCGCGGCGCTGTCGATCGTCGTGTGCAGGGTCGGTGTCCAGCCGACGTCGGCGGTCAGGTCGCGCTCGCTGCCCGAGTTGTAGGCGTTGTTGATCGCGAGCAGGTCGACCGGGTAGCCGTTGAAGAGGGTGCCGGACTGGTGCAGGGCGCTGCCGTTCCAGCTCTTGACCAGGTCGGCGGCCTCGACGCGGCCGGGCGTGGTGAAGGCATTGTTCTCGGCGTAGAGGGCGGACTCGGTGGAGACGCCGAGGGAGTAGCGGAAGTCGTGGGCGTCGTCGGGGACGACGTAGCGGTTGTTGTAGAGGTGCACCTGGCCGAAGCGGACGCGCGGGGCGCGCTGGACGACGGAGTCGAACTCGTTGTGGTGCAGGGTGACCCGGAGCCTGCCGCGGTCGGAGGTGACGGTGTCGCCGTTGCCGATGAGCATCGCCTTGTCGTGGTCGGCGAACCGGCTCCAGGAGACGGTGACCAGGTCCGAGCCGTTGGTGATGTCCAGCAGGCCGTCGTGGCGCAGGTAGTTGCGGCCGAAGCGGGTGGGTTCCCTCTCGTCCGGGTGGCCCTTGTCGCTGAGGGTCACATGGTCGATCCACACATGGGTGGCACCGGTCAGCCAGATGTTGTCGTACGCCGTCTTCCAGTCGCCGAGGCCGCCGGTGTTGGGCTGCCAGACGGGGAAGCAGTCGTAGGCGTCCCGCACGTCGAGATTGCGGACGATGACGTTCTCCGCGTTCCTGACCTGGAGGCTCGCGCCCTTCAGGACCGCGTCGTCGCCCAGGCCGACGAGGGTGGTGTGGGAGCCGACGGGCAGCACGACCCGCTCAGCCTGCCGGGCCGCCGACGCCTTGCGGGCCTCCTCCTGGGGGCCGCTCGGCTTGGCGGAGCCCCAGGTGCGGGGGTCGTAGGCGGCGAGGTACTTCTTCGGGCTGTAGCCGCCGGTGGCGTAGTCGGCGCAGTCCAGGTGGTCGCCGTCGTCGTCGGTGTTGGCGTCGATGGTGCCGGCGATCTTGATGATCTTGGGGGTGTCGCTGCCGCCGTCCAGGGCGCGGACGAGTCCGGCGCGGTCGGTGACGGTGTGGACGTGGGCGTCGTCGGCCGCCGCGCCGCCGGTGGTGCCGGTGCCGTAGGCCGCCCAGCCGTCGTTCGGGGGCAGGGTGTCGCGGCTGATGTCACGGGCCTCCGCCTGGGCGGGGACGCACAGGACGCCCAGCAGCGCCGCGGTGAGCGTGAGGTGACGGAGTCTCATCCCTTCACCGCCCCCGCGCTGAACCCGGTGATCAGCCACTTCTGGATGAAGGCGAACACGATGACCACGGGGACGGCCGCGATGATGCCGCCCGCGGCGAGCGCGCCGAGGTCGACGCTGTCCGCGCTCATCAGGGTGTTCAGACCGACCGGGATGGTCTGTTTCTCCTGGTTGTTGAGGAACATCAGGGCGAACAGGAAGTGGTTCCAGGAGTGCACGAAGGCGAAGGAGCCGACGGCGATCAGACCGGGCCGCAGCAGCGGCAGCACCACGACCCGGAAGGCCCGCATCCGGTTGCAGCCGTCGACCCAGGCGGCCTCCTCCAGGGAGTACGGCACGTTCTTGATGAAGTTGCTGATCAGGATCATCGACAGCGGCAGCTGGAAGACCGTCTCGGCGAGGATGACGCTGCCCAGCGAGTTGATCATCCGCAGTTCGGCGAAGATCTCGAACAGTGGGACCAGGAGCAGCGCGCCGGGCACGAACTGGGAGCAGAGCAGGCCCAGCATGAACGCCCGTTTGATCTTGAAGTCGAACCGGGCGAGGGCGTAGCCACCGGCCAGCGCGACAACGGTCGTCATGAGCAGGGTGGCGACGCCGACGAGCACGCTGTTCTGGAAGTAGGTGCCGAAGCTGCGCTCGGTCCACACCTTCTCGAAGTGGTCGAAGGTGATCGGCCAGGGCACGAGCGAGGTGGAGCCGGCCGGGCGCAGGGCGAACAGCAGGATCCAGTAGAAGGGGATCAGGGTGAAGACCAGGTAGATCCCGAGCGGCAGGTAGATCTGCCAGCGGGGGGCCTCGTCCCAGGCGCGGTGCCGCTTGGCCGGGCGCGGCGGTTCGGGGGCGATCCGCGCGGGCGCGGGCGCGGCCTTGGTGGCCTCCTTGGTGATCACTTGTTCTCGCCTCCGAACTTGCTCAGCCGCAGATAGACGATCGAGCAGAAGAGCAGGATCACGAACGCGACCGTGGTCAGGGCCGACGCGTAACCGAAGTTGTGGGACTCGACCGAGGTGTTGGCGATGTACAGCGGCAGGGTCGTGGTCTCGCCCGCCGGTCCGCCGCCGGTCAGGGTGTAGAGCAGGTCGACGTTGTTGAACTCCCACACCGCGCGCAGCAGCGTGGACAGGATGATGGCGTCCTTCAGGTGCGGCAGTGTGATGTGCCAGAACTGCTTGAGCCGGCTGGCCCCGTCGACCTCGGCGGCCTCGTACAGGTCCTTCGAGACGGACTGGAGGTCGGCGAGGATGAGGATCGCGAAGAAGGGCACACCGCGCCACAGGTCGGCGACGATCGCCGCCGGGAAGACGGTGGAGGTGTCCGACAGCCAGCTGGTGCCGTAGGAGCCGATGCCGAGGTCCGCGAGGTAACGGGTGATGCCCGTCTGGGAGTTGTAGAGCAGCACCCAGATCGCGGAGGTCAGCACGCCGGAGACGGCCCACGGGGAGAACACCAGGGCGCGTCCCAGCGCCCGGCCCACGAAGGTCTGGTTGACGATGAGCGCCAGCGCGAGACCGAACAGCAGCTGGAGGCCGACCTCGACGAAGACCCACTTGGCGCTGAAGACGAGGCTGTCCCAGAAGACCGGGTCCTCGGTGAAGGCGTGGACGAAGTTGTCGAAGCCCGCGTAACCGTTCCGCCACGGCTTGGTGGGGTTGTAGTTCTGCAGGCTGTAGTAGAAGACGCTGATGACCGGGTAGGCGATGAAGCCCAGCATGAGCAGGGCGGCCGGGGCGATCAGCAGGTACGGGAGCCTGCGCGGCGTGGCGGAGGCACGGCGCCGCCTCGGTGGCGCGGGCGGTTTCGCCACGGCTGCGGCTTGGGCCATGACTGTTCTCCGTTCTCGTGCGTGCGTCGTGCGTGCGTCGTGCGTCGCGCGGGAAGCGCTTTCCCACCAGGCAGGGGTGTGCCGAGTCGCGCGAATGCCGTTCGGCTGGTGCTGCGGTGGTCAGCCCGCGTACGGGTCCTGCACCGTGCCCGGGCGGGCCAGGAACTCGAAGTCGCAGCCGGTGTCGGCCTGCGTGATCTGCTCGTTGTAGAGCGCGCCGTAGCCCCGCTCGTACCGGGTGGGCGGCGGCGTCCACTCCGCCCTGCGGCGCTCCAACTCCTCGTCGTCGACGTCGAGACGGAGGGTCCTGTTCTCGACGTCGAGGGTGATCAGGTCGCCGGTGCGCACCAGCGCCAGCGGTCCGCCGACGTACGACTCGGGAGCCACGTGCAGCACGCACGCGCCGTAACTCGTCCCGCTCATCCGGGCGTCGGAGATCCGGACCATGTCCCGCACGCCCTGCTTGAGCAGGTGGTCGGGGATGGGCAGCATCCCGTACTCGGGCATGCCCGGGCCGCCCTTGGGGCCGGCGTTGCGCAGCACCAGCACGCTGTCGGCGGTGATGCCCAGGGACGGGTCGTTGATGGTCCGCTGCATGGTCTTGTAGTCGTCGAAGACGACCGCGGGACCGGTGTGCTTGAGCAGGTGCGGCTCGGCGGCGATGTGCTTGATGACGGCACCGTCCGGGCAGAGGTTGCCGCGCAGCACCGCGACCCCGCCCTCGCGCGCGACCGGGTTGTCCCGGGGCCGGATCACGTCGTCGTGGTGCACCTGCGCGCCGGCGAGCTGCTCGCGCATCGTGTCGTACGAGACGGTGGGCCGCTCCAGGTGCAGCAGGTCCGGGATCCGGGAGAGGAACCCGGGCAGGCCGCCCGCGAAGTGGAAGTCCTCCATCAGGTACGTCCGTCCGCCGGGCCTCACGTTGGCGAGCACCGGGACGGTCCGGGCGATGCGGTCGAAGTCGTCGAGCGTGAGTTTGACGCCCGCACGGCCGGCCATGGCGATCAGGTGGATCACGGCGTTGGTGGAGCCGCCGAGGCCGAGGACGGTGGTGACCGCGTCCTCGAAGGCCTCGGCCGTGAGGACGTCGGTCAGCTTCCGGCCCTTGTGGACCAGGTCGACGATGGTCATGCCGGCCTTGGCGGCCATCCGGTCGTGCCCGGAGTCGACGGCCGGGATGCTGGAGGCACCCGGCACGGTCACGCCGAGCGCCTCGGCAGCGGCGGTGAGCGTGGAGGCCGTGCCCATCGTCATGCAGTGGCCGGGCGAGCGGGCCAGGCCGTTCTCCAGTTCCTGCATCTCGCAGTCGCCGATGAGGCCGGCACGCTTGTCGTCCCAGTACTTCCACATGTCGGTGCCGGAGCCGAGGACCTCGTTGCGCCAGTGGCCCGGCAGCATGGGACCGGCCGGGACGAACACGGCCGGCAGGTCCACGGACGCGGCGCCCATGAGCAGCGCGGGCGTGGACTTGTCGCAGCCGCCCATCAGCACGGCCCCGTCGACCGGGTACGACCGCAGCAGCTCCTCGGTCTCCATCGCGAGCAGGTTGCGGTAGAGCATCGGGGTCGGCTTCTGGAAGGTCTCGGAGAGGGTGGAGACCGGGAACTCCAGGGGGAAGCCGCCCGCCTGCCACACGCCCCGCTTCACGGCCTGGGCGCGGTCGCGCAGGTGCACGTGGCAGGGGTTGATGTCGGACCAGGTGTTGAGGACCGCGATGACCGGCTTGCCCAGGTGCTCCTCGGGCAGGTAGCCGAGCTGGCGGGTCCGGGCGCGGTGGCTGAAGGACCGCAGGCCCTCGGTCCCGTACCACTGGTGGCTTCTGAGCTCTTCGGGGCGCTTCCTCGGCGCGTTCATATCGACCACCCGGCGGCGATGGCGGCGACCTCGGCCCGTTCGGTCTCGGGCAGCGGCTTGCTCGGGGGGCGGACCTCGCGGCGGCACAGCCCGAGCGAGGCGAGGGCCTCTTTGACGACCGTGACGTTGTTGGCGGAGCCGTTGGCGGCGCGCAGCTCCTCGAAGCGGCGGATCTGCTCCCAGACCTTCATGGCGGCCGGGTAGTCGCCGCAGCGCAGCGCCTCGATCATGTTCAGCGAGACGGCCGGGGCGACGTTCACCAGGCCGGAGGTGAAGCCGGTGGCGCCGGCGGAGAAGTAGGAGGGGGCGTACGGCTCGGCGAGCCCGGCGACCCACACGAAGCGGTCCAGCCCCGCGTCGCGTGCGAACGCGGCGAACCTCGCGGCGTCCGGCACGGCGTACTTCACGCCGATGACGTTCGGGCAGGCGTCGGCGAGTTCGGCGAGGCGGGCGCCGGTGAGCTGCGCGTTGCGGATGTACGGGACGACCCCGAGCTCGGGGACGGCCTCGGCGACGGCGCGGTGGTAGTCGACCCAGCCGGCCTGCGAGACGTAGGGGTGGACGGGCTGGTGGACCATCACCATCTGCGCGCCGAGGTCGCGGGCGTGGCGGGCGGAGGCGATGGCGGTGGGCACGTCGTGCCCGATCCCGACGAGGATCGTCGAGCGGTCCCCGGCCTCGTCGACCGTCAATTCGGTGACCAGGCGGCGCTCTTCGGGGGTGAGGGCGTAGAACTCGCCCGTGTTGCCGTTGGGGGTGAGGGTCGTGATGCCACCGTCGAGCAGACGACGCAGCAGGGCCCGGTAGGTGTCCCGCTCGACGGAGCCGTCCTCGGCGAACGGGGTCACCGGGATCGCCACCACGTCGGCCAGGGCCGCCCGCTGGGTCTCGAACGTCGCTGTCATGCCTGACCGTCCTCCCCCTGGGCCCCGTCCTCCACGGAGGGGAAGGCCCGCTCGACGAACGACGCGATGTGGGCGTGGAGGGCGCGCGCCGCGCCGTCCGCGTCCCCGTCGAGGGCGAGCCGCAGGATCTCCCGGTGCTCGTTCGCCTCCCGTTCCCAGGACGGGTCGGCGGCCCAGGCGACCGCGGAGACCAGTGCGGCCTGGTCGCGGACCTCGTCGAGCATCCGGCCGAGCAGCGGATTGCCGCACGGCAGGTACAGGGCGCGGTGGAACTCGCGGTTGGCCAGGGAGCGTTCGGCGGTGTCGGTGGCCATGTCCGCCCTGGTCAGCGCTGCACGGGCGGCGTCGAGGGACGCCCCGCGCCGCACCGCGCGCTTCAGCGCCTCAGGCTCCAGCAGCAGCCGCACATCGTAGACCTCGCGCGCCATGTCCGCGTCGACCATGCGCACCGTGACGCCCTTGTACTGGCTCATCACCACCAGTCCGGTGCCGGCCAGGGTCTTGAGCGCCTCGCGCACCGGGGTCTTGGACACCCCGAACCGTGCGGCGAGCTCGGTCTCGACCAGGGCCTGACCGGGCGTCAACTGACCGGTCAGGATACGGCGTTTGATCTCCTCCAGCACGAACTGCGTGCGGGAGGGGATCGGCGTGGGCACAGAGGTCATGCGCGCCTCTCGGATCTCGTCGATCACATCAGCAGGTCGATCGCGGTATGCCGGATCTCGCGTATCTGATCTTGCGTATCGCGTCTCATATATGACGTACGAAGTACGACGCGATGACCGTAGGAGCGCCCCTGTGTTTCGTCAATGCTTCTGACAAAGGAAGTTGGGCGTGCGGCCCTCGGGAGGCGACGGCGCCGACACCCTCGGGCGTGTGCTGGAGCTGTTCGCCTTCGCGATGCGCCGCCGGGCGAGCGGGGCGCGGTCGGGCAGCGGCGCGCGCCAGACGGCGGTGAGCCGGGCGGAATCGGTGTGCCGCTGCAACTCCGCGAGGGTCAGGGCCCGCCGCCGACGCGCCGACCCGACAGCGGCGGATGTCGCACCGACCGTCCGCCGCTGTGGCCGCCTCGTCCAGCCCGGGTCCCGCCCCTATCGCCGCCGCGTCCAGCCCGGGTCCCGCCCGCTCAGGCCGATCGCGCGGTCCAGCAGGGGGGCGGACGGGTCGACGGGGACGACGGGCCCGAAGATGCCGCCGCCCCGGCCGGGGTCGGCGGCGGCCTCGGTGAGGAAGGCGTGGCACGTTCGGAGGGCCGCGGGGTCGGGCTCGTAGGACTGGCCGGTCGCGCGGGCCAGGTCCCAGCCGTGGATCACCAGCTCGTCGGTCACGACGAGGCCCGCGACCTCACCGGGCAGATCCACGCCTCCGGCGCGGGTCGTCCCCGTCCAGGCAGCCGGGTCCCGCCAGGCCTCGGCCAGTTCGTCGAGCACCTTGGGCAGCTGCGCACGCCACCCGGGCGCGATGTCCGGGACGGCGGCGTCCGGGCTGGTGTCGGTCGTGACCCCCAGGTCCTTGCGCCCGGCGTCGCGGAAGGCGACGGCCAGCCCGGCCAGGTGACCGAGCAGATGGCGCACCGCGTACCGCGGACAGGGCGTCGGGTCCGCCAGCTGCTCGTCGGTGACGCGCTCGGCGAGGCGCGCCACGAGCGCGGTCTGCGGCCCGAGGTCGAGGGTCGGTGTCGTGTCGGTCATCCTGGGCTCCTCAGGGTTGTGCGTCCTGGGAGGTGGACCGGCGCGGAGGGCCAGACTCATCGCCCGGGCATCGCTCTCAGCCGTTGATAGGGCACCTGCCCGATCCCCACCACCTGTCCTTAGCCCCACGATGACCAGGCATGACAAGGAACAGAGCGAAAGAGATCAAAGCGAGGACGCCGCGGACCGTCGTGCGCGTCCTGCGGGACCGCGACGCGGGGCTGTACCTGTCCGGTGTGGTGGTCTCCGGCTTCGGCACGTCCGCGCTGTGGCTGGCGTCCGGTGTGTGGGTCAAGGACCTCACCGGCTCGGACGGCCTGGCCGCGCTGTGCCTGCTGGCGATGTGGGCGCCGACCCTGGCGGGCCCGATGCTGGGCACGATCGCCGACCGTACCCGCCGCAAGCCGCTGCTGATCGGCGTCAACCTGCTCCTGGCCGCGCTCCTGCTCACCCTCTTCACCGTGGACTCCCCGGACGGCGTGTGGCTGCTGTACGCGGTGCTGTTCGTGTACGGCGCGGCGGGCGTCGTGCACGACGCGGCCGAGTCGGCGCTGGTCGCCACCGCCGTGGACAGGTCCCTGCTCGGCGACTTCAACGGGCTGCGGATGACCGCCACCGAGGGCATGAAGCTGCTGGCCCCGCTGGCGGGCGCGGGCGTCTACGCGGCGTACGGCGGGCCCGGCGTGGCCCTGCTGGACGCGGTCACGTTCGTCCTCGCCACCGCGCTGTACGCGTGCCTGCGCGTGCGGGAGGACAAGCCCGGCCCGCCCGCCGGAAGCCGCCGGCACCAGACGGCCGAGGGCGCCCGCCGGCTGTGGTCGCACTCCGCGCTGCGCCCGCTGGTGCTGGCCGGCGGCGCCACGATGCTCTGCGCGGGCCTGAGCGGGGCGCTGACCTACGCCGTCGTCGACGCCCTCGGCCACTCCCCCGCGTACGCGGGTGTGCTGTACGCCGCGCAGGGCGCGGGCTCGGTGGCGGTCGGGCTGCTGTCCGGGCCCGGCCTGCGCCGCCTCGGGGCGCGGCGGTTCGCGGCGTGCGGGATCGCGCTGACGGCCGGGGCCGTGGCGGTGCGGGCGGTGCCGTCCGATCCGGTGGCCCTGGCGTCGGGCGTGGCGATCGGCGCGGGCCTGCCGGCCGTGCTGATCGCCACGCTCACCGCCGTGCAGCGCGAAACCCCGGGACCCCTGCTGGGCCGGGTCACCGCCACCGCCAACACCCTGGTGTTCACGCCGAACGTGGTCGGGCTCGCCCTGGGCGCGGCGCTCGTGGGACCGGTCGGTCACCGGTTGGTGCTGGTGGCCGTGGGCGGGGCCCTGCTGGCGACCGCCGCCCGGCTGTTTCAGAGCCCGGCGAGCGCCGAGCGCACCGCCTCCAGGTCGCCGTCCGACGCCAACCCGGCGTGATACAGCCGCAGTTCCGTCGCCCCGAGCGCACGCGCGTGTGCCGCGTCCGAGGCCAGCGTGTCCGGGCTGCCGCCCATCCCGGAGACGACGGTGAAGTTGGCCGCGACGACGGCGCCCGCGCGGCCCCGCTCCACGAACGGCGTCAGCAGCCGCGTACCGCCCGCGCAGGGGACGACCACACCGTCCGCGACGGACAGGATGTGCCCGGGGTCGACGCCGGCGTTGGCTCCGCAGTGGTACGACACCGGGTCCGCGTGCAGCAGCACCTGGAAGCCCTCCGGGGCTGCCGCGCGCACCGCCGTGACCGCCGCCTCCTGGAGGGAGCGGGCGGTCTCGTCGCGCCACGCGCGCGTGGCCGCGGCCGTGGCGGCGCCGAGGAGTTTCTCGACGCCCGTCCAGCCCCCGTCCGAGGGAGCGCCCCGCCACACCGGCTCCAGCGCGGCCCGCACCTCGGCGGCCAGTCGGCCGGCGTCCAGGCCGTGCCGCCCGTACCCCTCCCGGCAGGCCGGGCAGAAGCACAGCGCCATCAGGTACTGCCCGGCGTCCCCGAGGCCGACCCCGCCGGTCTTGTCGTGGGCGTGCAGGTGCTGCAGGCCGTACCAGCCGAGGGACTCCAGTTCGGTGCCGCGCGCGCCGGGCCGTACCGCCGCCTCGGCGGCCAGGTCGACGAGGTACGCGCGCGTGGCGGACTGCGCGATGCACGGCGCCCACGGGTAGCGGTCGCCGTAGGCGTTGACGACCGAGGTGTCCGGGTGCTCGGCGCCCAGCCGGGAGTTGTGCGCGAGGACGACCCAGGTGTGCACCTCCAGACCGGCGTCCGCGAGCGCGCCGGCCGCCTCGCCGAAGGCGTCCCCTGGCGCCCAGTCCCCGGCCGGGTACGGGCGCAGCTCCCGGTCCTTCCAGCGGTCGCCGGCCGGGTACAGCACGGCGGCGTGCTCGGCGGTGACGACGCGGTGGCGCGGGTGACGGGGCGTGAGCGCGCGCGTGGAGTGGTAGGCGGCGGCGAGTGTCACCTGTGCCACGCCGAGCCGGGCGATCCGGGCGGGGGCCTCCGGGTCCCCGTTGACGTCCCAGGGGTAGACGAATGCCGACGCCTTCACATGTCCTCCTCGAGCAGCGCGTACCCACGCTCGATCACCTGAGCGAGCTGCTTGACATGATCCTCGGCCGGCTCGTGCAGCGGGGGCCGCACCTCGCCCACGTCGAGTCCGCGCAGCCGTACCCCCGCCTTCACCAGGGAGACGGCGTACCCGCGGCCCTGGGCGCGCAGCTCGACGAAGGGCCGGTAGAAGCCGTCCAGGAGGCGCTGGACGGTGGCCGTGTCACCGGCGCCCAGCGCCTCGTAGAAGGCGACGGCGATCTCCGGGGCGAAGCAGAACACGGCGGACGAGTAGAGCGTGATGCCGATGCCCCGGTAGGCGAGCTGGGTCTGCTCCGCGGTGGGCAGCCCGTTGAAGTAGAGGAAGTCGCCCGGGACCTCGGTGCGCACGGCGCTGACGATCCGCTGCATGAGGTCGAGGTCGCCGAGCCCGTCCTTGAAGCCGATGATCCCCTCGGTGCGGGCCAGCTCGACGACGGTCTCCGGGGTGAACACGGCGTTGTCGCGCTGGTAGACGACGACGGGCAGCGAGGTCGCGGCGGCCACCTCGCGGTAGTGCCGCAGCAGCCCTTCCTGGGCGGCCTGGACGAGGTAGGGCGGCATGGCGAGGAGCCCTTCCGCACCGGCCGCCTCGGCGAGCCGGGCGTACCGGACGGCGAGCGCGGTGCCGTACCCGGCGCCCGCGACGACCGGGACACGCCCCTCGGCCGCCTCGACGGCCGCCCGGACGCACACCTCGAACTCCTCGGGGGCGAGCGCGTGGAACTCCCCGGTGCCGCAGCAGGCGAACACGGCGGCGGCCCCGGCCTCGACGCCGCCGCGCACGTGCGTGCGGTAGGTGGCCAGGTCGACGGAGCCGTCGGGGCCGTAGGCGGTGACCGGGAAGAACAGCGGGCCGCTGGGGATACGGAGTCGAGCGGCGAGCGGGGCTGACGTCACGGGCTCTCCCGGTTCCATATGCGGTTCCATATTCATGATCTGTGTCTACATTTCTGAACGCTCTCACGCTAGAGGCCCGCGGGGAGGCCGGTCAAGCGCGCCAACGCGCGACACACCAGCGGATTCACCCCGCACACGGCACACTTGACGGGTCACACCGCCGCTCCTTAGCGTGTCCACGCATATGAATGCCGTGCGTGGACGTGCACGTGCCGATTCAAGGAGACCCGAGGATGCCCGCTCCCCGCACCGTTCTGCTCACCGGCGCCGCCGGCGGGCTCGGCACCCTGATGCGGGGCCTGCTCCCGGACTACGGCTACGACCTGCGCCTGCTGGACCTGCGCCCGATCGAGGGCGAGCCGGACGCGATCGTCGCCGACCTCGCCGACAAGGAGGCCGTACGCGAGGCCGTGCGGGGCGTCGACGCGATCATCCATCTCGCGGGCATCTCCCTGGAAGCCCCCTTCGAAAAGATCCTCAAGGCGAACATCGAGGGCACGTACCACGTGTACGAGGCGGCCCGCGAGGAGGGCGTCGAGCGCGTCGTCTTCGCCTCCTCCAACCACGCCGTCGGCTACACGCCCCGCCCTCAGGGCGACGACCCGCTGATCCCCATCGACACACCGCGCCGCCCGGACACCTTCTACGGCCTGTCCAAGTCCTTCGGCGAGGACCTCGCCCAGTTCTACTGGGACAAGCACGGCCTGGAGACCGTCTCGGTGCGCATCGGCTCCTGCTTCCCCGAGCCGACCAGCGTGCGCATGCTCTCGGTGTGGATGAGCCCCGCCGACGGCGCCCGCCTCCTGCACGCGGCCCTGACCGCCGAGCACGTCGGCCACACCGTCGTCTACGGCTCCTCCGCCAACACCCGGCTGTGGTGGGACCTGTCCACCGCCCGGGCGCTCGGCTACGAGCCCCAGGACGACTCCGAGCCGTACGCGGAGAAGCTCATCGCCGAACAGGGCGAGCTGGACCCGGAGAACGAGGCGCACGCCTGTCTGGGCGGCCACTTCGTGACGGACCCGCCGATCTGGCCGTACTGATCGGACGCGCCGATCCGGCCGGACCGATCCAGCCTGACTGATCAAGCCGCGCTGGTCCGGCCGTACGGATCCGGACGCCCTGATCCGGCCATACCGATCCGGCCGACGAGGCGGAAAACAGACGTGCGCGGAAGCGGGCGGGCACCGAACGGGCCCGCCCGCTTCCGCATTCGGGCATGAGCGCTGCCCGCTCTCACGTCCTGACCCGCAGCGACGCAGGTCCGAGCCGGTCACGCCCCGCGTCGAACGGGCAGAAACGGGCAGCATCGGATCCGTAACAGGCCTGTTCAGTCCCGAATTGCCGCTGTAGAACTTCCCCCAAGGGCTCCACCGGGCCCGAACGGGCACCTCCGGCCCGACCGCGCCGGAGGGGCACGAGGCAGGAGCACAGCACGGAAGCGGGTGACGGCGATGACGACGGCGAAGACGGCGTGGACCGCCGAGGAACGCCAGCGGGAGATCGTGCGGGTGGCACGCGCCACCGGCTCGGTCGACGTCACCACGCTCGCGGCCGAACTGGGCGTGGCCAAGGAGACCGTACGGCGGGACCTGCGCGTCCTGGAGGACCACGGCCTGCTCCGCCGCACCCACGGCGGCGCCTACCCCGTGGAGAGCGCCGGCTTCGAGACGACACTCGCCTTCCGCGCCACCAGCCACGTCCCCGAGAAGCGCCGGATCGCGGCCGCCGCGGCCGACTTGCTCGGGGACGCCGAGACGGTCTTCGTCGACGAGGGCTTCACCCCGCAGCTCATCGCCGAGGCCCTCCCCCGGGACCGGACGCTGACCGTGGTCACCGCGTCCCTGCCGGTCGCGGGCGCGCTCACCGAGGCCGAGAACACCACCGTCCTGCTGCTCGGCGGCCGGGTCCGCTCCGGAACCCTGGCCACCGTCGACCACTGGACGACGAAGATGCTCGCCGGCTTCGTCATCGACCTGGCGTTCATCGGCGCCAACGGCATCTCCCGCGACCACGGCCTCACCACCCCGGACCCGGCCGTCAGCGAGGTGAAGTCGCAGGCGATCAGGTCCGCGCGGCGCACGGTGTTCGCGGGCGTCCACACCAAGTTCGGGGCGGTCAGCTTCTGCCGCTTCGCCGAGGTGGGCGCGCTGGAGGCGATCGTCACGAGCACCCTGCTCCCCGCCACGGAAGCCCACCGCTACTCCCTGCTGGGGCCACAGGTCATCCGCGTCTGAGGACCGGTCCGGCCGTCACGCACCGCACCCGAAGAGCCGCCCGACACCTCCGCAGGGCACCCCCGTCCCGTAACAGTCCCCTTTGCACCTAATTGTCCAGGAGTACCGCATGCGAACCCAGAGCCGACGCGTGCCACGCACCTTCCTCGCCGTGGCTGCCGCAGGGACGCTGATCGCTCCCCTCGCCGCCTGTTCCGGCGCCGGCGGGTCCACATCCTCCGGCGGCCGGTCCATCAACGTCCTGATGGTGAACAACCCGCAGATGGTCGAGTTGCAAAAGCTCACAGCCGACCACTTCACCAAGGACACCGGGATCAAGGTGAACTTCACCGTCCTGCCCGAGAACGACGTCCGGGACAAGATCAGCCAGGACTTCGCCAACCAGGCCGGGCAGTACGACGTCGCCACCCTCAGCAACTACGAGATCCCGATCTACGCCAAGAACGGCTGGCTGCACTCCCTGGACTCGTACGTCAAGAGCGACAAGGCCTTCGACCAGGACGACGTCCTCACCCCGATGACGCAGGCCCTCACCGCGGAGGACGGCAAGCTCTACGGCGAGCCCTTCTACGGCGAGTCCTCCTTCCTGATGTACCGCAAGGACGTCCTGGAGAAGGAGGGCCTGACCATGCCCGACAAGCCCACCTGGAAACAGGTCGCCGACCTCGCCGCGAAGGTGGACGGGGCCGAGCCCGGGATGAAGGGCATCTGCCTGCGCGGCCTGCCCGGCTGGGGCGAGGTCATGGCGCCGCTGACCACGGTCGTCAACACCTTCGGCGGCACCTGGTTCGACAAGGACTGGCAGGCGCGGCTGGACTCCACGGAGTTCAAGGAGGCCACGAAGTTCTACGTCGACCTGGTCCGCGAGCACGGTGAGGCGGGCGCCGCCCAGTCCGGCTACGCCGAGTGCCTGAACAACATGACCCAGGGCAAGACGGCCATGTGGTACGACGCCACGGCCGGCGCCGGTTCCCTGGAGGCCTCCGGCTCCCCGGTCAAGGGCAAGATCGGCTATGTCCCGGCACCGGTGGAGAAGACCGAGAGCTCGGGCTGGCTCTACACCTGGGCGTGGGGCATCCAGAAGGCGTCCAAGAACGCCGACGACGCCTGGAAGTTCATCTCGTGGGCGTCCGGCAAGGACTACGAGAAGCTCGTCGGCGAGAAGATCGGCTGGGCCAACGTGCCGGCGGGCAAGCGGGCGTCGACCTACGACCTCCCGCAGTACCGCAAGGAGGCGGCCGCGTTCGCGGACGTCACCCGGGACGCCATCGCGAACGCCAAGCCCGAGGACCCGGGCGTGCAGCCCCGGCCCGCGCCCGGCATCCAGTTCGTCGGCATCCCCGAGTTCACCGACCTGGGCACCAAGGTCTCCCAGGAGATCAGCTCCGCCATCGCCGGCCGGCAGTCCGTGGACAGCGCACTGAAGAAGTCGCAGGAGCTCGCCGAAGCCGTCGGAAAGAAGTACCAGGGATCATGACCGTCACCACTCCCCCCACCCGGGTCGCCGCCGCCCCCGCGCGGCCGGCGGCCCGGCGGCCGAACCGTATGCGCGCGTGGGCCACCCGGGCCCCGCTGCTGCCCGCGCTGATCTTCATGATCGTCGTGACGCAGCTGCCCTTCGTGGCCACGCTGGTGATCTCGTTCTTCGACTGGAACGCGCTCTACCCGGACGACCGCCGCTTCGCCGGCCTCGCCAACTACTCCGAGGTGCTGAGCACGCCCGAGCTGCGCAAGTCCGTGGGCACGACCGTCCTGCTCACCGCCACCGTGGTGCTCGTCAGCCTGCTGCTCGGGCTGGTGCTGGCGCTGCTGCTGGACCGGAGGTTCAGGGGCCGGGCCGCCGTGCGCACCATGCTCATCGCCCCGTTCCTGCTGGTGCCGATCGCGGCCGCGCTGCTGTGGAAGCACGTGCTGTTCAACCCCGAGTACGGCTTGTTCAACGGCATCCTGCACTGGATCGGCGGGGACGGCGCGGTCCAGCCGGACTGGATCTCCGAGATGCCGCTGGTGGCGGTCGAGGCCTCACTGATCTGGCAGTGGACCCCGTTCATGACGCTGATCCTGCTCGCCGGACTGCAGAGCCGCGACCCGGAACTGGTCGAGGCGGCCCGGATGGACGGCGCCAACGACCGGCAGGTGTTCCTCCACATCACCCTGCCGCACCTGCGCCGCTACCTCGAACTGAGCGTGCTGCTCGGCTCGATCTACATCGTGCAGAACTTCGACGCGGTGTACACCATCACCTCCGGCGGCCTGGGCACCGCGAACCTGCCGTACACCATCTACCAGACCTTCTACCAGGCGCACGAGAACGGCCTCGCCTCCGCGGCCGGCGTCATCGTCGTCATCGGCTCGCTGATCCTCGCGACCTTCGCCCTGCGCGTCGTGTCGTCCCTGTTCCGTGCGGAGGTGTCCCGCTGATGACCACCGTCACCACCACCGCCGCCGGCACCGCCGCCCCACGGCGGGCAGGGTCCCGCGGCCGTTTCCAGGGCGCGGCCCTGGGAGTCGCCGCGTGGCTCGCCGGCCTGCTGTTCGTGCTGCCCATCCTCTGGATGGTCCTGACGTCCTTCCACTCCGAGGCGGACGCGGCGACCAACCCGCCCTCCCTCGCCGCCTCGCTCACCCTGGACAGCTACCGCGCGTTCTTCGGCGCGGGCGGCGGCGCCAGCCCCTGGCCCGCCCTGATCAACTCGACGACGGCCTCGGTGGTCTCCACGCTGCTGACGCTGTGCCTCGCGCTGCCCGCCGCGTACGCGCTGTCCATCCGGCCGGTGAAGAAGTGGACCGACGTCCTGTTCTTCTTCCTGTCGACCAAGATGCTGCCGCTGGTGGCGGGCCTGTTGCCGATCTACCTGTTCGCGAAGAACACCGGCCTGCTCGACAACATCTGGGCGCTGGTCGTCCTCTACACGGCCATGAACCTGCCGATCGCGGTGTGGATGATGCAGTCCTTCCTCTCCGAGGTGCCGGCCGCGATCATCGAGGCGGCGCAGATCGACGGCGCGAGGCTGCCGACGGTCCTGTGGCGGGTGGTGGCGCCCATCGCCCTGCCCGGCATCGCCGCCACCGCCCTGATCTGCTTCATCTTCAGCTGGAACGAGCTCCTCTTCGCCCGGGTGCTCACGGGCGTGGTCGCCGAGACCGCCCCCGTCTTCCTGACCGGCTTCATCACCAGCCAGGGCCTGTTCCTGGCGAAGGTGTGCGCCGCGTCGCTCGTCATCTCCCTGCCGGTGCTCGCCGCGGGGTTCGCCGCCCAGGACAAGCTGGTCCAGGGCCTGTCGTTGGGAGCCGTCAAATGAAGGCCGCCGTCATCGAGTCCGTGGGCCGGGCCGTCGTCGCCGAGGTCCCGGACCCGACGCCAGGACCGCGCGAGGTCGTCGTCGAGGTCGCGGCGTGCGGACTGTGCGGCACGGACCTCCACATCCTCCAGGGCGAGTTCGCGCCGAAGCTGCCGATCGTGCCCGGGCACGAGTTCGCGGGCGAGATCGTCGCGGTGGGCACCCAGGTCACGGAACTGTCGGCCGGCGACCGGGTGGCCGTCGACCCCTCCCTGTACTGCCACGAGTGCCGCTACTGCCGTACGGGCCACAACAACCTCTGCGAGCGCTGGGCGGCGATCGGCGTGACGACGGCGGGCGGGGCGGCCCGGTACGCGGTCGCGCCGGTGGCGAACTGCGTGAAACTGCCGGAGCACGTCCGCACCGAGGACGCGGCGCTGGTGGAGCCGCTGTCGTGCGCGGTGCGCGGCTACGACGTCCTCCGCTCGCGCCTCGGCGCCCACGTCCTGATCTACGGCTCGGGCACGATGGGTCTGATGATGCTGGAGCTCGCCAAGCGGACCGGGGCGGCGAGCGTGGACGTGGTCGACGTGAACCCGGCCCGCCTGGAGACGGCACGGCGGCTCGGGGTGTCGGCCTCGGCCGCGCACGCGGACGAGCTAGACAGGCCGCAGGGCTGGGACGTGGTGGTCGACGCGACGGGCAACGCGGCCGCGATCCAGGACGGCCTGGACAGGGTGGCCAAGGCGGGCACGTTCCTGCAGTTCGGGGTGGCCGACTACGCGACCCGGGTCACGATCGACCCGTACCGCATCTACAACCAGGAGATCACCATCACCGGCTCGATGGCGGTCCTGCACAGCTTCGAGCGGGCGGCGGAGCTGTTCGCGAACGGGGTGCTGGACCCCGAGGTGTTCATCAGCGACCGGGTGCCGCTGGAGCGGTACCCGCAGGCGCTGGAGCAGTTCGCCGCGGGCGTGGGGAGGAAGATCGTGGTCGTGCCGTAGGCACACGCCCCGCAGGACGGAACGGAACGCGACCGTCTTCACGGGCCGGGCGGCGGGGGAAACCCGGTGGGGGCGCCGCCGTCCCGGCCCGTACGATCCCCGGCATGCCGCACCCACAAGGCTTCACCTACGAAGAGCACACGAACGGAACCGTCCGCATCACCCACCACGGCCGCCCCGGGACCACCCTGCACGGCCCCCGCGACGCGCAGTTCCTCGCCGAGGCCGCCGCCTGTGACCCCCAGCTCGTCATGGCCCGGTGGGCCGGCAACCACAAACGCGGAAACGAGCGAACCGCCCGGAACCACCCCCGCAGCAGGCGCTGAGCCGACCGGGCTCCGGTAAGGGAACGGCAAAGCGGGGCCGATCGTTCTCCCGGCATGACAGCTATGACCCCCGGCTCGAACATCCCTCTCTCCGCCGCGCGCGTGACGGTGGACGTCGCCGCCCCCGTGCGGCTCGACGTATCGGGCCTGCTGCTCACCGCCGACGGCAAGGTGCGCTCCGACGACGACTTCATCTTCTACAACCAGCCCTCCGGCCCCGGCGTGACCTACCGCTCCGGCGGCGGCACCGCACCCGATGCGATCACCGTGGACACGACCGCCCTCCCCCCGGGCATCGAGAAGATCGTCGTCACCGCGAGCCCGGACGCCGCGGGCCAGACCTTCCAGGGCATCGAACCGACGGCCACGATCCGCGACGCGGACGACAACAGCGTCCTGGCCACGTTCACGCCGCCGCAGCTCGGCACCGAGACGGCCCTGGTGATCGTCGAGATCTACCTGCGCAACGGCCAGTGGAAGGCCCGCGCGGTCGGCCAGGGGTACGCCAACGGCCTGGCGGGCATCGCCACCGACTTCGGCGTGACGGTGGAGGAACCGGCCGCCCCGGCCCAGCCCGTCACCCCGCCCCCGGCGACCATGCAGCCGCCGGTGGCTCCGCCGGCCCCGCCGCTGCACACTCCGCCGGCACCTCAGGCGCCCGCCGCTCCCCCGGCTCCGCCCGCCGCCGCGCCCGGCACCGGCAAGATCAACCTCGACAAGGGCCGGGTCAGCCTCCAGAAGAACCAGACCGTCTCCCTCATCAAGGGCGGCCGTCCCCTGCTCTCCCAGGTCAAGATGGGCCTCGGCTGGGAGCCGGCGTACCGCGGCAAGGACATCGACCTGGACGCCTCGGTCATCGCGTACGGCCCGCAGCGCAACCACATCGACAGCTGCTACTTCGGCAAGCTCCAGATCGTGGGCGGCGCGATCCAGCACTCCGGTGACAACCTCACGGGCGAGGGCGGCGGAGACGACGAGGTGATCACGGTCGACCTGGGCCGCCTCCCCCAGGACGTCACGGGTCTGGTCTTCACGGTCAACTCCTTCTCGGGCCAGAAGTTCACGGAGGTCGCCAAGGCGTACTGCCGTCTCCTGGACGGCACGACCGGCGAGGAACTGGTCCGCTTCGACCTCACCAGCGCCGAGGCGCAGACCGGCGTGATGATGGCCAAGCTCATCCGGCAGTTCTCCGGCGAGTGGGAGATGACGGCGATGGGCGACTTCGTGAAGTCCCGGACGGTACGGGGGATGGTGAAGCCGGCGGCCCAGGCGCTGTAGCACCGCGAACGACTCCGAGGGCGCCCCGAGGCGGGGGCGCCCGGCGTTCAACGCAGCCCCCGGACCACCGGCCCCGGAGGCCCCGGATCCACCAGCCCCCTAGGGACCGAAGGCTGCAAAGGCCCTCGCCAGCCCCGGCGGCCCGTCCTCCCGGGCAGCCCGTTCACCTCGCAGCCTGTTCCGTCCCCCTCACCCCCCCGCCCGCAGTCCCTCCATCAGCAAAGCCAGATAGCGGCGGATCCGCTGGGCGTCGCCGTCCGCCGGTTCAGCCGCCGTCGCCAATCCGTGCGCCAGTCGTAGGACGTCGACCGCGTCCACGTCCCGCCGCAGCGTCCCCTCCCGTTGCGCCGCCTCCACCAGCCGCGTCGCCGCGGTCCTCAGGCAGTCGCCGCACGCCGTGCGCACCGCCGGGGCGCCGTCCGTGACGGCCGGGGCGCCGCCGTCCGTGACGGCCAGGCCCAGGAGTGCCTTCAGTCCGCGGATGCGGATCATCCCGGTGCCGAGTTCGTTCAGCCATTCCACCAGCGCCTCACCCGGCGGCAGACGCGCGGCGAGTGCGTCGGCCCGCGCCGCGATCGCCTCGATCCGGTCGAGGTACGCGGCCTCCAGCAGCGCCCGGCGCGTGGGAAAGTGCCGGTAGAGCGTGCCGGAGCCGACCCCGGCCCGCTTGGCGATGTCGTCGAGGGACGCCCCATCCCCGTGCTCGGCGAAGGCCGACACCGCCGCCTTCAGCAACCGCTCGTGGTTCCGGCGGGCGTCCGCGCGCATGGGCCTGACCTGCGCCATCCAGCGCCTCCTCGCGAACCGGGGCCTCTGCCCGCATCGTAGCGACAGGCCTGAGGGACGAGCTGCTCCGGGACGGCGCGCTGTGGGTGACTACCGCTTCTGACGCTTCCAGGGGCCGGTGATGGCGAGCAGGATTCCGGGCGACTGGATGTTGGCGAACAGCGTCTTGCCGTCGGGCGAGAAGGTGACCCCGGCGAACTCGCTGTACTCGGGCTCCTCCTCGGTGCCGACGTTCACCTCGTTGCGGGCGATGGGGTAGGTCCGGCCGCTGTCGGTGGCGCCGAACAGGTGCTGCACGCCTTCGCCGTCCTCGGCGAGGACGAGTCCGCCGTAGGGGGAGACGGTGATGTTGTCGGGGCCGTCCAGGGCGCCGTCCTGGGGCGGGTCGGGGTTGACGCCGAGCAGGACCTTCAGGGTGAGGGTCCGGCGCCGCGGGTCGTAGAACCAGACCTGCCCGTCGTGCCGCTCGGGGCTCTCGTCGCGGGCGTAGGAGGAGACGACGTAGGCGCCGCCGTCACCCCACCACATGCCCTCCAGCTTGCGGGCCCGGGTGATCTGCCCGTCGGTGAACTGCTTGCGCACGGGCGTGGTGCGGGCGTCGCGGTCGGGGACGTCCACCCAGTCGACGCCGTACACCGTGCCGATCCGGGTGGCACGGGACAGGTCGTCGACGAAGCGGCCGCCGGAGTCGTAGCAGCGGGGCGCCTGAAGGACGCCCGCGTCGTCGGCGAGGGTGCGGAACCGGCGGGGCCCGTACGTGAAACTTTTCGGCGGGGTCCACCGGTAGAGGAGGCCGTTGGGGTTGCCGGCGTCCTCGGTGAGGTAGGCGTGGCCGCGTTTGGGGTCGATGACGACGGCCTCGTGGTCGTAACGGCCGAAGAACTTCAGGGGCTTGGGGTCGAGGTTGGCGCGCCGGTCGGCCGGATCGACCTCGAAGACATAGCCGTGGTCCTTGGTCATGCCGTTGACGCCGGCCTTGTCGGAGTTCTCCTCGCAGGTCAGCCAGGTGTCCCACGGGGTGCGGCCGCCCGCGCAGTTGGTGGAGGTGCCGGCTATGCCGACCCATTCGGCGACGCGGCCGTCGGGGCGCACCTCGACGACGGTGCAGCCGCCCGAGGCGGCCGGGTCGTAGACCAGGCCCTCGGTGAGCGGCACGGGGTGCTTCCAGTTGGCGCGCGGGCCCTTCAGTTCATGGTTGTTGACGAGGAGGGTGGTGCCGCGGGGACCGTCGAAGGCGGCTGTTCCGTCGTGGTTGGACGGCGTGAACTCGCCGGACTCCAGCCGGGTCTTCCCGCTGTGGGTGAGGATGCGGTAGGTGAATCCGGCGGGCAGGGCGAGGATGCCCTCCGGGTCGGGGATCAGCGGTCCGTAGCCGACACCGCCGGACGCGTCGGCCTCCGCGCTGTCGACATCGGCGGACGCGAGGGCGTTGGGGGCGGAGGCGAGGGCGCCGACGCTGCCCGCCAGTGCGACACCGGCACCGGTGATGGCGGAGGTTCTGGCGAAGTCCCTGCGGGTGAGCGACATGGTGTCTCCTGTGACGGTGGGTGTGCCGTGGAGGGTGGCGGACCTCGTGCGGCGCCACCGTCCCGCCCACGTCTGAACGGCGGTTGAACTCCGGGCGACCGCACCGGCGCCACTTCCGTGAACCCGGCCGGACCTGTCCGGCGGGCTTCTAGGGAAGCGTCACCCCGACCGCTAAACCTGCCGCTTGGGCCGGGTCCCTGGCCGAAGGCGCCGGGTCGGCGGGACGGCACCGCAGCCCTCTCCACACGCGTAGGGGCGACCGCCCCTCAGCGGCCCCCGGTCAGCGGGCGTCGCCCCCCTTGCAGGACCCGCACGTGCGACCGCACCTCAGCGGGCCCGTGCCGACGGGCCGCCTTCTCAACCCCCGTGCTGCGACCGCGCCTTGAACGCCGCCTTCCGCGCTTCCTTGGCGATCCGCTTGTCCGGATGCAGCCGTCCCATCGCCTCCAGCACATCCGCGGTCGCGGGATGATCCACCCGCCACACCGCCGCGAAGAACCCGCTGTGCTGCTGCGCCAGCCCCTGGACGAGTGCGCGCAGTTCCTCGGAGTTCCCCTCGGCCGCCAGCTGCGCGGCCAGCGTGTCGATGGTCAGCCAGAACACCATCGCCTCGGACGGCGCCGGGACGTCGGCGGCACCGTGCTCGGTCAGCCACACCCGGGCCAGCCCGCCCAGCTCGGCGTCGTCGAGGACCTCGCGCAGGGCCGGTTCGGCCGACGCGCCGACCAGCGACAGCGCCTGCTGGCAGCGCAGCCGCCGCAGTGGGGCACCGGCGTCCGAGCCGCGTGCCGCCGCGAGCAGTTCCCGTGCCGCCGCCAGGGGTTCGCGGCGCGCCAGCCACTGCTCGGTCTCGGCGTGCGCCGCCGCCGGCGGGAACGCCGCCGTGCCGTCGAGCAGCGCGTCGGCGCCCTTGTCCGCGAGGTCCCCGACCGCGGGCGCCTCGAACCCGGCCTCCAGCAGCCGTGCGCGCATGCCGTACAGCCCGAGCGGCGTCAGCCGCACCATCCCGTACCGGGAGACGTCGGTGTCGTCGACCGGCGCGGACGACGGCTCGTCGGCGCCGTCCTCGGCGTCGGCCATCAGCGCCTCGTCTACCGGCTGGTACGCCACGAGCCCGACCGGCTCCAGCATCCGGAACTGCTCGTCCAGCCGCATCATCGCGTCGGACACCTGCTGAAGGACGTCGTTGGTGGGCTCTGCCATGTCGCTGGGCACGAGCACCGACGCGGCCAGCGCCGGCAGGGGCACCGGCGCGTGCCCCGGCCCGTCCCCGTTGACGGTCATCAGGTACAGGTTGCCGAGCACCCCGTCGAGGAAGGCGGCCTCCGCCTCCGGGTCCCAGTCGAGCGAGGAGAAGTCGATCTCGCCGTCCTGCACGGCGTCGGTCAGCCCGTCCAGGTCGGGCACGCTCGCGTCGGCGAGCACCGTCTCCAGCGCGCCGAGCCAGACCCCGAGCACGTCCTGCGGCGACCCGCCGGTGAGCAACGCCAGGTCCGCGCCCGCCGCGACGGTGCCCTCGTCCTCGTCGACGATCTCGACGAGCCCGGTGTCGACCGCGACCCGCCAGGCCTCGCTGGCGCAGGCCGCGCCGTCCTCCCCGCTCAGCCCGAGCGCCTCGGCCGCCGCGGGCAGCTGCTCGTCGACCAGCCCGCCTCCGGCGTCGACGCGGGTGTCCGGCCCGGCCCAGCGGGCGAGCCGCGCGGCCCGGGACAGCAGGGGCGTGGACAGGGCGTCGCGCGCCAGCTCCGCTTCGGGGTGCAGCCGCGCCGGCGGCAGGGGGGAGCTGTCTGACATCGGCTGTTTCTCCTAGGGACGCCTCGTACGACTCGCCCGCTCAGCCTAGACGGATTTGGCCCCATGCCGCCCGCTTCATCTCCCCGTCGCCCGCCGTACATGGCCAAAACCTTGACAAGTGGCCGGGCCAGGCTGGAGATTGACGCGCGTAGAAGTCGGCGGACACCTGTTCACCGGGACGCCCCACGCCCGCCCTTCGCCCGCCGGTCTTCTACGCGCGTCGCGCCGCCCCACAGGTCGCGGCTCCCACCGTCCAGCTCCACCCTCGTCCCGGCGTCCGCACGTCCCCGGAGGGAATCCCGTTGCCGAGCAAGCCGTCCGCGCGCCTCGCCGCGCTCACCGTCGCCGCCGTGTGCTCCGCGGCGTCCACCGTCGTCCTCACCTCGCCCGCCCACGCGGACTCGGTCCGCATCCATGACATCCAGGGCAGCAGCCGCCTGTCCCCGTACGCCGGCCAGAAGGTCACGGACGTTTCCGGCGTCGTGACGGGCATCCGCACCTACGGCTCCTCCCGCGGTTTCTGGATCCAGGACCCGGACCCGGACGCCGACCCGGCCACCAGTGAGGGCGTCTTCGTCTTCACCAGCTCGACGCCCAAGGGCGTCGCGGTCGGCGACCTGGTCAAGGTCACCGGCACGGTCGCCGAGTACGTCCCCGGCGGCACCTCCTCGGGCAACCAGGCGCTGACCGAGATCACCAGGCCGGCGTTCACGGTCGTCTCCAGCGGCAACCCGGTTCCGGCCGCGACGGCCCTCGACGCCGAGTCGGTCCCCGACGCCTACGCGCCCGCCGGCGACCCCGCCGCGAACGGTTCGATCAACGCCCTGCCGCTGCAGCCCTCGAAGTACGCCCTCGACCACTACGAGTCCCTGGAGGGCATGAACGTACGGGTCGCCGACGCCCGCGTGGTCGGCGCCACCGACCCGTACACCGAGCTGTGGGTCACGGTGAAGCCGCAGGAGAACCGCAACCGCCGCGGCGGCACGGTGTACAGCTCGTACGACGCCCAGAACACCGGCCGTCTCCAGATCCAGTCCCTCGGTTCGGCCGCCGCTTTCCCCAAGGCGAACGTCGGCGACAGCCTCACCGGCACCACCGCGGGCCCGCTGGACTACAACCAGTTCGGCGGCTACACCCTGGTCGCGAGCGAACTCGGCACCCTGCACAGCGCGGACCTGAAGCGCGAGACGACCCGCGAGCAGCGCAACGGCGAACTCGCCGTCGCCACCTACAACGTCGAGAACCTCGACCCCTCCGACGACACGTTCGCCGCGCACGCCGACGCGATCGTCCACAACCTCAAGTCGCCCGACATCGTGTCCCTGGAGGAGATCCAGGACAACAACGGCGCCACCAACGACGGCGTGGTCGCGGCCGACCGGACGGTGGGCAAGCTGATCGACGCGATCGTGGCGGCGGGCGGCCCGCGCTACGACTGGCGCGCCATCGACCCCGCCGACGACGCCGACGGCGGCGAGCCCGGCGGCAACATACGCCAGGTGTTCCTCTTCAACCCGGAGCGGGTCTCCTTCACCGACCGCGCGGGCGGCGACGCCACGACGGCCACCGGCGTCACCAGGGTGCACGGCAAGGCGGCCCTGACGGTCTCCCCCGGCCGAGTCGCCCCCGCCGACGAGGCCTGGAAGAACAGCCGCAAGCCGCTGGCCGGCGAGTTCCTCTTCCGTGGCCGCACGGTCTTCGTGATCGCCAACCACTTCAACTCCAAGGGCGGCGACCAGGGCCTGACCTCCCAATACCAGCCGCCGGCCCGCAGCTCGGAGACCCAGCGGCACCGGCAGGCGGCTCTCGTCAACGCCTTCGTCAAGGACATCCTCGACACCCAGAAGAACGCGGACGTCATCGCGCTCGGCGACATCAACGACTTCGAGTTCTCCGAGACCACGAAGATCCTCGAAGGCGACGGCGCACTCTGGTCGGCGGTCAAGTCGCTGCCGAAGAGCGAGCGCTACAGCTACACCTACCAGGGCAACAGCCAGGTTCTCGACCAGATCCTGATCAGCCCGTCGATCCGCCGCGGCTGCGACTTCACGTACGACAGCGTGCACATCAACGCGGAGTTCCACGACCAGATCAGCGACCACGACCCGCAGGTCCTGCGGTTCCACCCGTAGCGTGCGCGGGGCCGGCCGGTCCGGCCGGCCCCGCCGCCGCTCACGGTACGAGCCCCAGGGCGTGCTCGTACCGTCCGGCCGTGAACCGCGTCACCCCCGGATACATCCGCACCCGCTCCCACTGCTCGGTCGGCGCCCCGATGCCCTCCCCCGGAGCGGCCAGCACCTCGTCGTAGGCACGGGCGCTCTCCCACTCCGCGTAGTTCAGCACGTGACTGCCGTCCGTGCTCAGATGGAAGTGGGCCGAGATCAGCCCGCGATGACCCACCGGATCGTCCGCCAGCGCCTTCAGCACGAGGTCGACCCAGTGGGCCCGCTCCTCGGCCGCCTCCGCCGGGAAGTCGATCCGTACGGCCACGACCAGCCCCGGCACCCGTGCGTCGCCCACCGCCCGCTCACGGCTGCGGTGACGCCAGTACCGCCCGAGCCCGACGCGCTCGATCCCCGGTACCAGGACGTCGATCTCGTCGACGCGTTCCTGCCGGTGCACCTTCACGAAGGCCTCGTAGGCCGCCTCGCTCGCCCACTGCGAGTAATGGAGCAGGGTGGACCCGTCGTGCCCGGTGTACACGTGGTAGGCCAGCAGATCGGCGGTCGGCCACGTCCGGCGCTCCCACGTCCGCCCGATCGCCTCGACGGTCTCCCGCTGCCGCTCGGGCGTCCCCACCCGCCAGGTACTGAAGAAGGGGGCACCGATCCGGGAGTCGGTCACATCAGGGTGTTCGATCGTACGGCGCGTCATGCGGACCTCCAGCCAGGGACGGCGAGTGCGTGCACCCACCACCCTTCAACCTCAACCAAGATTCAGGTCAAGTGGGCGATTCGCTAGGGGAATTCGGGAGACCCGCCCGGTCATGGACAAGGACAGTCCCACCCGGTTGCCCGCCCGCTCCTGGCGGGCGGTGGTGCGGCGCACGTTCAAGGAGTTGCTGGACGACGAACTCTCCGACCGGGCGGCCGCGTTGACGTACTACGGCGTCCTGTCGCTGTTCCCGGCGCTGCTCGTGCTGGTGTCCCTGCTGGGGGTGGTGGGACAGCGCGCCACGGACAAGATCCTCGACAACATAGGGCAGCTGGCCCCCGGCCCCGCCAGGGACATCCTCCGCGACGCCGTCGTCCAGCTCGGCGACACCGGAGGCACGGGCAGCGTCCTGGCGATCCTCGGCCTGCTCTTCGCGCTGTGGTCGGCGTCGGGCTATGTCGCCGCGTTCATCCGCACCTCCAACGCCGTGTACGACCTGCCCGAGGGGCGCCCGGTCTGGAAGCTCACCCCGCTGCGCCTGGCGCTCACCGTCGCCCTCATGCTGATGCTCGCCGCGAGCGCCCTGATCGTGGTCTTCACCGGCCCGATCGCCGAACGCGCCGGCACGGCGATCGGCCTCGGCGACGCGGCGATCACGGCCTGGGGCGTCATCAAGTGGCCGGTCCTGCTGCTGCTCCTCGTCCTGATGATCGGCCTGCTGTACTGGGCCGCCCCCAACGTCCGGGGCCGCGGCTTCCGCTGGATCTCCCCCGGAAGCGTCCTCGCCACCCTGATCTGGCTGGCGGCCTCCGCCGGCTTCGCCGTCTACGCGGCCAACTTCGGCTCCTACAACAAGACGTACGGCACCCTGGCGGGCGCCATCGTCTTCCTGGTGTGGCTGTGGCTGTCCAACCTGGCGATCCTGCTGGGCCTGGAATTCGACGCGGAACTGGCCCGCGAACGGGCCATCACCCACGGCCGTCCTCCGACGGAGGAGCCGTACGTGGAACCGAGGGACACCCGAAAGTGGCCACCGCGGCTACGAGCGGCCAAGGGCCACTGAGGCCGGCCCGGAGGCACCCGCATCCGCCCACGGCGGGAAGGGGAGTGTGTGGGAGGTGTCCGCCCACAGCGGCTGCCGGAAACCCGCAGCACCTGCTGCGGGGCACCGTGCGGGTGGCCGAGACCGTATGGGTGGCCGAGGACGAAGACCCCCGGCGCGACCCCCGGCCCCGTCCACCGCGCGCAAGCGCTACGGCGAGCCCCACGGAAGCCGCACAGGCCACCGCAGGCACCCGCCCCCGGAAGAAGCACCCGAACACGCACGGGCCCCGGTCGAGGAACCCCTCGACCGGGGCCGACGCCACACCCGTCAACGGTGCCAGCGGTACCCGTCACTCCCGCCGAGAGCGCCACGCCCGCCGAACCGAGCACGCCCGCCGAGGGCACCACGCCCGCCGAACCGAGCACGCCCGCCGAGGGCACCACGCCCGCCGAACCGGCCGTTGCCACCGAGCCACCGCTGCACGCCGTGCGCACCGTGCCCGCCGTGCCCGCCGTGCCGCCGCCGCAGCAGCTCCGCCGCGACCACCGCGCCTGCCGCCGCCCCCGCGACCAGCATCGGCCGCGGATGCCGCAGGCCGGCCTGGAAGACCGACCGCACGGGCCCCGGCACACTGTGTTCCACGGCGTGCCCCGCCTGCGTCGCCTTGTCCTGCACGGTGTGACCGGCCTGCGCCGCGGTGCTGCGCAACTGCACCGTCATCGCCCCGGCCTTGTCCCTGAGGTCGGCGGCCCGGGCCCGCGCACGGCCCTTCACATCCACCTTCCCCGCCAACTCCGCAACCGTGTCGCCGAGTTGGCTGCGGGTCTGCTCGATCTGCCGCCGCAGCTCGTCGGGCCCCTTGGCCCCGCCGGCCGCGGCCTTCCCGCCGGCGTCCCCGTTCCTCGCGTCCGTCATCGATGCGCCCTTTCCCTGATCTCCTCCACGTCGGCCCTGACGCTGCCGATGGTCTGCTCGGGCGTAGGAGGTGCGGCGCGGCGCAGCTGACCGCGGCCGATCGCGGCCAACAGGCCCGCGACCGCGAAGAGCACAGCCGTCACGATGAGCGCCGCGGCCCAGACGGGCAGCGCCAGCGAGAGCGCGGCGGCGGCCGTGGCGGCCAGCGCGAGGAACCCGGCGTAGGCGACGGCGCCCGCGGCGCCGAGCAGCCCACCGCCGCGACCCGCACGCCGCCCCTTCTCGGCGAGCTCCTCCTTCGCGAGGGCCACTTCCTGCCGTACGAGCCGGGAGAGCTGTTCGGTGGCCTGCCCGACGAGCTCGCCCACGGAGTGGTGCTCGTGTCGCTCGTCGTGCACGACCCGGGGGTGCATGGTCCCGGTCACGGTTCCGCCTCCTCTCGGTTCGGAACCCCCGGGTACCCCTGACCGTCCCCGACTACCCCTGGTCCCCCTGGCCCTGCGCCGTGACCGGCACCGCCGTGCCCCCGCTCACCGATCCGGGCCGGCCGGGTCTGGAACCAGTCGAGCCGGGCCTGCAACAAGGCGGCCTCCGCCACGAGTTCCGCGACCCGCGGCCCGCCACCGGCACCGGCACCGGCACCGGCACCGGCACCGGCCGAAGCATCACCAGAAGCGGCGCCCACCACACTGCCCGGCGCCAGGCCACCCGCTCGGCCCCCGGACGGCGAACCCCCGTCCCGGACAGCGCCGAATACTGGGAGGGACAAGGCCATGCCGGCCGCCACCCGCACCCGCTGCCGGGCACAGCGGATCCCCGCTCGAAGCGGATGCACCTCAGCTTGTCCATAGGCCGCCCACCGGGCGGCACCACGCCCCCCCCGCGAATCCTCAGCAATCCTTACCAATACCTCGCAGAGAAATTAAGTGGAGCTACACAGTCGCCCTGCCGAAACTACCCCCATGACGACAGCCACAGCCGCTCCCCCCACCCCCACCCCTCCCTTCGGCCGCGTCCTCTGCGCGATGATCACCCCCTTCACCGAGACGGGCGCCCTGGACGTCGACGGCGCACAGCGCCTGGCCGACCACCTGGTGACCCACGGCTGCGACGGGCTGGTCCTCTCCGGCACGACGGGCGAGTCGCCGACCACGACGGACGCCGAGAAGTCCGCGCTGATCAGCGCCGTACGGGAGGCGGTGGGCGGGCGCGCGTCGCTCGTCGCGGGCGTGGGCACGGCCGACACCCGCCACACGGTGGAGCTCGCTCTGGCGGCGGAGAAGGCGGGCGCGGACGGACTGCTGGTGGTCACCCCTTACTACAGCCGTCCCCCGCAGGACGCCGTCGAGGCCCACTTCCGCGAGATCGCGGACGCCACCGGACTCCCGCTCGCCCTGTACGACATCCCGGGCCGCACCGGCACCCGCATCGAGCCGGAAACGATGATCCGCCTCGCCGAGCACCCCCGGATCGTGGCGGTGAAGGACTGCTCGTACGACCTCCTCGGCACCCAAAAGGTCCTCGCCCGCACGGATCTCGCCTACTACGCGGGCTGCGACGAGCACAACCTCGCCCTGTACGCGGTGGGCGGTGCCGGCTGCGTCAGCACGGTCGCGAACGTGGCCCCCGACCGGATCCGGGCCGTCCTGGACGCCTTCGACGCGGGGGCCACGGCACGCGCGGCACGCCTCCAGCAGCGGGTGACGCCCTTGATCGAGGCGATGATGGCGGCGGGCCTGCCCGGCACGGTCACGGCCAAGGCCCTTCTCCATGCCCTGGGCCTGCCCGCGGGCCCGGTCCGCGCCCCGCTCCGGGCCGCCGACCGCGCGACGGTCGACGGGCTGCTGTCGGCGTACGGGGAACAGGACTCCCCCGCCACCACCTGATCACCGCTCGACGAAGACCGGCTGCCAGCACCCCGCGCTGTCGTCCTGGGGCGAGCGGTAGTCGCTGAGCGGGACGACCTTGTCGCTTCCGGTGGTCACCGGACCAGCCGTACGCCTCGGGCCGGTCGACGCGGCGCCCAGCGGCCCGCCGCCTTGATCATGGATGACAGCGGCCTGGGCAAGCTGGGATCGAGCTCATGATGCGGACCCATGCACGAGCGCCCTCCCAGGCCGTCCTCGGGCCGTGGAAGGGCGCTCAGTGGTCACCGACGCCGAGAGCTGCCGACAGTCGACGAGCAGGTCAGTACGTTGGCCGCCGCTGATCAGTTGTGGCTGTGCAGGATCTCGTTCAGTCCGCCCCACACGGCGTTGTTCGGGCGGGCCTCCACCGCGCCGGTGACCGAGTTGCGGCGGAAGAGGATGTTGGAGGCGCCGGACAGTTCGCGGGCCTTGACGATCTGGCCGTCGGGCATGGTCACGCGCGTGCCGGCGGTGACGTACAGGCCGGCCTCGACGACGCACTCGTCGCCGAGCGCGATGCCCACGCCTGCCTCGGCACCGATCAGGCAGCGCTCACCGATGGAGATGATCACGTTGCCGCCGCCGGAGAGCGTGCCCATCGTCGACGCGCCGCCGCCGATGTCCGAGCCGTCGCCGACCACGACACCCGCGGAGATCCGGCCCTCGACCATCGACGTGCCGAGCGTGCCCGCGTTGAAGTTGACGAAGCCCTCGTGCATGACGGTGGTGCCCTCGGCGAGGTGTGCGCCGAGGCGGACCCGGTCGGCGTCGGCGATGCGGACGCCCTTGGGGACGACGTAGTCCGTCATGCGCGGGAACTTGTCGATCGAGGTCACCTGGAGGTGCAGGCCCTCGGCGCGGGCGTTGAGGCGGACCTTCTCGATGTCGTCGACGGCGACCGGGCCGAGCGAGGTCCAGGCCACGTTGGCGAGAAAGCCGAACATGCCGTCCAGGCTCTGGCCGTGCGGCTTGACCAAGCGGTGCGAGAGCAGGTGCAGGCGGAGGTAGACGTCGTGCGCGTCGATCGGCTTCTCGTCGAGCGAGGCGATGACCGTACGGACCGCGACCACCTCGACGCCCCGGCGGGCGTCCGGTCCGACCGCCGCGGTCGCGCCTCCGCCGAGCAGCTCCGCCGCCTGCTCGGCGGACAGCCGCTCGGTGCCGGAGGGGCCGGGCTCGGCGACGAGTTCGGGTGAGGGGAACCAGGTGTCGAGAACGGTGCCGTCAGCGGCGATCGTGGCGAGGCCGGCGGCCACGGCGCCGGTGGTGCGAGGAGCAGTCGTGTCGGTCATGAGGGCAACCTAACGTGACCCCGCCCGCAGGGGCGAACCGGGCGGAAAGCGTCTCACGTGACGGGCGGTGGACGGGGGCAGGCGGGCGGTGGACATGGGTGGACATGGCACCGAGGTTTCACCGGCAACCCCGGTGCCTGCCCGGCCCGGGCTTGCCCGGCTCCCCGGCAGCCGCTCTCGCACAGCTCCCCGGCAGCCGCTGGCCCGGCTCTCCGGCAGCCGCTCGCCGACTCCCCGGCACCCCCGCACCGCGCCGCCCCGATCAGCCGCCCTCCCCCAGCGACACCGCCGCACCGCGCCCTGATCAACCGGCCTCCCCCACCCCCATCACCCGACCCAACACCTCCCGCGCGTACTCCTCGTCATACCGCGCCCCCGTGAGCAGCACCTGCAGGCAGATGCCGTCCATCAGCGCCACCAGCGCCCGTGCCGTCACCGGATCCGTACGGCGGGACAGCAGCTCGGCGAGGCTGTCGGCCCACTCGGCGGCCACCGGGCGCAGGGCGGGTCGGCGCAGGGCGGCCAGGTACAGCTCGTACTCCAGCTCCAAAGCGGTGCGGTCGTCCGTGAGCCACTCGCCCATCCAGCCGGCGAGTTCGGCCGCGAGGTCGGTGTGGGGGTCCTGCAGGGCGCCACGCGCGGCGGCCCCCTTGGCGAAGCTGTCGGTGGCCTGTCGCAGGGCGGCGACCATCAGCTCGTCCAGCGTCCTGAAGTGGTACGTCGTCGAGCCGAGCGGTACGTCGGCCTCGGCGGCCACGGAGCGGTGGCTCAGCCCGGCGATGCCCTGGGCGCCCACCACCCGGATCGCGGCGTCGATGATCCGCTGACGCCGCTCGGGGTCGTACCGCCGGGCCATCAGTGCGCACCTCCCAGGTTCAGCACCACCACACCGACGATGATCAGGGCGATGCCGGCCGCCTTGGTGGCGGTCATCCCCTCACCCAGGAACAGCATGCCGATGGTGGCGATGGCCGCCGTGCCGACGCCCGACCAGATCGCGTAGGCCGTGCCGACGGAGAGGGTCTTCAGCGTCTGCGCCAGCAGCGCGAAGGAGACCAGGTAGCCGAGGAGGGTCAACAGCGACGGCCACAGCCTGCTGAAACCGTCGCTGTACTTCATGGCGGTCGTCCCGGCCACCTCCGCTGCGATGGCCACGGCCAGCAGGAGATATCCCATGTGGACGAGCGTACACAACCATATGTACAGGCGTACACAGCCATACCTGTCGGCGTGCACCGCCATACGTGCCGGCGTAAGCGAGGGCGTACGTACCGGACGCGCCGCACCTCGCTGAAACCGCTTTCAGCGAACGCCTGACCGGAAGCCACCGGGTCCACTACGGTGTCACCGATCATCACACCCGGGCCCCGCGACCGCGACGACGCCGTCACGGCTGCCCCGCCGGAGGAACAGCCCATGCCAGAGAACAAGTCCCGGCCCCCTCAGGACAGACCGTGGGAGAGCGGCTGGGCCCCGGACACCACCCGTGCACCGGGTACCCGACGGCTCTGGCTTGCGGGCGCCCTCGCCGTGGCCACGATCGCCGCCTGCGCGACCTCCATAGCCGTGCTGGACAGCCGTTCCGAACAGGGGGCGCCGCCGTCGGCCGTGCCCACCGCCGTCCACACGACGGTGCCGGGCCTGATCTCCTTCGCGAGCCCCTCCAAGGCGGGCACGCCGAAGCCCGGCGGGACGAAGGACCGCCCGTCCCCGAGTCCCACCACGAGCGAGCCCAGCGCTCGCGAGACGTCTGCGAAACCGTCCACCGCGCCGACCACGTCCCCTGCCGGGGAGCGGGGTTCGGCATCGCCGCAGCTGCCTTCGACGACCGGGACGTCCCTGCGCTCGGTCAACTACCCCGACCGCTACTGGCACCTGCGCGACGGTTATGTGCGCCTGGACCGGATCGGCTCCGGAACCGAGCAGCGCGAGGACGCCACCTTCCATCGGGTCCGGGGTCTCGCCGACTCCTCCTGCTACTCCTTCGTCACCGCGGACGGCAGGTACCTCCGCCACCGCAACTTCGTCCTGCTCAGGGACAGCGACGACGGCTCGCCCCTGTTCCGCCAGGACGCCACCTTCTGCCCCCGGCCGTCACCCTTCCACTCGGGCGCGGTGATGCTGGAGTCGGTGAACTACCGGGGCCGCTTCCTGCGCCACCAGAACTTCCAGCTCCGTCTGGACCCGTACCAGAACACGGCCCTGTACCAGGCCGACTCGGCGTTCCGGATGGTGCCCGGCCTGGGCTGATCCGGGCACGACAGTGGCCCCCGGCTTGTCGCCGAGGGCCACCGCAGCACCGTACGGACGGTGTCAGACGTTGAAGCCGAGCGCCCGGAGCTGCTCGCGCCCGTCGTCCGTGATCTTGTCGGGGCCCCAGGGCGGCATCCAGACCCAGTTGATGCGCAGCTCGCTGACGAGGCCGTCCGTGGCGGACTTGGCCTGGTCCTCGATGACGTCCGTCAGCGGGCAGGCCGCCGACGTCAGGGTCATGTCGACGGTCGCCACATTGGAGTCGTCGATGTGGATGCCGTAGATCAGGCCGAGGTTGACGACATCGATGCCCAGCTCGGGGTCGACGACGTCCATCAGGGCCTCGCGGAGCTCCTCCTCGGAGACCGGCTTCATCTCAGCGGTGTCGGTCATGCCGTCTTCCTTTCGGCGTCGGCTCCGTCCAGGGCCTGGGCCGTCGCGTCCTTCCACGCCATCCAGCTCAGCAGGGCGCACTTCACCCGTGCCGGGTACTTCGAGACACCGGCGAACGCGATCGCGTCCTCCAGGACCTCCTCCATCGCGTCGTCGGGTTCGATCCGGCCCTTGGACTGCATCAGCTCCAGGAAGGTCTCCTGGATCTTCTGCGCCTCGGACAGGTCCTTGCCGACCAGCAGCTCGTTCAGTACGGACGCGCTCGCCTGGCTGATGGAGCAGCCCTGGCCCTCGTACGAGACGTCGGCGATGGTCGTGCCGTCGTACTTCACGCGCAGCGTGATCTCGTCCCCGCACGTCGGGTTCACATGGTGCACCTCGGCGTCGCCGTCCCGCAGACCACGCCCGTGCGGGTTCTTGTAGTGGTCCAGGATGACGTCCTGGTACATCGAGTCCAGCTTCACGGTTTCAGCACGCCCTTCAGCCGAAGAAGTTCCGTACGTGCTCCAGCCCTTCGACCAGCGCGTCGATCTCGGCAGGCGTGGAGTACAGATAGAACGACGCTCGCGTGGTCGCAGGAATTCCGTACCTCAGGCAGACCGGCCGCGCGCAGTGGTGGCCGACCCGGACCGCGATGCCCTGCTCGTCGAGGACCTGACCCACGTCGTGCGGGTGGATGTCACCGAGCGTGAAGGAGATCGCCGCGCCCCGGTCCTCGGCCGTGGTCGGGCCGATGATGCGCAGGTCGGGGACCTCCGCCAGGCGCTTCACCGCGTACTCCGTGAGCGCGTGCTCATGGGCGAGGATCTTGTCCATGCCGATCGACTGCAGATAGTCGATCGCCGCGCCGAGGCCGACCGCCTGCGCGATCGGCGGGGTGCCCGCCTCGAACTTGTGCGGGGCCGGCGCGTACGTCGACGAGTGCATCGACACGGTCTCGATCATCTCGCCGCCGCCGAGGAACGGAGGCAGGTCCTCCAGCAGCTCCTGGCGGCCCCAGAGCACACCGATGCCGGTCGGGCCGCACATCTTGTGGCCGGTGAAGGCCACGAAGTCGGCCTGCAGGGCCTGCACGTCCAGTGGCATGTGGGGCGCCGCCTGGGAGGCGTCGACGCAGACCAGGGCGCCGACCTCCTGGGCGCGGCGCACGATCGCCTCGACCGGGTTGAGCGTGCCCAGGATGTTGGACACCAGCACGAAGGAGACAATCTTCGTCTTCTCCGTGATGACCTCGTCGATGTTGGACAGGTCCAGACGGCCGTCGTCGGTGAGGCCGAACCACTTCAGCTTCGCGCCCGTGCGCTGCGCGAGCAGCTGCCACGGGACGATGTTGGAGTGGTGCTCCATCTCCGTGATGACGATCTCGGTCTCGGAGTCCACGCGGTAGGGCTCGTCGGCCCAGCCCAGCATGTTGGCCACGAGGTTGAGCGACTCGGAGGCGTTCTTGGTGAAGATCACCTCGTCACGGCTCGGCGCGTTGATGAACGCGGCGACCTTGTCGCGCGCGCCCTCGTACAGCGCCGTGGCCTCCTCGGCGAGGACGTGCACACCGCGGTGGACGTTGGCGTTGTGCTGCTCGTAGTACTCGGCGAGTACGTCGAGAACCTGGCGCGGCGTCTGGGACGTCGCCGCGTTGTCCAGGTACACGAGCTTCTTCCCGTCGTGGACCTGCCGGTCCAGGATGGGGAAGTCCTTGCGGAGGGCCTCGGCGTCGAGGAGGCCCGGCAGCTGTGTCACGCGGATACGCCACCCTTCGTGTATGCCTCGTAGCCCTCGGCCTCCAGCTTGTCCGCCAGCTCGGGGCCGCCGGACTCGACGATCCTGCCGGCCGCGAACACGTGGACGTGGTCCGGCTTGATGTAGCGCAGGATGCGCGTGTAGTGCGTGATCAGCAGGGTGCCGACCTCGCCGGTCTCGCGGACGCGGTTGACGCCTTCGGAGACGACGCGCAGGGCGTCGACGTCCAGGCCGGAGTCGGTCTCGTCGAGGATCGCGATCTTCGGCTTGAGCAGCTCCAGCTGGAGGATCTCGTGGCGCTTCTTCTCACCGCCGGAGAAGCCCTCGTTGACGTTGCGCTCGGCGAAGGCGGGGTCCATGTTGAGGCGCTCCATGGCCTCCTTGACCTCCTTCACCCAGGTGCGCAGCTTGGGGGCCTCGCCGCGGATGGCGGTGGCGGAGGTGCGCAGGAAGTTGGAGACCGAGACGCCGGGGACCTCGACCGGGTACTGCATCGCGAGGAACAGGCCGGCGCGGGCGCGCTCGTCGACGGACATCTCCAGGACGTCCTCGCCGTCGAGGGTGACGGTGCCGCCGGTGATCGTGTACTTCGGGTGCCCCGCGAGCGAGTAGGCGAGGGTCGACTTGCCCGAGCCGTTGGGGCCCATGATGGCGTGCGTCTCGCCCTGCTTCACGGTGAGGTCGACACCCTTGAGGATTTCCTTCGTGCCGTTCTCGACCTCGACGGTGACGTGCAGGTCTCGGATTTCAAGCGTTGCCATGGGTGCCTCAGGACTCCTGGGTGAGGGAGACGAGCACGTCGTCCCCTTCGATCTTTACGGGGTATACGGGGACGGGGCGCGTCGCCGGAAGGGCGTCGGGCTTGCCGGAGCGGAGGTCGAAGCGCGAGCCGTGCAGCCAGCACTCGATGTGGCAGTCGTCTACCTCGCCCTCCGACAGGGAGACGTTCGCGTGCGAGCAGATGTCGTGGATCGCGAACACCTCGCCCTCGGTCTGCACGATGGACACGGGCGTGCCGTCGAGTTCCACCCGCTTCGGGGTGTCCTCCTCTAGCTCGCTCAGCCCACAGGCGCGTACGAAGGTCATGCGACCGACGCCTCCAGCTCCTCCTCGATCTTGGCGATCAGGCGCTCCTCGATGTCCGGGAGGCCGATCTGCTGGACCAGTTCGGCGAAGAAGCCGCGGACCACCAGGCGGCGCGCCTCGTGCTCCGGGATGCCGCGGGCCATCAGGTAGAAGAGCTGCTCGTCGTCGAAGCGGCCGGTGGCGGAGGCGTGGCCGGCGCCGACGATCTCGCCGGTCTCGATCTCCAGGTTGGGGACCGAGTCGACGCGGGCGCCGTCGGTCAGCACCAGGTTGCGGTTCATCTCGTAGGTGTCGGTGCCCTCGGCCTTGGCCTCGATGAGCACGTCGCCGATCCACACCGCGTGCGCCTGGTCGCCCTGGAGGGCGCCCTTGTAGACGACGTTGGACTTGCAGTGCGGGACGTTGTGGTCGACGAGGAGGCGGTGCTCCTGGTGCTGGCCCTGGTCGGTGAAGTACAGGCCGAACAGCTCGGCCTCGCCGCCGGGACCGGCGTACGTGACGCGCGGGTGCAGCCGGACCAGGTCGCCGCCGAAGGTCACGACGACCGACTTGAAGGAGGCGTCGCGCCCCACGAGGGCGTTCTGCTGGGCGACGTGCACGGCCTTGTCGTCCCAGTCCTGGACGGAGACGACGGTCAGCTTGGCGCCGTCGCCCAGGACGTAGTCGACGTTGGCGGCGAGCACGGCGTCACCGGTGTGGTCGATGACCACGACGGCCTCGGCGAAGGCGCCCAGCTCGATCACCTGGTGGCCGAAGGCGGTGCCGCCCTCGCCGTGCACCGCGATGCGGACCGGCTCGGTGAGGACGGTCTCCTTCGGGACGGTCACGACCGAGGCCTTCTCGAAGGCCGAGTAGGCCTGGGCGGCGACGCGGTCCACCGGGGTGCCCGCCCTGCCGAGCCGCGCGTCGTCGCGGCCGACGGTCTCGACGACGACGCCCTCGGGGGCCTGGACGTCGACCTTCACGCCGTCGCCGGTGGCGACCGCGGTGCCGTCGTGCAGGCCGCGCAGCCGCTCCAGCGGGGTGAACCGCCACTCCTCCTCGCGGCCGTGCGGGACCGGGAAGTCCGTCACGTCGAAGGAGGGAGGCGCGCTCATGCGCGTGGCGACGGTCGAGTCCGCCTCGGCGGCGACCGCGATGGCACCGGCGGTCGTGGACCCGACCGGGATGTTCTGAGCCTCAGCCATGGCTGTCGTAGTGCTCGCTTTCCGTTACGTAAGGGGCTTGACGGGGACGGCGGGGCGGCACCGGGGCCGCCCCTGGCCGGTGGTTAGCCGACCGCGCCCTCCATCTGCAGCTCGATCAGCCGGTTGAGCTCCAGCGCGTACTCCATCGGCAGTTCCTTGGCGATCGGCTCGACGAAGCCGCGCACGATCATCGCCATGGCCTCGTCCTCCGACAGTCCGCGGCTCATCAGGTAGAAGAGCTGGTCCTCGGAGACCTTGGAGACGGTCGCCTCGTGGCCCATGGACACGTCGTCCTCGCGGACGTCCACGTAGGGGTAGGTGTCCGAGCGGGAGATGGTGTCGACGAGCAGCGCGTCGCACAGCACGTTCGACTTAGAGCCCGGGGCGCCCTCGCCGATCTCGATCAGACCGCGGTAGGAGGTGCGGCCACCGCCGCGCGCCACCGACTTGGAGACGATGTTCGAGGACGTGTTGGGGGCCATGTGGACCATCTTGGCGCCGGCGTCCTGGTGCTGGCCCTCGCCGGCGAAGGCGATGGACAGGGTCTCGCCCTTGGCGTGCTCGCCCATCAGGTAGACGGCCGGGTACTTCATCGTCACCTTGGAGCCGATGTTGCCGTCGACCCACTCCATGGTCGCGCCCTCGTAGGCCACGGCGCGCTTGGTGACCAGGTTGTAGACGTTGTTCGACCAGTTCTGGATGGTGGTGTAGCGGCAGCGGGCGTTCTTCTTGACGATGATCTCGACGACCGCGGAGTGCAGCGAGTCCGACTTGTAGATCGGGGCGGTGCAGCCCTCGACGTAGTGCACGTAGGCACCCTCGTCGACGATGATCAGGGTCCGCTCGAACTGGCCCATGTTCTCCGTGTTGATGCGGAAGTAGGCCTGGAGCGGGATCTCCACGTGCACGCCCTTCGGCACGTAGATGAACGAACCGCCGGACCACACGGCCGTGTTCAGCGCGGCGAACTTGTTGTCACCGGCCGGGATGACGGTGCCGAAGTACTCCTTGAAGAGCTCCGGGTGCTCCTTCAGTGCCGTGTCGGTGTCCAGGAAGATGACGCCCTGCTCCTCCAGGTCCTCGCGGATCTGGTGGTAGACCACCTCGGACTCGTACTGGGCCGCGACACCGGCCACGAGGCGCTTCTTCTCGGCCTCGGGGATGCCCAGCTTGTCGTACGTGTTCTTGATGTCCTCGGGCAGGTCCTCCCAGGACTCCGCCTGCTTCTCCGTGGAGCGTACGAAGTACTTGATGTTGTCGAAGTCGATGCCGGACAGGTCCGAGCCCCAGTTCGGCATGGGCTTCTTCTCGAACAGGCGCAGTCCCTTGAGGCGGAGTTTGGTCATCCACTCCGGCTCGTCCTTCTTCCCGGAGATGTCCCGGACGACGTTCTCGTCCAGGCCGCGACGCGCCGACGCACCGGCCTCGTCCCGGTCGGCCCAGCCGTATTCGTACTTGCCCAGGCCCTCGAGCTCAGGGTGGGCAGTCTCCGTGGGGAGAGTCATGCGGGGTTCCTCCCGGCCGTGCTTGCAGATGCGTTGTGGGAAATCTTGGGGATGAACGTCGTGCAGACGCCGTCGCCGTGCGCGATGGTCGCCAGCCGCTGCACATGCGTACCGAGCAGCTCGGCGAAAAATTCCGTCTCGGCCTCGCACAGCTGCGGGAACTGTTCGGCGACGTGGGCGACCGGGCAGTGGTGCTGGCAGAGCTGTTCGCCCCTCTGCGGGTGGGGCGCGCTGCGCGCGGTAGCAGCGTACCCGTCCGCGCTGAGGGCCTTGGCCAGGGCTTCGGTCCGCGTCTCCGGCGTGGCCGCGTCGACCGCCTTGCGGTACGCGCCCGCCTGGGCGCGGATGCGGGCGCGAGCGAAGGCGGCGACCGCCTGCTCCCCGCCCTCCTGCTGGGCGATCCAGCGCAGCGCGTCCGTCGCGAGCTTGTCGTAGGACTGGTCGAAGGCGTCCCGTCCGCAGTCCGTCAGCGCGAAGACCTTGGCCGGCCGACCGCGTGTCCGGGCGCCGTAGACCCGGCGCTCCCGTGCTTCGACGACACCGTCGCCCGCCAGGGCGTCGAGGTGGCGGCGCACGGCCGCCTGGGTCAGGCCCAGCCGCTCGGCGAGTTCGGCGACGGTCGACGGGCCGTGGTCCAGGATGGACCGCGCGACCCGGTTGCGGGTGGACCGCTCACCGGTCGCGAGCTCCTCGTGGTGAGGCTCCGTGGAGGCTGCGCCGTTTTTCACAACGCCATTGTTGCGTAATTCCTCGGAGCCGGGCAAGCCGCGTCCGGGCCGCCCGACGGTGCCCTACGTCACTTAGGCATACCTAATCTGACCTGCGGAAACGATCTTTGATCGATCAAACCGGTGGCATGGCCGGAGTGCTTACGGGACACTCCCCAACCATGCCCACACCCCCTCCCACCGGCCCACTCGTCACGCGCGACTCCCTCGCCACCGAGCTGCGCGGGCTCGGCGTCCGCCCCGGCGAGACCCTTCTCGCGCACTCCTCGCTCCGCTCCCTCGGCTGGGTCAACGGAGGCGCCGTGGCCGTCGTCCAGGGCCTGCTCGACGCACTCGGCCCGGACGGCACCCTCGTGGTCCCCACCCAGACCGGCGACCTCTCCGATCCGGCCCTGTGGCGTGAGCCCCCCGTCCCCGAGGAGTGGTGGCGGACCATCCGCGCCACGATGCCCCCGTACGACCCGGCGACCACGCCCACGCGCGGGGTCGGGGTGATCCCGGAGACCGTGAGGACCTGGCCGGGCGCCCTGCGCAGCGCGCATCCGCAGACGTCGTTCGCGGCGGTCGGCCCGCGCGCCGCGGAGGTGATCGAGGGCCACGCCCCCGACTGCCGGCTCGGCGAGCGCAGCCCGCTGGCGAAGCTGGAGGCGATGGGCGCCCGGGTGCTGCTGCTCGGCGCCGGCTACGACGCGTGCACGAGCTTCCACCTGGCCGAGTACCGGACACCGTCCCCGCTCGTCGAGGTGGGGCGGCCCGGACCGGCGGGCTGGGAGGTGGTGACCGAGGTGTCCATCACCTCCGACCGGTTCGACGAGCTGGGGCACGACTTCGAACGGGACCGCCCGGTCATCCGCGGGAAGGCCGGGGCGGCCGACGTACGGCTGTTCCCCGTGGCGGACGCGGTGGCCTACGCCGAGCGGTGGCTTCCGCTGCACCGGCCCCGCGCGGAGGAGTTCCTGAACCCGCCGGTCTGAGGCCTCGCCGGCGTACCTAGACTCTGGACTCATGCGAAGTGAGCCCGTGGTCCAGGTCCAGGCCCTGGTGAAGCGGTACGGCACGAAGACCGCAGTGGACGGCCTCGACCTGGTGGCCCGGCAGGGCGTGACCGCCGTGCTCGGCCCCAACGGGGCGGGCAAGACCACCACGGTCGAGACCTGCGAGGGGTACCGCAGGCCGGACTCCGGCACGGTGCGCGTCCTGGGCCTCGACCCGGTGAGACAGTCGGCACTGCTGCGCCCCCGCATCGGCGTGATGCTCCAGTCCGGCGGGGTCTACTCGGGCGCGCGGGCGGACGAGATGCTCCGCCACGTCGCGAAGCTGCACGCGCATCCCCTGGACGTGGACGCCCTCGTCGAACGCCTCGGGCTCGGCTCCTGCGGCCGTACGGCCTACCGCCGCCTGTCCGGCGGACAGCAGCAGCGGCTCGCCCTGGCGATGGCCGTGGTCGGACGCCCGGAACTGGTCTTCCTGGACGAGCCGACCGCCGGCCTCGACCCGCAGGCCCGCCGCGCCACCTGGGACCTCGTACGGGACCTGCGCGCCGACGGCGTCTCCGTGATCCTGACCACCCACTACATGGACGAGGCCGAGCAGCTCGCCGACGACGTGGCGATCATCGACGCCGGCCGGGTCATCGCCCAGGGCTCCCCGGAGGAGCTGTGCCGCGGCGGAGCCGAGAACACGCTCCGCTTCACCGGCCGCCCCGGACTGGACGTCGGCTCCCTGCTCAAGGCCCTGCCCGCCGACTGCTCGGCCGCCGAGCTGACACCCGGCGCCTACCGGGTCGTCGGCAAGGTGAACCCCCAGCTGCTGGCCACGGTCACGTCCTGGTGCGCCCAGCACGGGGTGATGCCGGAGAAGATCTCGGTGGAGCGGCACACCCTCGAAGACGTTTTCCTGGAGCTCACCGGCAAGGAGCTGCGCTCGTGACCGCCACCGGTATGTACACCCCGAGGCCCGGCGCGGCGCCTCTCCCCCGCATGATCGCCGCCCAGGCCGCGCTGGAGACGAAGATGCTGCTGCGCAACGGCGAGCAGCTGCTGCTGACCGTCGTGATCCCCACGCTGCTGCTGGTCCTCTTCAGCACCGTCGACATCGTCGACACGGGTGCGGGTGAGGCGGTGGACTTCCTCGCGCCCGGCGTCCTGGCGCTCGCGGTGATGTCGACGGCGTTCACCGGGCAGGCCATCGCGACGGGGTTCGAGCGCCGGTACGGGGTGCTGAAGCGGCTGGCCTCCTCCCCACTTCCGCGCTGGGGTCTGATGACCGCGAAGACGGCGTCCGTGCTGGTCACGGAGGTCCTTCAGATCGTTCTCCTGACGGTGATCGCCTTCGCGCTGGGCTGGTCGCCGCGGGGCAACCCGTTCGCCGTGCTGCTGCTGCTGGTCCTGGGCACGGCCGCCTTCTCCGGCCTCGGCCTGCTGATGGCGGGCACGCTGAAGGCGGAGGCGACGCTGGCCGCCGCCAACCTGGTCTTCCTGCTGCTGCTCGTCGGCGGCGGGGTCGTCGTCCCGCTGGACAAGTTCCCGAGCGGGGCGCAGGACGTGCTGAGCCTCCTGCCCATCTCGGCGCTGTCCGACGGGCTGCGGGACGTGCTCCAGCACGGCGCCGGCATGCCCTGGGGCGACCTCGGCGTCCTGGCCGTCTGGTCGGTCGTGGGGCTGGCTGCGGCCGGGAAGCTCTTCCGCTGGGAGTAGCGAATCCCAGCCACGCGCGAGCTCAAGGGCACAGGGGAGGGGCAGGGAAGCTGAGGCGGGAGCCCGGTGAGGGACCCTCGTGAAAGCGTGCACAAGCGGCGGCCTACCATGGAGCGCGTGCCAAACGTGACCCGTGCCGACACCGTGGCGGCCCTGCGCAACCCGCTCGCCTTCATCGCCGCACGCTGGACCCCGACCCCGCGGACGGTCCAGCGGGCGGCCCTCTGCGCGCTCGTGATGTCGGTGGTCATCGTCGTCACCGGCGGTGCCGTGCGCCTGACCGGTTCGGGCCTGGGCTGCCCGACCTGGCCCAAGTGCACCGACGACTCCCTCACCGCGACCAGTGAGATGGGCGTCCACGGAGCGATCGAGTTCGGCAACCGCATGCTGACGTACGTGCTGTGCGCCGCCGTCGGCTGGGCGATCATCGCCGCGCGCTCCGAGAAGCCGTACCGGCGGAGCCTGACCCGGCTGGGCTGGGCGCAGTTCTGGATCGTGATGAGCAACGCGGTGCTCGGCGGCATCGTGGTGCTGGTCGGCCTCAACCCGTACACGGTCGCGGCCCACTTCGTGGCGACGTCGGCGCTCATCGCGGTCGCCGCGGTGATGTGGCAGCGCACCCGCGAGGGCGACGCGGAGCCGCGTCCGCTGGTCGGCCAGGCGGTGCGGCAGCTGGTGTGGTTCCTGGTCGCGGCGGCCGTGCTGCTGATCCTGGTGGGCACGGTCGTCACCGGTGCGGGCCCGCACGCGGGCGACTCCAGCGAGGTCGAGCGGATGCCGGTCGACTGGGAGACCGTGGCCAAGCTGCACGCCGTGCTGGCGTGGATCGTGGTGACGCTCACGTTCGCGCTGTGGTTCGTGCTGAAGGCGGTGGACGCGCCGAAGGGGCCGCTGAGCCGGACCCGTGAGCTGTTCCTGATCCTGCTCGCCCAGGGTGTCCTCGGGTACGTCCAGTACTTCACGGACCTGCCCGAGGTCCTGGTCGGCCTGCACATGTTCGGCTCGGCGGTGATGTGGATCTGGGTGCTGCGGGTGGTGCTGTCGCTGCGCGAACGGCCGCAGGGGGTGGCCGACGTGCCCGGCCAGGCGGCCGAGGCCACCTTGACGAAGGCCTGAGCCGGGGCCGCCTCGCCGTCCCGGCCCGGTGCAGCCCGTCCACTTCGGGTCCAGCCCCCGCCTGGGCGGGCCGGGCGGCGGCCGGCCCGGCACGACGGCCGGGCCGCCGGCGGCGGCGACCTGAGCCAGGCCGCCGCCTCGCCCGGGGCTCAGGCACCGGCGAAGTGGTGACCACCGCGTCTTCGCCTCACTCCAGCCCGTACACCCGCCCGGCGTTCCCCGACGCCAGCATCCCCGCGACGCGCTGCGCGTCCGCCAGTGACCACGCGCCCTCGGCGACCCAGGTGCCCAGCACCCGGCCGAGGGCCTCGCGGAACAGGCGCGCTCCCACCACGTGCAGCTCCGGCAGGCCCTGCGCGCCGCTGGAGAAGAGGATCTTGCCGAAGGGGGCCAGTTCCAGGATCTCCGCGAGGACGGTCGCGGCCCGGGCACCGGTGCGGACCAGCGCGGCGCCGGAGTCGACGTAGACGTGCGGGAAGACGCCGGCGAGGTGGGCGGCCTGGCGGTGGTACGGATACCCGTGCAACAGGACCAGGTCGGTGCCGAGGCCGGCCGTCGCCCGGACGAAGTCCGTCAGCAGGACCGGGTCCGTACGGTCGATGCGCAGGCCAGGAGCGCCGAGCCCGGCGTGCAGCTGGAGCGGGAGACCGGACGCGACGGCGATCCACAGCAGATGCCGCAGCAGGACCGGGTCGCTCAGCTCGCCGCCGACCCGGCGTCCGGCCAGCCACCGGCCGGCTGCGCCCCGCACCTCCCCCGGCCCCGGAGGCTCCGGCGCCAGCGCCAGACCGTGCCGGACGCCCGCCACGGAGGTGAAGGCCACCGCGTTCGCGGCGGCGCCGTGCACCGACTCGGCGAGGTTGGCGAGGAACGACTCGACCGTGCCGGAGGTGTCGGCGACCTGCTCCGCCAGCAGCTCCAGGCGCACGATCTCATGGGCCTCGGCGGCCCCCGCGGTGGCCAGCTCGGCGGGGCCGGTGAGGTCGCCGGGCAGGCCGGTGTCCACCAGGTAGGTGGTGATGCCGCTGCCGCGCAGCAGCCGGCGGCCCGCCTCCACGGCGCCGAGTTCCCGGCGCCGGGCCAGGTAGTGGGCGGGTGTGCAGTGCGGTTCCAGGCCGAGCAGGGGCGGGCACCAGCGGCGTACGGCGAAACCGGTCTGGGTGTCGAAGAGCGTGGTGCCCGGCGCGGGCGGGCCCTCGGTCCGGGCCAGCTGGGCCTCGAAGGTGCCCAGGCCCAGCTCGGTGCGGAGCACCCCGTGGCAGTACTGGTCCACGAGGGACGGCGTCTCGATCATCCGGGCTCCCCGCGTGCGCTGGCTTGCCCGGCCTAACGGGTGAACCGGCGTTCAGGTGTTGCTGCCCGGGCGGGCGCGTTCACTCGGTCGTGCGGGGAAGTGGCCGTGGTGCGGCGGCTGCGGGCCGTCCGGGGCCGCTCCCGCGCGTGCGACGCAGCCGCAAGCCGAATGCGGCCCGGCTCCCTCAGGAACGGCCCGGCCCCTCAGGAACGGCCCGGCCCCTCAGCGGGTCGTTCCGCCGCCGATCTGGATGCCGGCCATCCTCTTCCACTCGTACGACCCCGTCTTCACCTTCGCCGCGAACTCGCCGTCGAAGGCCTCGTGGCGGGTGATCCCGGCCTTCTCCACCGCCTTCTCGGCGATCTCGTAGCTCGGGGCCACCAGGTCGCCCCAGCCGCCGTCCTCGCCCACCAGGACGATCCGGGCACCGCGCTCACCGAGGTACGCGACCTGGCCCTCGGCCCCGCCGTGCGCCCTGGAGAAGGAGCTGATCTGCTGGGCGAGCCGGGTCACCTTGCGCTCGGCCTTCGCGTCCACCTGCTGCGTGTCTGCCATGGTCAGGATGCTACCGACGGGTAGATCAAACGGCGACGGGCGGGGTGCGTGGCCTTGACCACGCACCCCGCCCGTCGCGCAGGACCAAAAGACTCGGCTAGCGGAGGAAGGGGTCCACCGCCACCGCCACGAACAGCAGCGACACATAGGTGATGGACCAGTGGAACAGGCGCATCTCCTTGAGCTTCCCGCCCGTGACCTCGGCCTTCGCCCGGTTCTGCAGGGCGTGCGCCTCCCACAGCCACCAGCCGCCCGCGCCCAGCGCGACCGCGGTGTAGAACCAGCCGGTGTAGCCGAGCAGCGTCAGCAGCAGCGAGACCGCCACCATCACCCAGCTGTAGAGCACGATCTGCTTGGCGACGACCTTGTTGGAGGCGATGACGGGCAGCATCGGCACGCCCACGCGCGCGTAGTCGTCCTTCACCTTCATGGACAGCGGCCAGTAGTGCGGCGGCGTCCAGAAGAAGATGACCATGAAGAGGACGACCGGGGCCCACGACAGCGAGTTCGTCACGGCCGACCAGCCGATCAGCACCGGCATACAGCCGGCGATGCCGCCCCAGACGATGTTCTGCGACGTACGGCGCTTGAGGATCATCGTGTAGACGACGACGTAGAAGAGGAGCGCTCCGAGCGACAGCCAGGCCGACAGCCAGTTGACGGCGAGCCCGAACAGCAGCGTCGAGACGACGGCCAGCGTGATCCCGAAGGCCAGGCACTCGCGCGGGCTGACCATGCCGGTGACCAGGGGGCGCTGCGAGGTGCGGTCCATCAGCGCGTCGATGTCGCGGTCGATGTACATGTTCAGCGCGTTGGCGCCGCCGGCGGACAGGTAGCCGCCGACGCAGGTCAGCAGCACCAGCGTCAGGTCGGGCACGCCCTGCTCGGCGAGGAACATCACCGGTACGGTGGTGATCAGCAGCAGCTCGATGATCCGCGGCTTGGTGAGAGCCACGAACCCCTTGACACGGGCCCCGAACGGCCGGTGGGCCGGGCTCTGGCTCGTCCCGATCATCCCCGCTGGACGGGATTCAACGGCCGTCACGCACACCCCTACAGAGACATCCCAGCGAGCCTCCCCGTGTGAAGTGCCGGTAAAGGCTCGCGCGTACCACGCCACTGTAGACGTTGCCCATACCCCGCCATTCGCGGGGGTGGGGTCGTGTTGACGGGCACCGCCCGAGGCGCGCGTGCAAGCTCGATTGAGCACCCGGATGAGCGGCTCCGTATTCATCTGCCGAACGGGGATACGCCCCCGTCAGGAAGCGGATCCACGGGAGTGCCCGCACTCTGGAACGACCCGGAAAACGGCACGTCCTACGGGGGTAGGCTCGACCCCGCCGGTGGGCAGTCGCCGGCATCCGACATGTGGAGAGGAGCCCTGACCCAGGGTGAGCATCAAGCCGACCACCACAGACCTCGAGTGGACAGAGCTGGACCAGCGGGCCGTCGACACCGCACGCGTCCTGGCCGCCGACGCCGTACAGAAGGTCGGCAACGGCCATCCGGGTACGGCGATGAGCCTGGCGCCTGCCGCCTACACCCTCTTCCAGAAGGTGATGCGGCACGACCCGTCGGACGCCGACTGGGTCGGGCGTGACCGCTTCGTGCTGTCCGCCGGACACTCGTCCCTGACCCTCTACACCCAGCTGTACCTGGCCGGTTTCGGCCTGGAGCTGGACGATCTGAAGGCCTTCAGGACATGGGGGTCGAAGACCCCCGGTCACCCCGAGTACGGCCACACCGTGGGGGTGGAGACGACGACCGGCCCGCTGGGCCAGGGTGTCGCCAACGCCGTCGGCATGGCGATGGCCGCCCGCTACGAGCGCGGCCTGTTCGACCCGGAGGCCGCCCCCGGCGAGTCCCCGTTCGACCACTTCATCTACTGCATCGCGGGTGACGGCTGCCTCCAGGAGGGCATCTCCGCCGAGGCGTCCTCGCTGGCCGGTCACCAGAAGCTCGGCAACCTGATCCTGCTGTGGGACGACAACCACATCTCGATCGAGGGCGACACCGAGACGGCCGTCTCGGAGGACACCGTCAAGCGGTACGAGGCCTACGGCTGGCACGTGCAGCGCGTGGAGCCACAGGCGAACGGCGACCTCGACCCGGCGGCGATCTACGACGCCGTCCAGAAGGCCAAGGCCGTCACGGACAAGCCGTCCTTCATCGCGATGCGCTCGATCATCGCCTGGCCCGCCCCGAACGCGCAGAACACCGAGGCCGCGCACGGCTCGGCGCTGGGCGACGAGGAGGTCGCGGCCACCAAGCGCGTTCTCGGCTTCGACCCGGAGCAGACCTTCGAGGTGTCCGAGGAGGTCATCACCCACACCCGCAAGGCGGTGGAGCGGGGCCAGGCGGCCCGGGCCGTGTGGGACAAGGCCTTCCAGCAGTGGCGGGACAACAACCCGGAGCGCGCCGCCGAGTACGACCGCGTCGCCGCCGGTGAGCTGCCCAAGGGCTGGGAGGAGAAGGTCCCGGTCTTCGAGCCCGGCAAGGCGGTCGCCACGCGTGCCGCGTCCGGCAAGGTGCTCCAGGCGCTCGGCGCGGTGATCCCGGAGCTGTGGGGCGGTTCGGCCGACCTGGCCGGCTCGAACAACACGACGATCGACAAGACGTCGTCGTTCCTCCCGGCGGACAACCCGCTGCCCGAGGCGAACCCGTACGGCCGCACGATCCACTTCGGTATCCGTGAGCACTCCATGGCCGCGGAGATGAACGGCATCGCGCTGCACGGCAACACGCGCGTCTACGGCGGTACGTTCCTGGTCTTCTCCGACTACATGCGCAACGCGGTGCGGCTGTCGGCGCTGATGCACCTGCCGGTGACGTACGTGTGGACGCACGACTCCATCGGCCTGGGCGAGGACGGCCCGACCCACCAGCCGGTCGAGCACCTGGCCTCGCTGCGCGCCATCCCGGGCCTGAACATCGTGCGCCCGGCCGACGCCAACGAGACCGCGGTCGCCTGGCGCGAGATCCTGCGGCGGTGGACGAAGGAGTTCGGCAAGGGGCAGCCGCACGGCCTGGCCCTCACCCGCCAGGGCGTGCCGACCTACGAGCCCAACGAGGAGGCGGCCAAGGGCGGTTACGTCCTGTTCGAGGCCGACGGCGGTGAGCCGCAGGTGATCCTCATCGCGACCGGCTCCGAGGTGCACGTCGCCGTGGAGGCGCGCGAGCAGCTGCAGAGCGCCGGCGTGCCCACGCGCGTGGTGTCCATGCCGTCCGTGGAGTGGTTCGAAGAGCAGGACCAGGGGTACCGGGACAGCGTCCTGCCGCCGTCCGTCAAGGCACGCGTCGCGGTCGAGGCCGGGGTGGGCCTGACCTGGCACAAGTACGTGGGAGACGCCGGCCGCATCGTTTCCCTGGAGCACTTCGGTGCGTCCGCCGACGGCAAGGTGCTCTTCCGCGAGTACGGCTTCACCGCGGAGAACGTGGCCGCCGTCGCCCGGGAATCGATCGCCGCAGCCCAGCGCTGACGCTCATATACGACACGTAGGAGATGGAATTTCCATGACAGACGCACTCAAGCGCCTCTCCGAGGAAGGCGTCGCGATCTGGCTGGACGACCTGTCGCGCAAGCGGATCACGTCCGGCAACCTCGCCGAGCTGATCGACCAGCAGCACGTCGTGGGCGTCACCACCAACCCGACGATCTTCCAGAAGGCGATCTCCGAGGGCGACGGTTACGACCAGCAGCTCGCCGACCTCGCCGCCCGCAAGGTCACGGTCGAAGAGGCCGTCCGCATGATCACCACGGCGGACGTCCGCGACGCCGCCGACATCCTGCGCCCGGTCTACGACGCCACCGGCGGCCAGGACGGCCGCGTGTCGATCGAGGTCGACCCGCGTCTGGCGCACAACACCCGGGCCACGGTCGCCGAGGCCAAGCAGCTGGCCTGGCTGGTGGACCGGCCGAACACCCTCATCAAGATCCCGGCCACCGAGGCGGGTCTGCCGGCCATCACCGAGACGATCGCCGCCGGCATCAGCGTCAACGTCACGCTGATCTTCTCGCTGGAGCGCTACCGCAAGGTGATGGACGCCTACCTCTCCGGCCTGGAGAAGGCCAAGGAGAGGGGCCTGGACCTGTCCGGGATCCACTCCGTGGCGTCCTTCTTCGTCTCCCGCGTCGACACCGAGATCGACAAGCGGATCGACGCGCTGGGCACCGACGAGGCCAAGGCGCTGCGCGGCAGGTCCGCGATCGCCAACGCGCGCCTGGCCTACCAGGCGTACGAGGAGGTCTTCTCCTCGGACCGCTGGAACGCGCTGGAGCGCGAGGGCGCCAACAAGCAGCGTCCGCTGTGGGCCTCCACCGGTGTGAAGGACAAGGCGTACAAGGACACCATGTACGTCGACGAGCTGGTCGCGCCGAACACGGTCAACACCATGCCGGAGGCCACGCTGCTGGCCACCGAGGAGCACGGCGAGATCACCGGCAACACCGTCGCCGGCACCTACGAGCAGGCGCGCGCCGACCTCGACGCCGTCGAGAAGCTCGGCATCAAGTACGACGACGTGGTCCAGCTGCTGGAGGACGAGGGCGTCGAGAAGTTCGAGGCGTCCTGGAACGACCTGCTGAAGTCGACCGAGGCCGAGCTCAAGCGCCTCGCCCCCGCGGAGGACTGAACAGGTGGCCCCCCTTTCCGGTCCCGGAGCGAACCCGCTTCGTGACCCCGCCGACCGACGGCTCCCGCGGATCGCGGGGCCGTCGGGCCTGGTCATCTTCGGCGTCACGGGCGACTTGTCGCGGAAGAAGCTCATGCCCGCCGTGTACGACCTCGCCAACCGGGGTCTGCTGCCGCCGGGCTTCTCGCTCGTCGGCTTCGCGCGGCGCGAGTGGGCCAACGAGGACTTCGCGCAGGAGGTCCACGACGCCGTCAAGGAGCACGCCCGCACGCCCTTCCGCGAGGAGGTCTGGCAGCAGCTCATCCAGGGCATGCGCTTCGTGCAGGGCACCTTCGACGACGACGACGCGTTCGAGCGGCTGCGTTCGACGATCGAGGAGCTGGACAAGGCGCAGGGCACGGGCGGCAACTTCGCCTTCTACCTCTCGGTGCCGCCCTCGGCGTTCCCGGTGGTCATCCAGCAGCTGAAGAAGCACGGGCTGGCCGACCAGACCGGCGGCTCCTGGCGGCGCGCGGTGATCGAGAAGCCGTTCGGCCACGACCTGAAGTCGGCCGAGGAGCTCAACGCGATCGTCCACGAGGTCTTCGCCCCGGACCAGGTCTTCCGCATCGACCACTACCTGGGCAAGGAGACCGTCCAGAACATCCTGGCGCTGCGCTTCGCCAACACGATGTTCGAGCCGATCTGGAACCGGTCCTTCGTGGACCATGTGCAGATCACCATGGCCGAGGACATCGGCATCGGCGGCCGGGCGGGCTACTACGACGGCATCGGCGCCGCGCGTGACGTCATCCAGAACCACCTGCTCCAGCTGATGGCGCTGACGGCCATGGAGGAGCCCGCCTCGTTCGACGCGGACGCGCTGGCCGCGGAGAAGACCAAGGTGCTCGGAGCCGTACGGCTGCCGAAGGACCTGGGCCGGGACACCGTGCGCGCCCAGTACACGGCGGGCTGGCAGGGCGGTGCGAAGGCGGTCGGTTATCTGGAGGAGGAGGGCATCGACCCGGACTCCAAGACCGACACCTACGCCGCGATCAAGCTGGGCATCGACAACCGCCGCTGGGCGGGCGTCCCCTTCTATCTGCGCACCGGCAAGCGGCTGGGCCGCCGTGTCACGGAGATCGCGGTCGTCTTCCAGCGGGCCCCGCACTCCCCCTTCGACACGACGGCCACCGAGGAACTGGGCTCCAACGCGATCGTGATCCGCGTCCAGCCCGACGAGGGCGTCACGGTCCGCTTCGGGTCCAAGGTCCCCGGCACCTCGATGGAGATCCGGGACGTGTCGATGGACTTCGCCTACGGCGAGTCGTTCACGGAGTCCAGCCCGGAGGCGTACGAGCGGCTGATCCTGGACGTGCTTCTCGGCGACTCGAACCTCTTCCCGCGCACCGAGGAGGTCGAGCTGTCCTGGAAGATCCTCGACCCGATCGAGGAGTACTGGGACAGCAACGGCAAGCCCGCCCAGTACCCGGCCGGTACCTGGGGGCCCGTCGAGGCGGACCACATGCTCGAGCGAGACGGACGGAGCTGGCGCCGGCCATGAAGACAGACCTGACCGACACCACTGCCAGCAAGATCAACAAGGCACTGGTGCAGGGCCGCCGGGCGATCGGCACTCCGGCCGTCGGCATGGTGCTCACGCTGGTCATCGTGACCGACGAGGAGAACGCGTACGACGCGCTGAAGGCCGCGAACGACGCCGCGCACGAGCATCCCTCGCGCACGCTCGTGGTCATCAAGCGTGTCTCGCGCTCGCCGCGCGACCGCACGCAGTCCCGCCTGGACGCGGAGGTCCGGCTGGGCGCGGACGCGGGCACCGGCGAGACGGTGGTGCTGCGGTTGTACGGCGAGGTGGTCGACCAGGCCCAGTCGGTGGTCCTGCCGCTGCTGCTGCCGGACGCGCCGGTGGTGGTGTGGTGGCCGGTGAACGCGCCGCTCGACCCGGCCAGCGATCCGCTGGGCGCTCTAGCCCAGCGCCGCGTCACCGACACCTACGCCTCGGAGGAGCCGGTCCGCGAGCTGGCGGCCCGGGCCAGGGCGTACACGCCCGGCGACACGGACCTGTCCTGGACCCGCATCACGCCCTGGCGTTCGATGCTGGCCGCGGCCCTTGACCAGGTCACCTGCGAGGTGCGGGCGGTCGAGGTGGAGGGCGAGGAGTTCAATCCGAGCTGCGAGCTGCTGGCGATGTGGCTCGCGGACCGGCTGGACGTGCCCGTCAGGCGCTCGCTGTCCGGCGGCCCGGGCCTCACGGCGGTCCGCATGGACACCACCTGCGGCCCGATCGTGCTGGACCGTGCCGACGGCTCCCTGGCGACCCTCTCCATCAAGGGGCAGCCGGACCGCGCGGTGGCGCTCAAGCGGCGGGAGACGGCCGAGCTGATCGCGGAGGAGCTGCGGCGGCTCGACCCGGACGACACGTACGCGTCGGCGCTGCGGTACGGGGTGGAGCGGCTGAGGTCGTCGTCGGCCGCGGCGGCCGGTGCGGCTCCGGCCCGGACGGTGCCGGCTCAGGCGCAGGAGCCGGTGGCCGATGGAGGGCCCAAAAGTGACCGGGGCGAGCCGGCCGCCGTCCCCGCTCCCGTCGAGGCGGCTGCGAAAGCACCCGCTGAGGAAGCGACGGCGCAGGCACCGGTGAAGCAGGAACCTCCCACGCCGGAGCCGGTGCGGAAGGCGGCGGCGAAGTGAGCACGGCACCGCAGCTGGTCGTCCACCGGGACAAGGAGCTGATGGCGCAGGCCGCGGCGGCCCGGCTGATCACGAAGATCGTGGACGCGCAGACGTCCCGGGGTGCGGCGTCGGTCGTCCTGACGGGCGGCCGCAACGGCAACGGCCTGCTGGCCGCCCTGGCCGCGGCGCCGGCCCGGGACGCCGTGGACTGGGGCCGCCTGGACCTGTGGTGGGGCGACGAACGCTTCCTGCCGGAGGGCGATCCGGAGCGCAACGTCACGCAGGCCCGTGAGGCGCTGCTGGACGCGGTGCCGCTGGACCCGAAGCGGGTGCACGCCATGCCCGCGTCGGACGGCCCGTACGGCGAGGACGTGGAGGCGGCGGCGGCCGCGTACGCGGAGGAGCTGGCCCGGGCGGCGCACCCGGAGAACCACGGGCCCGTCCCCACCTTCGACGTCCTGATGCTGGGCGTCGGCCCGGACACGCATGTGGCGTCGCTGTTCCCCGAGCTGCCGGCCGTCCGGGAGACGGAGCGCACGGTGGTCGGCGTGCACGGCGCGCCCAAGCCCCCGCCGACCCGGATCACCCTCACGCTCCCCGCGATCCGCGCGGCCCGTGAGGTGTGGCTGCTGGCCGCCGGCGAGGACAAGGCCCGGGCCGCGGCGATCGCCCTGTCGGGCGCGGGCGAGATCCAGGCCCCGGCGGCGGGCGCGTACGGCCGCGCCCGCACCCTGTGGCTGCTGGACGCGGCGGCGGCTTCACAGCTGCCGCGGTCGCTGTATCCACCGGCCTCCCCCTGAACGCGCTTCGGGCCCCTCGCTCCGCCGGGAGCGGGGGGCCCGATGCGTGGGCGTCACTTGACCGACCCGGCCATCACGCCTTGCACGAAGTGCCGTTGGAACGCGAAGAACACCACCACCGGCACGATCAGCGACACGAACGCCCCGGGTGCCAGGACGTCGATGTTGCTGCCGAACTGGCGGATCTGCGACTGGAGTTGCACGGTCAGCGGCTGGGAGGAGCTGTCGGCGAACAGCAGGGCCACCAGCATGTCGTTCCAGACCCACAGGAACTGGAAGATGGCGAGGCTGGCGATGGCCGGCCGGCCCACGGGCAGTACGAGCCGGGTGAAGATGCGCCACTCGCTGCCGCCGTCCATGCGGGCCGCCTCCAGCATCTCCTTCGGCATCTCGGCGAAGTAGTTCCGCAGCAGGAACACCGCGAACGGCAAGCCGTAGGCGACGTGGAAGAGCACCACGCCCGGGATCGTGCCGAACAGGCCCAGCTGGCCGAAGAGTTTGGCGACCGGCAGCAGTCCGATCTGCACGGGCACCACCAGCAGCGCCACCACGACGAGGAAGATCGCCTCCCGGCCGGGGAAGTCCAGCCAGGCGAAGGCGTATCCGGCCAGTGCCGCGACGACGACGACCAGCACGGTCGTCGGCACCGAGATCAGCACCGTGTTCCAGAACGCCTGTGTGATGCCGGCGTTCCCCAGCAGCGCCGAGTAGTTGTCGAAGGACAGCTGGCCCGGGCTGGTGAACACCGTCCACCAGCCGCCCTTCGCCGTGTCCTCGGCGGATCGCAGGGAGGAGAGGAACAGCCCGGCCAGCGGTGTCATCCACACCAGGCCGATCACCACCAGGAAGGCCTGCACCAGTCCGTTGCCCAGGCCCCGCCTGACCGCGTTCATCGCTGACTCCTTCGGAAACGGCGGACGTTGAAGACCATGGCCGGGATCACCAGCAGCAGGAGCAGCACACCGAGCGCGCTGCCCAGCCCCTGGTTGTTGCCGCCGCCGAACGACACCAGCCACATCTGGGTGGCGAGCACGGTCGCGTCCTCCTGCACCGGTCCGGGCGCGATGATGTAGACGAGGTCGAAGACCTTCATCACGTTGATCACCAGGGTCACGAAGACGACCGTCAGGACCGGTGCCAGCAGCGGAACCGTGATGCGGCGGAAGATCTGCCACTCGTTCGCGCCGTCCATCCGCGCCGCCTCCAGCGCGTCACGCGGCAGCGTGGCCAGGCCCGCGCCGATCAGCACCATCGCGAAGCCGGTCCAGATCCACAGGTACGCCCCGATGATCGCGGGAGTGACCAGGGCCGGGCCGAGCCAGGAGACGCCCTCGTACGGCGGGGCGAAGTTCGATGCGGGCAGCTTGAGGGTGTACGAGCCGTCGGACAGTCCCTCGAAGCGGAACGAGCCGTCGGAGGCGGTGGTCGTCGAGGCGACGGTCCTGCCGTCGCGGACGGCCTCGACCTTCATCTCCGGCAGGCCGCTCTCCCGCCGGTCGACCTTGCCCTGCTGCCCTCCCCCGCCGGGGGTGAAGTCCAGGTAGACGACACCCCGCAGCTCGTCGGGCGCTGCCTGCCGCCCGGCGGCCGCGTACGCGGGGCGGGCGTCACCGGGCAGGTCGTCGGGGCGGACGCCGACGAGCCCGAGCGCCACCGCGTTCCCCGGCGACGCGCTGGTCCGCGTCCGGTACGCCCCGTCCGTGTCCTTGGCCAGCCCCTGGCCGTCCCGGGCCCGGGCCGTCGGATAGGACGACGTGCCCGTGAAGGCGTCGTGGACGGAGACCACGGCGGCGTTCAGCACACCCTTGTCGGGGTTCTCGTCGTAGGCGAGCCGGAAGATGATGCCGGCGGCGAGGAAGGACACCGCCATCGGCATGAACAGCAGCAGCTTGAAGGCCGTGGCCCAGCGGACCTTCTCCACCAGCACGGCCAGGATCAGGCCGAGACCGGTCAGCAGGGCCGGGGCCACGACGACCCAGATCGCCGTGTTGCGGATGGCCTTGAGCGTGGCCGGGTCGCGGAACATCTCGGTGTAGTTCTCGCCGCCCACGAACCGCGTTCCGGAGGCGTCGAAGAAGCTGCGTCCGACGGAGAACAGCACCGGGTAGACGACGAGTGCGCCCAGCAGGAGCAGTGCGGGGAGGACGAACAGCAGGGCGACGATCCGGCCCCGCCGCCGCAGACGCCGGCCGCGTGCGCTGCCGGGGGCCGGGGCGGCCGGGGGGCTCGTCTCCTTCACCAGGGTCGTGGTCATGATCAGCCCTGGTACGCCTTGGCCGCCGCGGCCTCCAGCTTCGCCGCGGTGCCCTTCGGGTCGGACGGGTCGCGCAGGAAGTCCTGGAGCAGCTTCCACTCGCCGGCGCCCTTGGTGCCGCCGAAGGCCGCCGGGGCCTGGTCGGACATGTCGAAGCGGACCGAGTCACCGGCCTGGACGAGGGACTTGGCGGTGGCCCGGGTCACGTCGTCGCCGTACGAGGCGAGGTCGAGCTTCTTGTTCGGGGAGAGGAAGCCGCCCGCCTCGGCCCACACGGCCGCGGCCTCGGGCGTCGCCAGGTACTCCAGGAGCGCCATCGCGCCCTTCTGGTTCTTGCCGTCCTTCAGGACGACGGCCGCGTCACCGCCGCTGACGACGGGTGCCTTGCCGTCGCCGACCGCCGGGAACGGGAAGAAGTTCGCGTCCTCGCCGATGGTCCTGCCGAACTGGTCCTTGGCGACGCCGGCGACGAAGTCGCCCTCGTAGACCATGCCGGCCTCGGGCTTGGGGCCGAACACCTTCTCCACCGAGCCGGGGAAGTCGGTGTTCAGGGCGCCCTTCTGGCCGCCCGCGATCAGCTGCTTGTCCTTGAAGAGCTTGCCGAGCGTGGTGAGGGCCTCGACCACCGAGGCGTCGGTCCACTTCAGCTTGTGGGCGGCGAGGGCGTCGTACTTCTCCGGCCCTGCCTGGGAGAGGTAGACGTTCTCGAACCAGTCGGTGAGCGTCCAGCCGTCCTGCCCGGCGACCGAGAAGGCGGCGAGTCCGGAGTCGGAGACGGTCCGCCCGGCCTTCAGCATCTCGTCGTACGTCTTCGGCGGCTTGATGCCCGCCTGGGCGAGGGCGTCGGGGCTGTACCAGACGGTCGACTTGTGGGCGGCCTTGAAGTAGAGGCCGTAGAGGGTGCCGTCGACGCTGCCGTAGTTCTTCCACACCGGCGCGAAGTTGGCGTCCACGGACTTCTGGGCCGTGTCGGACAGGGGCTTGAGCCAGCCGTTCTGCGCGAACTGCTGCAGGACGCCGACCTGCGGGACCATCACGACGTCGGGCGCGTTGCCGCCCTCGATCTTGCTGCCGACGACGGTGGAGACGTTGTCGCCGGTGGAGACGAACTGCGTCTTGGCGCCGGTCTTCTCGGCGAAGGCGTCGAGCACCTTCTGGAAGTTCTTCTGCTCGGTGCCGGACCAGACACCGGCCACGGTGACCGTCTGGCCGCTCAGGGCCTTGTCACCGCCGCCCGCCGTGACGGGTCCGCCGCCGCAGGCGGTCGCGCCGAATGCCAGGGCGAGGGCGGTGCAGCCCGTGAGCAGGGTGGTACGTCGTCGCATCATCGTTGATGTCCCTTCGAGGGGGTGGGCGATTGCCGGACGGTCAGAGGTCGTTGATCCACCAGGCGGCCGTGGAGCCAGGGAGCAACCCGGCCGGGCAGGGGCCGCTGGACAGCAACGGGGTGCCGGAGACCGGCGCGGATACGGGAGCGGTGGTGAAGTTGACCGCGCACACCAGGTCGTCGCCGCGGACGAAGGCCAGCACGCCCGGCGGGGTGTCCAGCCAGCGCAGCGTGCCCTCGCCGAGCTGGGGCAGCGCGGCCCGCAGCTGGAGGCCGTCGCGGTACAGGTGCCAGAACGAGCGGGTGTCGGCGAGCGCGCGGTCGGTGGCGTACTCGGCGAAGTACTCGGGCTGCGGCAGCCACGGCTTGGCGCCCTCGGCTCCGGAGGTGAAGCCGAACGGGGACGCCTGCCCGGACCAGGGCAGCGGCACCCGGCAGCCGTCGCGGATCCGGGCCCGGCTGCCGGTGCGGCGGAAGATCGGGTCGGTGAGCACGTCGTCCGGCAGGTCCACGACCTCGGGCAGCCCCAGTTCCTCGCCCTGGTAGATGTACGCGGCCCCGGGCAGCGCCAGCATCAGCAGTGCGGCGGCGCGGGCGCGGGCGGCGCCGAGGCCGCTGCCGTGCGGGGTGGGTTCGCCGTAGCGGGTGACGGTGCGGACCTGGTCGTGGTTGTTGAGGACCCAGGTGACCGTCGAGCCGGTGCCGGCGATGTCCTGCATGGCCTCGGAGATGACCTTGCGGAAGGCATCGGCCTCCCAGGGGGCGCTGAGCAGGTCGAAGAAGAAGGCCTGGTGCAGTTCGTCGGGGCGGACGTACTGGGCGTGCTCGCGGGCGGTGGGGACCGACACCTCGCCGACCAGGAGGCGTTCGCGGCCGTCCCTTGCGGCGTACTCCTCGCAGATCTCCCGCCAGCGGCGCCACACGTCGTGCACCTCGGGCTGGTTCCAGGCGAGCGGGTTGACCGAGTCGCGGGTGCGGGCGTCGGCCTCGGGGTCGTCGGAGTCGGGCAGCTCCGGGTGCTTGAAGAGCCCGGCGGCGACGTCGATGCGGAAGCCGTCGACGCCCCGGTCCAGCCAGAAGCGCAGGATCCGCTCGAACTCGGCGGGGACCTCGGGGTTGCGCCAGTTCCAGTCGGGCTGCTCCGGCGTGAACATGTGCAGGTACCACTGCCCGGGCCGGCCGTCCGCCTCGGTCACCCGGCTCCAGGCCGGGCCACCGAACATGGCGTGCCAGTTGTTGGGCGGCTCGCAGCCGTCGGGTCCGCGCCCGTCGGCGAAGTGGAAGCGGGCGCGGGCCGGGCTGCCGGGGCCTTCCGCGAGGGCCTCGCGGAACCACGGGTGCTCGCTGGAGCAGTGGTTCGGGACGATGTCCAACAGCACCCTGATCCCGAGCCGCCGGGCGGCCGCCACCAGCAGATCGAACTCGGCGAGGTCGCCGAAGAGCGGGTCGACGCCGCAGTAGTCGGCCACGTCGTAGCCGTGGTCGTGCTGCGGCGACGGGTAGAAGGGGCTCAGCCAGATGCCGTCCACGCCGAGCTTCTTCAGATAGGGCAGGCCGGCCCTCACCCCGGCGAGATCGCCGATGCCGTCACCGGTGCTGTCCAGGAAGCTGCGGACGTACACCTGGTAGATCACTGCGTCGCGCCACCAGTGGTGGGTGCCGATGCGCTTGAGACTCACCCCGTCGACCTGTCTGTGCGTGCTAACGGTTATGCATGCATGTTAAGTAGCGGTGTTGCGAAGGTGTCAATGAATGGACCGCAACTATTCAGGAGTTGCCCTGCGCATCAGCGGAGGTTTCCGGACAAATTCGACCTAGTCGAGACCCCGGCGTTACTTAACAAGTAACTATGGCGTCTAGCCGCGGGAGATCGCGGCCAGCTCCCGCGCCAGCCGCTCCACCGCCGCCTCGGGCGTCTGCCGCCCGGTCATCGCGTCGTGCACGACCGCCTGCACCGCCAGGCTGACCTGGTCGTAGCGCGGGCTCTTGGGGCGCGGGGCGGCGGACAGCACGCTCTCGCGCAGGGTCGGCAGGTACGGGAACGCCCGCACCAACGCCGGATCCTCGTAGAGGTCGGCCCGTACCGGCGGCAGCGCGCCCCGGGTGAGGACCTGGCGCTGGACGGGTTCGCTGGTGAGATACGCGATCAGGCGCGCGGCGGAGTCGGGGTGCCGTGCGTGCGTGCTGACGGCCAGGTTGGAGCCGCCGAGGACACTCGTCCCCGGCCCGTCCGGCCCCGGCAGCGGCACGGCGCCGACCTTCCCGGCGACCGCGGAGCCCCGGGCGGAGGCGCCGACGTACGCGTAGGGCCAGTTGCGCAGGAAGAGCAGCCGACCGTCCTGGAAGGCCTGCTTGGACTCCTCCTCCTTGTACGTCAGCGCCTCTTTCGGGATCCAGCCCTCGCGGACGCCCCGGGCGAGGAATCCGATGCCCTCCCGGGCCGCCGCCGAGTCCACGGTGACGCGCTCGCCCTCGTCGCCGAGGATCGTGCCGCCCGCCGAGTAGACGGCCTCGGCCGCGTTGACGGTGAGTCCCTCGTAGGGCAGGAACTGGCCGGCGTAGCCGTCGAGCCCGTGCTCCGGGGCGATGGTCTTGGCGTACCGCTCCAGTTCTGCCCAGGTGCGCGGCGGCGGGACGCCCTCCTCGGCCAGGACGTCCTTGCGGTACAGGAGCAGGCCCGCGTTGGTGACGTACGGGACGGCGTACAGGCGTCCGTCGTAGGTCGCCGTGTCGACGACCGGCGGCAGGAACGAGTCGAGGGGGAAACGGTCGCGCGGCAGCGGCCGGATCCAGCCCGCGGCGGCGAACTCCGAGGTCCAGTTGACGTCGATGTTGAGCACGTCGAAGCGGCTGCGGTCGCCGTCGCGCAGGTCGGTGGCCATCTGCGCGCGGGTCTCGTCGGCCGAGTCGGGCAGCTCGACGAGGGTGACCTTCTCACCGGGGTGGATGCGGTTCCAGCCCTCCAGCAGCGGGCCGAGATAGCCGGTGAGGTCCCCGGCGGTGGCGAGCGTGAGCGGGCCACGACCGTCCCCGGCGCCCTCCCCCGCCTGCGCGCCGGAGGCCACATAACCGGTCAGGACCACCACGAGAACGAGGAGCCCCCTACCGGCGGCGTGTATCCACCGCATAGGTTCCTCCCTGGTACACCGGCCACGGGCGTCTTCGCTCGGGTCAGAGGCCATGTATACCTGTTAGGTATGGGCGATACTAGGGCCTGGAGCACATTACGCACATGGTGAGGACAGGAGGACTGCACGCGTGCGCCTGCCCCTCCTGGCACTCCTCGCCCGCGGCCCCGCCCACGGCTACGAGCTCAAGCAGGACCTTGAGCAACTGCTGGGCTCCGCGTACCCTCAGCCGAACGTCGGCCAGGTCTACGTGACCCTCGGCCGCCTCGAGAAGCAGGGGCTGATCGAGGGCGAGGACGTCGAGCAGTCCAGCCGGCCCAACAAGAAGGTCTACCACCTCACGGACGCCGGGCGTGAGGCGCTGCGCGCCTGGTTCGAGGAGCCCGAGGACGAGCCACGGGTACGGGACGAGTTCTTCATGAAGCTGGCCCTCGCCCCGCAGACCGGTCTCGCCGACCAGGTCGCCCTCATCAACAAGCAGCGGCGCCAGTACCTGAACACCATGCGGCAGCTGTCGAAGCTGGCCGCCGCCGAAGACCGGGACAACCGCATCGCCCATCTGCTGATAGAAGGTGCGATGCTGCATCTGCAGGCCGATCTCGACTGGCTGGAAAGGTGCCAGGAAGAGCTGGAGGAGCTGGAGTGAGCGAGAGTCCCGCTCCTGTGCTGCGCGCCCGGGGCCTGGTCAAGACGCACCACGGCGAGGGCGCGCCCGCCCACGCCGTGCGCGGGGTGGACCTGTCCGTGCGGCAGGGCGAGTTCGTGGCGATCACCGGTCCGTCGGGCGCCGGGAAGTCGACGCTGCTGCACCTGCTCGGCGGGTTGCAGCGGCCGGACGCCGGCAGCATCTGGCTGGACGGCGCGTGCACGGACGCGTGGAGCGAGGCCCGCTGGGCCGTGGAACGCCGCAAACGGATCGGGATCGTCTTCCAGTTCTTCAACCTGGTGTCGAACCTGTCCGTCGCCGACAACGTCGAGCTGCCCGCTCTGCTCGCCGGGGTGCCGCCGAAGCGGGCCCGGGCCGAGCGGGAGCAGCTGCTGGCCGAGCTGGGGCTCGCCGGCAAGGAGCGCGGGATGCCGGGCGAGCTGTCCGGTGGTGAGCAGCAGCGGGTGGCGCTGGCCCGCGCGCTGGTCAACCATCCGCCGCTGCTGCTGGCCGACGAGCCGGCGGGCAGCCTGGACAGCAAGGGCACCCGTGAGGTGATGCGGCTGCTGTCCCGCTTCCACCAGCGCGGCCAGACGATCCTGCTGGTCACGCACGACGCGCGGCTGGCGAGCGCCGCGGACCGGGTGATCAGCTTCTTCGACGGGCGGATCGCCGACGACGCGGAACTGGACGGCGGCACCCCGCCGCGCCGCTCCGGCATATCCGGTGTGCTGGAACTCAAGGACTGACATGCGGGTGTACGACGTCATCGCCGCGTGCGGGCCGAGGGGCTGAGGCCCGTGCGAGCCGCTCTGCGCTGGGCGCACTCCGATCTGCGCACGCACCGCGGTGAGGCACTGTTCCTGGTCCTCGCCACAGCGGGCATCGTCGTGTCGCTGCTGCTGGCCACGGCCCTGTTCGGATACGCCACCAACCCCTGGCAGCGGGTCTTCACCCAGGCACGTGGCGCACACGTCTGGCTGCACACCGCGCCCAAGGCCGACACCGGCAGGCTGACCGAACTGGACGGCGTCGAGTCCGTCGCCGGCCCCTACCCCACCTCCTCCGTCACCGTCGCCTCGCGCGGCAGCCGAGCCTCGGTCGAACTGCGCGGGACCGCCGAACGGCCCTCGGTCGGCCGTCCGCTGATCACCTCCGGGCACTGGCTCGATCCGGCGGCCCCCGACGGGGTGGTGCTGGAGAGCCGGCTGGCCCGTGCGCTGCTCGCCCAGCCCGGCGACACACTCACGGTGCCCGGCACCGCGCGCACCCTGACCGTGGTGGGCGTCGCCGACAGCGCCGAGCCGCGCTACCGGCCGGGTGAGCAGCCCGGGCAGGTGTGGGCGCTGCCGTCGGCCGTGCCGCACCCCGGCGGGCAGGTGATCGGGCTGCGCCTGACCGACCCCGACGACACCGACTACGCCGTGCAGCGCGCTGTGACCGTGCTGGGCGCCGGAGCTATCGGTGAGGTCTCCACCTGGAAGCAGGCCCGTGCCGAGGCGCAGGGCGACAACCGGCTGCTCGGGCAGGTGCTGGGGCTGTTCGGCCTGGGGGCGCTGATCGCCGCCGGGCTCGCGGTGCACGGGGCGATCGGCACCCGCATCCGCGGCCATCTGCGGGACATCTCGGTGCTGAAGGCGATCGGCTTCACACCCGGCCAGGTGGTCCGGATCTTCCTGCTGCAACACCTCACTTACGCGCTGCTGGGTGCCGTGGCCGCCGCCGCGCTCACCCAGGCCCTGGGCAGCCGCGTGCCGGGCCGGCTCGGCGACGCGGTCGGCGTGTGGCAGGGGCTGCCCGGCAGCACGGCGGCCCTGGTCGTGGTGCCGGCGGGCGCGGTGCTGTTCATCGGCGCGACGACCGGGCTGGCGGCCTGGCGGGCGGGGCGGGTCTCGCCCGTGCCGGTGCCCCGGCCCGCCGCACCGCTGGGCGGGCGGCTGTCGGGCGTGGCGCGCCGGGCCCTGGGAGCGCGGGTGCCACCCGCGCTGATCCTGGGCTGGCACCAGGCGTTCACCCGCCGCCCCCGCTCCCTTGGCACGATCGCCCGTCTCACCCTGCCGCTGCTGCTGATCGTGGTGGCGATGAGCGCGTGGACCACCATCGACCGCTTCCACAGCAGTCCCGAGCGGGTCGGCCTGCCGACCGCGCTCAGTGTCCGCGCCGACGCGAATCTGGGCGAACGGGACGCCCGCGCCCTGCTGGAACGCGATCCGCAGGTCGCCGCCGCCTACCCCGGTGTGGAGGTGGCGGCCCTCGTGCCGGGCCAGACGGCGACCATCGCCCTGCGCGGCCTCGGCACCCATGCGGAGCCGTACCCGTACACCCTGGCCGAGGGCCGCGCCGCGCGCGGGCCCGACGAGGCGGTGGCCGGACAGGGACTGCTCGACCTGCTGGACGTGCGGGTCGGCGACTGGGTGCGGATGACCGTCGGCGACCAGCCGCAGGTCCTGCACATCGTGGGCCGCAGCATCGAGCCGGAGAACGCCGGCCGGGTCGTGTCCACGTCCCTCGACACGCTCCGCGAGAACGACCCCGGCCTGCGCCCCACCCTCTACCAGCTCCGCCTGGACCCGGGCGCCGACCCGCACCGGGTCGCCGACCGGCTCGCGGAGACCGGGCGCGGCCACCTGGACGTGCACACCGTGACGAACCCCGCCGACGGGCTCTCCCCGCTGCGCGCAGTCGTCCTCGGCCTGATCGCCGTGCTCGCCCTCATCGGGCTCATCGAGCTGCTGACCGCGATCGGCGGCACCGTCCGCGAGGGGGAGCGGGACCTGCTCGCCCTGAAGGCGATCGGCCTGTCGCCCCGGCAGATCACCGCGATCACGATCACCGCCACCGGCTGTACGACCCTGGCGGCCGTCGTCGTCGCCACCGCCCTGGGCCTGCCGCTCGCGCACTGGCTGATCGACGCCCAGGGCCGGTGGAGCGGTATCGGCGCGGGGATCGCGCACGGCCCGTCCCTCGTGCTGCTGCTGCCGCTCGGGGCGGCCGCCGTGCTCGGCGCGGTGGTGCTCGCCGCCCTGCCGGCGGCCCGCGCGGCACGCCGCCGGCTGGCGGACACCCTCAGCGCGGTCGCCTGACCGAAGGCGGACGGCGGGCGCCCCGACGGCAGCCAGGCCACACGGCAGACGGCCCGGCGGTGCCCCTGCGCCTGACTCAGCGGCCGTTCGGTCCGGGCCCGTGCGGACGGCCGTACGGGTTGCCCTGCGGCGGCGGATACGGGGTGCCCTGGGGCGCCGGATACGGGGTGGCGTACGGGTTTCCCCGGGGCGGCGCGTACGGGCCGCCGTACGGACTGCCCGGCGGGTTGCCCTGCGGCGGCACGCACGGCGCTCCCCCAGGCGGGGCCGGCGGCATCGGCGGGGGCGGAACGGGAACGCGCGGCAAGGTCGCCGGGTGGGCGCCCAGCCGGATGCCGTACCGCCGCCTGAGCCGCTGCGCCTCCAGCAACGCGATCCCCGTGACGGTCACCGGGGCGCCCAGGATGAAGACGACGCCCATCATCAGGCTGAGGCCGTGCAGGTCGCCGGTGACCAGGTCGGGGATGGCCATCAGCCAGGAGGTCACCGTGGCGAGCAGCGGCGGAAGGCAGCGGTGGACACCCGCGGTGCCGAAGAAGTTCCCCGACACGTGTACGGCACCGCGCGCCACGAACACCACCATCCACAGCGCCGCGCAGCCGAGCGGCAGCACCGCGAGCCCGAACCCCGAGGCGTTCTGCAACAGCAGCACCGTCACGACGACCGAGCCGACGAAGAGCAGCAGCAGCTTCAGCGAGTTGAGCAGCTGCACCTTCAACGCCCGGACCGTGCCGCCGCGCCGCCACACGGAGAGCATCACGGCGACCGTCAGCGGCGTGATGAACAGCAGGACGGCGGAGGCCGTCAGCATGTTCTCCAGCACCTCGTCGAAGGCGAAGCCGCCCTCGACGAAGGTGTAGACGCCGACCGCCGCGACCGTCCCGGCGATGAGCCGCGCCTTCTTCAGCTGCTCCACCGCCGGGTCGAGCGAGTCCGGTATCCACGCCGGATGGAACACCGCACGCGCGGCGTGCTTCGGGCGCAGCAACTCGCGCACCGTCAGCCCACCACCGGTCCAACTCCCCTGCGCCCCAGCCACTTTGCACTCCCCCGAGACAGGGCTTCCTTGATCGCGGGGAGTCTACGGGAAGCGGACGGCGCCGCGCCGCCCGCTTTCCCGCGCCACCATGCCCCCCGGCTCACTGCCGGCCGCGCAGCTCCCGGTACGTGGCCACGAGAGCCTTGGTGGAGGCGTCCAGGCCCGGCACCTCGGCGCCGTCGGTCAGCGCGGGCTCGACGCGCTTGGCGAGGACCTTGCCGAGCTCGACGCCCCACTGGTCGAAGGAGTCGATGTTCCAGATCGCGCCCTGCACGAACACCTTGTGCTCGTAGAGGGCGACGAGCTGGCCGAGCACGGACGGGGTGAGTTCACGCGCGAGGATGGTGGTCGTCGGGTGGTCGCCCTTGAACGTCTTGTGCGGCACCAGCTCCTCCGGTACGCCTTCGGCGCGCACCTCTTCCGGCGTCTTGCCGAACGCCAGTGCCTGCGTCTGGGCGAAGAAGTTCGCCATCAGCAGGTCGTGCTGGGCCTTGAGTTCCTCGCCCAGCTCGGCGACCGGCTCGGCGAAGCCGATGAAGTCGGCAGGGATCAGCTTTGTGCCCTGGTGAATGAGCTGGTAGTAGGCGTGCTGACCGTTGGTGCCGGGCGTGCCCCACACGATCGGCCCCGTCTGCCACTCCACCTCGCGCCCGTCCCGGTCCACGTACTTGCCGTTGGACTCCATGTCGAGCTGCTGCAGGTACGCGGTGAACCTGGACAGGTAGTGGCTGTAGGGCAGCACCGCGTGCGACTCGGCGCCGTGGAAGTTGCCGTACCAGATGCCCAGCAGGCCCATCAGCAGCGGCACGTTGGACTCGGCGGGCGCGGTGCGGAAGTGCTCGTCGACGACGTGGAACCCGTCGAGCATCTCCCGGAAGCGGTCCGGCCCGATCGCGATCATCAGGGACAGGCCGATGGCCGAGTCGTAGGAGTAGCGTCCGCCGACCCAGTCCCAGAACTCGAACATGTTGGCCGTGTCAATGCCGAACTCGGCGACCTTCTCCGCGTTCGTCGACAGGGCGACGAAGTGCTTGGCGACGGCCGCCTGGTCGCCGAGCGCGTCCAGCAGCCAGGTGCGCGCGGAGGTGGCGTTGGTGACCGTCTCGATGGTGGTGAAGGTCTTGGAGGCGATGATGAACAGCGTCTCCGCCGGGTCCAGGTCCCGGACCGCCTCGTGCAGGTCGGCCCCGTCCACGTTGGACACGAAGCGGAACGTCAGTGAGCGGTCGGTGTAGGCGCGCAGCACCTCGTACGCCATCGCGGGGCCCAGGTCCGAGCCGCCGATGCCGACGTTGACGACATTGCGGATCGGCCTGCCGGTGTGGCCCGTCCAGGCGCCGGAGCGTACCCGGTCGGCGAAGTCGGCCATCTTGTCGAGGACCGCGTGCACACCCGGCACGACGTTCTCGCCGTCGACCTCGATGACCGCGTCACGGGGGGCCCGCAGGGCGGTGTGCAGCACGGCCCTGCGCTCTGTCGTGTTGATCTTCTCGCCTCGGAACATGGCGTCCCGCAGGGCGAACACGTCGGTGGCGGCGGCCAGCTCGCGCAGCAGCCGCAGCGTCTCGTCGGTGACGAGGTGCTTGGAGTAGTCGACGTACAGGTCACCGACCCGGAGCGTGTACCCGGTGCCGCGGCCGGGGTCGGCGGCGAACAGCTCGCGCAGTCGCACCTCGCCGAGTTCCTCGCGGTGCTTGGCCAGAGCGGTCCACTCGGGGGTCTGGTTGAGCCTGGTACGGCCGTCTGCGTTCATCTCGGACTTCAGCCTTCTTCCTTGCCTGCCTGTGCTGCTGCGTACCTGCCCCGCTGCCGGTCCCAACCTAATTGATCAGCCGTTGACGTGAACCGTCGTGGCGCCGTCGTCCGGGGCAACGACAGGTACGTCCGGCTTGCGCGCCGGTATCAGCGCGATGACGGACAGGACGAAGAAGGCAGCGGCGAGCAGCGCCGGTGTGTTCGCTCCCCAGGCGGTGGCGACGGCCCCGCCGAGCAGCGCGCCCAGGGGTGCCCCGGCGACCGCGAGCGTCCGGTAGGCGGAGCTGACCCGGCCCAGCGCTCCGGCGGGGCTGCGCTGCTGCATGAGCGTGGTCGTGTTGACGTTCCACACCATCCCCATGCACCCGAAGACGGCCATGGCGACCACCAGCGCCACCGGGCTGCGCACCGAACCCATGACGACGAGCGCCCCGGTCTGCACGGCCCCGGCGACGAGCACCGCCCGCATCCGCCCGACGCGGTCCGTGAGCCGGCGGTTGGCCGCTGCCCCGGCGAGGCTGCCGACGGTGTACGCCGTCATGGCCGCCGCGTATCCGGCATTGCCGGCGTCGAGCCAGCCGGTCACCAGGACCACCAGCGTGGCGATCAGGGCGCCCATGCCGATGTTGCACAGGGCGGTGGCGGCACACAGCCCGCGCAGCGCCCGGTCCCGCCCCAGGGTGCGCAGCCCCTCGGCGATCTCCCGGCGCAGCGTGCTGCCCGCCGGCCTGGGCTTGCGCTCGGGCGCGGCGGTGCGCAGGGAGGCGACCAGCGCGGCGGCCACCAGGAAGGTGACGGCGTCGGCCGCGAAGGGCACGGCGGCCCCGGCCGTCAGCAGCAACGGCACCACGGGTCCGCCCAACAGGCCACCGGCGATGCGCTGGCCGGTCATCAGGCGGGCGTTTGCGCTGCCGAGCGCTTCGCGGTGGACCAGGACAGGCAGCAGGGCGGTGGAGGCGTTGTCGAAGAGGGTCTGCAGGGTGGTCAGGACGAAGGCGAGGACGATCAACAGGGCGATCGACGCGTGACCGAGCGCGACGGCCACCGCGAAGCCCGCGACCAGCAGTCCCCGCACAACGTCGACCGTCCACATGGCGCGGCGCTGGTCCACGCGGTCGGCGACGGCCCCGCCGAGCAGCCCGAAGACGATCCACGGCAGATAGCCGCAGGCGGCGACGGACGCGATGAGCAGGGGATCGTCCGTCAGTGTCACGGCCAGCAGGGGTAGCGCGGCCGTGCGCAGCGCGTCGCCGAAGCTGGACAGCACGGCGGCGCTCCACAGCCGCCCGAAACCACCCCGCCACGCGGGCGCGCACGCACCCGCCGCCTCGACCCTCGCCACAACTCCCCCTCACGGTTCGCCCGATGCACAAACCGTAGAGGGCACCACTGACAGTCGGTCCGCGGTGAGCCGGCCCCGAGCACGAAAGAGCCCGGCGCAACAGCTCCGGCCGGACACCTCTCGGTGCCCGGCCGGCCTCAACTCCTAGATCTCGCCCCGCAGTTTGGCGAGCGCCTCGGCGAGGATCGCCTCACCGTCCGCGTCGCTGCGGCGCTCGCGCACATACGCCAGGTGCGTCTTGTAGGGCTCGGTGCGCGGCGGGTCCGGCGGGTTGTCCCGGTCCTGTCCGGCCGGGAATCCGCAGCGGGGGCAGTCCCAGGTTTCGGGCACCTGCGCATCGCTGGCGAAGCTCGGCTGGGTCTCGTGCCCGTTGGAGCACCAGAAGGAGACGCGCAGCCGCGGCGCGGACTCGCCGCGCTCGGCCTCGCCCATCGGCCCCGCCCCGACCCGGCTACCTCGGATCGCGTTGCCACTTGCCACGGTCGTAACTCCCTGCGTGATGGTGCCGCGAAGCGAGTCGGCGTTCCGCTTCGCTGCGAGCGCCTCAGTCTACGTAAGGCCCAACGCGCGTCCAGTGCTTGGAGTTACAACCCCCCACCTGGACGCAAGCCCCATGATAGGCCGCGCTCGACTGCGCGTACCGAACATGGGGCGTTACGTGCGGAATACGTGGGGAATGTGCGGGCCGGTCAGCTGTTCGCCTTCATGAGGATGCCGAGCACGACGATGCACGCCACCCACAGCAGACCGACCACCACGGTGATCCGGTCCAGGTTGCGCTCGGCGACCGAGGAGCCGCCGACGGACGACTGCATGCCGCCACCGAACATGTCGGAGAGGCCGCCGCCCTTCCCCTTGTGCATCAGCACCAGCAGCATCAGCAGCAGGCTGAAGACGATCAGGGCGATCGAGAACCCCATAACCACGGCTGGACCAACTTCCTCGGATTCTGACGGACGACGCGGGGCCCAGCGCAGAGCTGGACCCCGCAAGGGTACGACGGATCGCGCCTAGGGCCTACTCACTGGTCACGGAAGCGCACGATCTTGACGAACTCGTCGGCGTCCAGCGAGGCACCGCCGACCAGGGCGCCGTCGATGTCGGGCTGCGCCATGATCTCGGCGACGTTGCCGGACTTGACGGAGCCGCCGTACTGGACGCGGACCTTGTCGGCCACGTCCTGCGAGTACAGCTCGGCGATCTTGGCGCGGACGGCGGCGCAGACCTCCTGGGCGTCCTCGGCGCCGCAGACCTTGCCGGTGCCGATGGCCCACACGGGCTCGTAGGCGACCACGACGGTCTCGGCCTGCTCGGCCGGGAGGTCCTTCAGACCACCTTCGACCTGGGCGAGGGTGTGGCTGACGTGGTTGCCCGCCTCGCGGACCTCCAGTTCCTCGCCGACGCACAGGATCGGGGTCAGGCCGTGCTTGTAGGCGGCCTTGACCTTGGCGTTCACGAGTTCGTCGGTCTCGTTGTGGTACTGGCGGCGCTCGCTGTGGCCGATCACCACGTACGTGCACTTCAGCTTGGCCAGCATCGGACCGGAGATCTCGCCGGTGTAGGCACCGCCGTCGTGCGCCGAGATGTCCTGGGCGCCGTACTTGATCTTCAGCTTGTCGCCGTCGACCAGGGTCTGCACGGAGCGCAGGTCGGTGAAGGGCGGCAGGACGGCGACCTCTACGGCCTCGTAGTCCTTGTCGGCCAGGGCGAAGGCGAGTTTCTGGACGTGGGCGATGGCCTCGAGGTGGTTGAGGTTCATCTTCCAGTTGCCCGCCATCAGCGGCGTGCGCGTACTCATGTGGGTCAGTCCTCCAGTGCGGCGAGGCCGGGGAGCGTCTTGCCCTCGAGGTATTCGAGGGAGGCGCCGCCCCCGGTCGAGATGTGGCCGAATGCGTTCTCGTCGAAGCCCAGGGTGCGCACGGCCGCGGCGGAGTCGCCGCCGCCGACCACGGTGAAGCCCTGGGAGTCGACGAGGGCCTGGGCGACCGCCTTGGTGCCCTCGGCGTAGTCGGGGTGCTCGAAGACGCCCATGGGGCCGTTCCAGAAGACGGTGGCGGCGTCGGCGAGCTTCGAGGCGTACAGCTTGCGGGTCTCGGGGCCGATGTCCAGCCCCTCCTGGTCGGCGGGGATGGCGTCCGCGGCGACGGTGGTGGGGTGGGCGGGGGCCTTGGTCTTCAGGTCCGGGAAGTCGTCGGCCACCAGCGCGTCGACCGGCAGGACCAACTCCACGCCCTGCTTCTCGGCGCGCTCCATGTACTCCTGGACGACCGGGACCTGGTCCTCCTGGAGGAGGGACTTGCCGACCTCGTAGCCCTTGGCCTTGAGGAAGGTGTAGGCCATGCCGCCGCCGATGAGGAGCCGGTCGGCCTTGCCGAGCAGCTGGTCGATGACGGCGAGCTTGTCGGAGACCTTGGCGCCGCCGAGCGCGACGACGTAGGGCCGCTGGACGTCCTCGGTGAGCTTCTTCAGGACGCCGACCTCGGTGGCGATCAGGTAGCCGGCGTAGTGCGGCAGCCGGGCCGGGAGGTCGTACACCGAGGCGTGCTTGCGGTGCACCGCGCCGAAGCCGTCGCCCACGTACACGTCGGCGAGGGCGGCGAGCTGGTCGGCGAAGGCGCCGCGGTCTGCGTCGTCCTTGGCGGTCTCGCCGGGGTTGAAGCGAAGGTTCTCGATGACGGCGACCTGTCCGTCGGCCAGGCCGGAGACCGTGGACGTGGCGGAGTCGCCGACGGTGTCCGTCGCGAACGCGACGGCCGAGCCGAGGAGGTCGCCGAGGCGGGTGGCGGCCGGGGCGAGCGAGAAGGCCGGGTCGGGGGCACCCTTGGGGCGGCCGAGGTGGGAGGCGACGACCACGCGGGCCCCCGCCTCGGCCAGCGCCTTGATCGTGGGCAGGACGGCCCGGATGCGGCCGTCGTCGGTGATGGTGCCGCCGTCGAGCGGCACGTTCAGGTCGGCACGGACGAAGACCCGCTTGCCCGCGACGCCTTCGGAGAGGAGTTCGTCGATCGTCTTCATGAGGGGACTCCTGGGAAGAGCTCGTGATCGCTCGGAAGCGCTCGTGATCCAACAGGGCTGAGCTGTACGTGAGTCAGGGCTCGGACAGCGCGACCACGCGCTGCCCGAGCCCTGCTCTCACATGAGGTGCCTGCTCTATTGGATCAGAGCTGGTTGCCGACGAAGACCGTCAGGTCGACGAGGCGGTTGGAGTAGCCCCACTCGTTGTCGTACCAGCCGATGACCTTCACGTTCTTGCCCTCCTGGACCATGGTCAGGGAGGAGTCGAACGTGCAGGACGCCGGGGCGTTGACGATGTCGGAGGAGACGATCGCGTCCTCGGTGTACTCGAGGATGCCCTTCAGCTCGCCCTCGGCGGCCTTCTGGAAGGCCGCGTTGACCTCTTCCTTGGTGACCTCACGGGAGAGCTCGACGACGAGGTCGGTGACCGAGCCGGTCGGGACCGGGACGCGCATGGCCATGCCGTCCAGCTTGCCCTTGAGCTGCGGAAGGACCAGCGAGGTGGCCTTCGCGGCACCGGTGGTGGTCGGGATGATGTTCTCGGCGGCGGCACGCGCGCGGCGCAGGTCCTTGTGCGGGAAGTCCAGGATGCGCTGGTCGTTCGTGTACGCGTGCACCGTCGTCATCAGGCCCTTGACGATGCCGAAGTTCTCGTCCAGGACCTTCGCCATCGGCGCCACGCAGTTGGTGGTGCAGGAGGCGTTGGAGATGACGTGGTGGTTCGCCGCGTCGTACGTGTCGTGGTTGACACCCATCACGATGGTGACGTCTTCGTTCTTCGCCGGGGCGGAGATGATGACCTTCTTGGCGCCGCCGGCGATGTGCTTCTCGGCGTCTTCCTTCTTGGTGAAGATGCCGGTGGACTCGATGACGATGTCGACGCCGAGCTCGCCCCACGGGATGTCGGCGGGGTTGCGCTCGGACAGGACCTTGATGGTCTTGTCGCCGACAGTGATGGTGTCCTCGGTGTGCGAGACCTCCTGCTTGAGGCGGCCGAGGATGGTGTCGTACTTCAGCAGGTGAGCGGTGGTCGCGGTGTCACCCAGGTCGTTGACAGCCACGATCTCGATGTCTGCACCCTGCTCCAGCAGCGCGCGGAAGTAGTTACGACCGATGCGGCCAAAGCCGTTGATGCCTACGCGGATCGTCACGAACCGATCTCCTCGTTGGTACGCCGGCTCGAAGTGCCGGCGAGCTGTATGGGATGTCCCCGACCACCCCCGACCCTACCTCCCCGGGGCGCCGGTGGTGACATCGAGACGGCCCATACACGGCAGGGCGGTCCGTACCGGCCAGTAGGGTACGGACCGCCCGAGCCGGACGGACCTACATGGGCTCTTATCACCCGATTTCGCTACGGACAGTCAGTACCCCTTGACCAGGGATTCACTCGTCCAGGGCCCTGAGGGCCTTGTTCATGAGCGCCTTGCGGTCGGCCGCCGCGGGCAGGTGCTCCAGGCCGAAGCCCAGCAGCACGGTGTCGTCGGTGGTGACCGCACCGTACGTCTGGAACAGCGCTCCGGTGCGCGTCCAGTCCTTCAGGACGGCCGGGCTGCCCGGGGGCGGTCCGGCCACCTTCCAGGCACCCAGGGACGTCTCGAAGCCCTCGGTCTCCTTCGCCGTGCCGCCGATCACGAGCGAGGCCTCGTCGGCGAGGACGCCGCGGCCGCCGGTGCCCGGGTCGGTGACGTAGCTGATCGAGACCTCGACCGTCTTCCCGGCATAGGCGCTCAGGTCGAAGTTCACCTGCTGCCAGCCGCTAGAGGCGCCGGTCAGGCTGTTCCAGGCGCCGGAGGTGCCGGTCGCGGTGCAGCCGTCCTGCGCCACGGTCAGGTAGCGCTTCAGCCAGGGGTGCTCACCGACGTAGAACCCGCCCTCGCACTCCGTGGGGACGGTGGTGCGGGTGGCGCCGCCCGCCTCCGGGAGGGTGGTCCAGTCGTCGGCACCGGCGGTGTGGGCCTCGACCAGGGCGTGGTCGTAGCCGCGCTCCGTGTCCCACAGCAGCTGGGTCCGCAGCGTGGGGCGGTCGGCCGCGCTCACCCCGGTGAGGTCGATGGTGCGGGTGAGGCGCTTGTAGGCGTCGTCGGTGTGCACGGCGGCGGCCATGGACGAGCCCGCGTAGGGCCCGTACGGGTTGACCGTCCCGGCGAACCGGCCCGCGCCGGCGCTCGCGAACTGCGGGAACTGGGCGGCGGGCAGTTCGTCGGAGGTGACGCCGTAGGTGCCCGCCTTGTCCAGCGGGTTGCCGGGAGCGTCACCGAGGGCGCCGGTGAAGCCGCCCAGTCGGCCGGAGCCGGTGAAGCCGGTGGCCCCGGGGGTCGAGGTGCGGGTGTAGGCGCCCAGGTAGTACTGGCTGAAGTCGTCCGAGAGGGTGCCGTCGCCCAGGTCGACGCTGCCGCCGGCCTGCTCGCCCGCCTCGATCAGCCTGCCGCCCTCGTTGAGGAAGGCCCGCAGCTGCAGCTGCGTGGCGACGCCGGGGACGCTCGCGCCCGTGTAGTGGACGACGGTGTGGAAGTGGCTCAGCACACCCAGCGCGTCCGGTGCGCCCTGGGTGGCGACGTCCCACACGATCGCCCTGTGACCGTTGGCCTTCAGCGCGTCGACGTACTTCTGCGCCTGCGTGGCGGCCGCGCCCTCCTCGGCTACGACCAGGACGTCCGCGCGGGACCGTTCGGCCACCGTGTAGGTGAAGTGCTCGCTGGAGACCTTCTTGCCGCTCCGCGTCTCGCCGGTGAACCACACCTCGACCTTGTCGCCGGGATCGCCGTCGGCGACCTTGGCCCGGTACTCGTCGAAGTAGAGGTTGTCCTCACCGCCGTAGGTCTCGCCGCCCTTCCAGGGCCTGAGCGCCATGTCCTCGACACGGCCGCCGTTGACGCGGTACCTGAGCTCCTTGTCGCGCACGGACTTCCGTGCGACGACGGAGACCTCCTGGTCGGCGCCGCGCGAGTACGACGTGGTGAACGCGGCCGGGGTGAAGTCGGCGGCGCTCAGGCCGACCGAGGAGGACGGCCGGTCCGGGTGGGAGGCGGTCTCGGCGACGGAGAGCGCGAACGGGACGTTCTTCGCGAACTCCTGCTGGATCAGCTTCTCGTCGTCCGGGAACGTGAAGATCGAGCGGCAGTCGGAGGCCTTCCACGCGTCGTTCGGGTCGACGTCCGAGGCGGTCTGGCAGGTCGACATCTCCGGCGTGAACATCGCCATGCCGTTGACGTTCGCGGCGTGGCCGTCGGCCTCGCCGTTGGTGGTGTACAGCTCGGAGGAGAGCTGCGGGTGGTAGCCGGGGACAGCCGGGTTCTCGGGCGTGCCGGCGAGGGCCTCGTAGAGGACGTCGTCCGGGGTGTGGGTGGCGACCTGCCAGCCGACGCCGTAGAGGATGAGTTCGGCGGCGGAGTGGTAGTTGATGCCGTACGTGAAGCCGATCCGCTTCTCGAAGGCGTCCAGGGCCTGGGTCTCCGGCTCGGAGTTGGGGCCCGCGCCGCGGTAGGTCTGGCTGGTGGGGTTGGGGGACGAGCCCTCGTCGTCGTAGCCCCACTTGTAGGCGAAGTTGCGGTTGAGGTCGACGCCGTCGCCGGTGGAGATGGCGCCGTCGCCGTTGACGTCCCGCAGGTTCTTGCGCCACAGGCGGTTGTCGTCGCCGGCGAAGGTGTAGTCGTAGCCGTCGGGGTTGGCCGACAGGACGAACCACAGCTCGGTGGAGTCGACGATCTTCTTGACGCGCTTGTCGGTCCTGTAGTTGTCCAGGTAGTGGTGCATCAGCCGCCGGGTCATCTCCGGCGTGATCCACTCGCGCGCGTGCTGGTTGGACAGGTACAGCACGGAGGGCTTGGAGCCGTCCTTGGACTTCTTGGCGCCCTTGGTGAGCTTCAGGGCGAGGATGTCCTGGCCCTTGATGGTCTTGCCGATGGAGACGACCTTGGTGAGGCCGGGGTTCTCCTGGGCGGTGCGGAGGATCTCCTCCTTCAGGCCGCCCTTTCCGCCGTACGGGCGGAACACGCCCTCGGCGGCGGCCTTGACGCGGTCCTCGGCCTTGGCGGTCAGGCTGTGCTCGGTGAGGTCGACGCCCTGCTTCTCCAGCTTCTTCGCCTGCTGGTCGGTCAGGTAGACCTCGACGGTGCCCGTGCCCTTGTCGGGCACCTGCTCGCCGAGTTCGTGGCCGTCCTGGCCTGCGGCCAGCAGCAGGGGTACCTGCTTCTTGGTGACGTCGGCGCGGAAGACCTTGACCTCGTCCGCATCGGACGCCCGGGAGTCGTCCGGTTGTGCCTGGGCGATGGGCGCGAGGCCCGCTCCGCCGAGCACAAGCGCGCCGACAGCGAGGATCGATCTCGCTCTTCGTCTCATGAACCCCCCTAGCGTGGGTCCGCCACAGCAGCGAACAGATGCCAGGCTCATGACAGTTCATGATCGAGTCAAGGGTGCTACACCGACACGCCGACGCCGGTGCCGATCACCCAAGTGGGCGTCAGCACCGGCGTATTAATTGGTCGTCATATCAGCCTGCGGGGCGTTGTGCCGGCCCGCCAGGCGTGGTGTCAGCCCGCGAGGTTGTCGGCCAGCTCCTCGGAGAGGTTGGCCTCCGTGCCCGGGATGCCGAGGTCGGAGGCGCGCTTGTCGGCCATGGCCAGCAGGCGGCGGATCCGGCCGGCCACCGCGTCCTTGGTCAGCGGCGGGTCGGCGAGCGCGCCCAGTTCCTCCAGGGAGGCCTGCTTGTGCTCCATCCGCAGCCGGCCCGCGGCGGCGAGGTGCTCGGGAACGTCGTCGCCGAGGATCTCCAGGGCGCGGGCCACGCGGGCACCGGCGGCGACGGCTGCCCGGGCGGAGCGGCGCAGGTTGGCGTCGTCGAAGTTGGCGAGCCGGTTGGCGGTGGCACGCACCTCGCGGCGCATCCGGCGCTCCTCCCAGGCCAGCACCGACTCGTGGGCGCCGAGCCGGGTGAGCAGCGCGCCGATGGCGTCGCCGTCGCGGACGACGACCCGGTCCACGCCGCGCACCTCGCGGGCCTTTGCGGCGATGGACAGCCGCCGGGCGGCGCCGACGAGGGCGAGCGCGGCCTCGGGGCCCGGACAGGTCACCTCCAGGGAGGACGAGCGGCCGGGCTCGGTGAGCGAGCCGTGCGCCAGGAACGCGCCGCGCCAGGCGGCCTCGGCGTCACAGGTGGCGCCGGAGACCACCTGCGGGGGCAGGCCGCGGATCGGGCGGCCCCGGCCGTCGACCAGGCCGGTCTGGCGGGCCAGCTGGTCACCGCCGGCGACCACGCGCACGACGTAGCGCGAGCCGCGGCGCAGTCCGCCGGGCGCCATCACGATCAGCTCCGAGCTGTGGCCGAAGATCTCCAGGATGTCCCGCTTGAGGCGGCGGGCCGCCATCGCGGTGTCCAGCTCCGCCTCGATCACGATGCGCCCGCTGACCAGGTGGAGGCCGCCGGCGAACCGCAGGATGGCGGAGACCTCGGCCTTCCTGCAGCAGGTCCGGGTGACGGGGAGCCGGGAGACCTCGTCCTTCACCGCTGGCGTCATCGCCATGGGCCGATCCTTCCATGCATCCGAAAAATACGGTCGTACGCGGCGGCCAGCAGCTCCGGGTCGTGCCGCGGAGTCCCGTCGGGCCGGGCCACCGGCGCCAGCTCGACCGCGGCGCCGAGCCTCTTGGCGGCTTCGATGAGCGCAGCGCGGTCGGGCACGGCGGCCTCGTCGGCCAGCACCACGTCCAGGGCGAGTTTAGGGGCGTGTCGTCCCAAAACCTCCACATGACGCTGCGGGGAGAAGCCCTCGGTTTCTCCCGGCTGCGGGGCGAGGTTCAGGGAGAGTACCCGGCGTGCCTTCGTCTGCGTGAGCGCGTCCAGCAGCTCGGGGACGAGCAGGTGCGGGATGACGGAGGAGAACCAGGAGCCGGGGCCGAGCACCACCCAGTCCGCGTCGAGGACCGCCTCCACCGCCTCGGGGACGGCGGGCGGGTCGTGCGGGACGAGGTGCACGGACTGCACCTCGCCGGGGGTGAGGGCGACGGTGGCCTGGCCGCGGACCGCGTCGACGTCGTCGGGACGGTCCGGGTCGTGGCCCTTGACCAGGGCCTGGAGCTCCAGGGGCACGGCGGACATGGGCAGCACGCGCCCCTGTGCGCCCAGCAGCCGGCCGACCAGGTCCAGGGCCTGGACGTGGTCGCCGAGCTGCTCCCACAGGGCGACGATGAGCAGGTTGCCCACCGCGTGGCCGTGCATCTCGCCCTTGGACTGGAAGCGGTGCTGGATGACGCGGGCCCAGGTCTGGCCCCAGTCGTCGTCGCCGCACAGCGCGGCCAGGGCCTTGCGCAGGTCGCCGGGCGGCAGCACGCCCAGCTCGTCGCGCAACCGGCCGCTGGAGCCGCCGTCGTCGGCCACGGTGACGACGGCGGTGAGGTCGCCGGTGATCCGGCGCAACGCGGCGAGCGAGGCCGACAGGCCCATGCCGCCGCCCAGGGCGACGACCTTGGGCTGCGTGCCCCGGCGGCGCGGCCTGCCGCCGCGGGCCTCGGCGGTCCTGCCGCCGCGGCCGTCGGGCACCGCACGGCGCAGCCGGCTCAGCCGCGGAGTGCGTCCCGTCATTCGCGTCCCATGTCCCGGTGGACGACCACCGTCTCCACGCCCTCGGCAGCGAGCCGGGCGGCGAGCCTCTCCGACATGGCGACCGAGCGGTGCTTGCCGCCCGTGCAGCCGACGGCGATCGTCACGTAGCGCTTGCCCTCCCGGCGGTAGCCCGCGGCAATCAGCTGGAGGAGCTCGGAGTACCGGTCCAGGAACTCCTTGGCTCCGGGCTGGTTGAAGACGTACCCCGATACCTCGTCGTTGAGGCCGGTGTACGGGCGCAGTTCCGGGACCCAGTGGGGGTTGGGCAGGAAGCGGCAGTCGACGACGAGGTCGGCGTCGACCGGCAGGCCGTACTTGTAGCCGAAGGACATCACGGTGGCCCGCAGCTCGGGCTCCTCCTCGCCGGCGAACTGGGCGTCCATCTTGGCGCGCAGTTCGTGCACGTTGAGGCTGGAGGTGTCGATCACCAGGTCGGCGTCGCCGCGCAGCTCGCGCAGCAGCTCGCGTTCGGCGGCGATGCCGTCGACGATACGGCCGTCGCCCTGGAGGGGGTGGGGGCGGCGCACCGACTCGAAGCGGCGCACCAGAGCGTCGTCGGAGGACTCCAGGAAGACGATCCTCCGGGTGACTCCGCGGGTGTCGAGGTCGGCGAGGGACTCGCGCAGGTTGTCGAAGAAGCGGCGGCCGCGGACGTCGACGACGACCGCGATCCTCGCCACGTTGCCCTGTGAGCGGGCGCCGAGCTCCACCATGGTGGGGATCAGCGCGGGCGGCAGGTTGTCGACGACGAACCAGCCGAGGTCCTCCAGACACTTGGCGGCCGTGGACCGTCCGGCTCCGGACATGCCGGAGATGATCACCAGCTCGGGGATGGCCGCCTCGGGGACCCCGGCTGCTTCCTTGCCCGTACTCACCTGTGCTCCGTTGTCGTGGCGTGCGTCGTGCCGTACGGGATCCTGCGGTGTCTCCCTGTGCGGCGCCTTGGCAGTGTCCCGCGGCGCGCGGTCTCGCTCCGTCGTGGGTCCTGTGTCGTGCTCTGTCATGTCTCCTGCCCCCGTCGTTCGTCCGGGGCGCCCGCGGGCACGGGCTCCCCCGGGACACCCGCCGTCGTCTGGGGCGCCCCGTCCTCCCTGTCTTCAATGATCTCTCCGGTCGCCGTGTTCACGGCGGGCGCGGCCGGTACCGCCCGGGCGAGGGCCGCGGCGATGGTTTCGGCCGTCTTGCGGCCTATGCCCTGGACCTCGCAGATCTGGTCGATCGTCGCGGAGCGCAGCTTCTTCACCGAGCCGAAGTGCCTGAGCAGCGCCTGCTTGCGGGCCTCTCCCAGGCCGGGGACGTCGTCCAGGGGGCCGGCGCGGAATCGCTTGGCGCGTTTGGAGCGCTGATAGGTGATCGCGAAGCGGTGGGCCTCGTCACGCACGCGCTGGAGCAGGTACAGCCCCTCGCTGGTGCGGGGCAGGACGACCGGGTCGTCCTCGCCGGGCAGCCAGACCTCCTCCAGGCGCTTGGCGAGGCCGCACACGGCGATGTCATCGATGCCGAGCTCGTCCAGGGCCTTCTTGGCGGCGGCTACCTGCGGGGCGCCGCCGTCGACGACCACGAGCTGGGGCGGGTACGCGAAGCGCTTCGGCCGGCCGTCGTCCTCCTTGAGCTCCTCCTCGGTCCACTCGCCGGTCTTCTCCTTCTCGGCGAGGTAGCGCCGGAAGCGGCGGGTGACCACCTCGTGCATGGAGCGGACGTCGTCCTGCCCCTCGAAGCCCTTGATCTGGAATCGGCGGTACTCGCTCTTGCGGGCCAGTCCGTCCTCGAACACGACCATGGAGGCCACGACGTCCTGCCCCTGCAGGTGCGAGATGTCGTAGCACTCGATCCGCAGCGGGGCGCTGTCCAGGTCGAGGGCGTCGGCGATCTCCTCCAGGGCACGCGAGCGCGTGGTGAGGTCGGAGGCGCGCTTGGTCTTGTGCAGGGCGAGCGCCTGCTGGGCGTTGCGCTGCACGGTCTCCATGAGGGCCTTCTTGTCGCCGCGCTGCGGGATGCGCAGGGAGACGCCCGAGCCGCGCCGCTCGGCCAGCCAGTCCTGGACGGGCTCCACGGGGTCGGGCAGGGCCGGGACGAGAACCTCCTTGGGGACGGCGTCGCCGGTCTCCTCGCCGTAGAGCTGCTGCAGGGCGTGCTCGACGAGGGCGCCCGTGGTGATCTCCTCGACCTTGTCGGTGACCCAGCCGCGCTGGCCGCGCACGCGTCCGCCCCGGACGTGGAAGATCTGGACGGCGGCCTCCAGTTCGTCCTCGGCGATCGCGATCAGGTCGGCGTCGGTGGCGTCCGCGAGGACGACCGCGTTCTTCTCCATGGCCTTCTTCAAGGCCTCGATGTCGTCGCGCAGGCGGGCGGCCCGCTCGTACTCCATCTCCTCGGCCGCCTCGGTCATCCGCTGCTCCAGGCGGCGGATGTACGTGCCCGTGCGGCCGGCCATGAAGTCGCAGAATTCCTCGGCGAGTTCACGGTGCTCGTCGGCGGAGACGCGGCTCACGCAGGGGGCGGAGCACTTGCCGATGTAGCCGAGCAGGCAGGGACGGCCGGTGCGGGCGGCGTTCTTGAAGACACCGGCCGAGCAGGTGCGCACCGGGAAGACGCGCAACAGCAGGTCCACCGTGTCCCGGATGGCCCACGCGTGCGCGTACGGCCCGAAGTACCGGACGCCCTTCTTCTTGTGACCGCGCATCACCTGCACGCGCGGGAACTCCTCGTTCATCGTCACCGCGAGGTACGGGTAGCTCTTGTCGTCGCGGTACTTGACGTTGAACCGGGGGTCGTACTCCTTGATCCAGGAGTACTCCAGCTGGAGCGCCTCGACCTCCGTGGACACCACCGTCCACTCCACGGACGCGGCCGTGGTGACCATCGTGCGGGTGCGCGGGTGCAGCCCGGCCAGGTCCTGGAAGTAGTTCGCCAGGCGCTGGCGCAGGCTCTTCGCCTTTCCGACGTAGATCACGCGGCGGTGCTCGTCACGGAACCGGTAGACCCCCGGCGAGTCGGGGATCTCTCCCGGCTTGGGGCGGTAGCTGGAGGGGTCGGCCATGTCTCACACCCTACTGGCGGGGACCGACAGTCCGGTGGGCCTGTGGACAACGTCCGGGGCCGGGGTGCCGCCGCGCGCGGAGGGCGCGAACGGCCAGGACACGGGGGTGTCGATCACGCGTGGGCCGCGCTGCGGCCGTGCGTTCAGCCGTACCGAGGCCGTGCGAGGGATGTGCGTTTCGGCCGTGTGAGGTGCGTGCGGTGGTCGTGCGGGCGGCCGGCTCGGGAGAAGCGCTCCGGCGTCACCCGTTCGGCCTGCCGCGACCCGCCGGTGACGGCGGCCCTCACCGCCCGTCGCGGCACCCCTTCACCAACCGCCCACCCGTCCTCAGGGGTTACGCCCGCCCGGATCAGGGAACGGGGCTACCCACGGCGACACGGCGGAGCCCCCGGGCACCGCAAGTGTCGATGTGGACACGGAGTGTCAATGTGGACCGGCCGCCCCGCATGCGCAACGGCCGGTCCCGATCGAAGGGTGGTTCGGATGCGGCGGATGCGGATCGAGAAGACACGGCGGCCGGTCCGTGCCCGCCGGTACGCGGACGAGCCGTTCGCACTGCGCGACGCCCTCGACCCGCGCGACCCGGACATAGTGCGCGCCAAGCGTCTGCGCCTGGAGGAGCAGGGCGGCACCGACCGCCCCTAGCGGCACCGGCCCTCCTGTCCCCGGCCCCGAGAGAGTGCCTCGCCGCCCCGAAGTGGCGCCGCGGTGGCGAGCGCGGGCGCCGCAGCGGCGCGCGCCGGGGGCGGGGGCAGGTCGCTGTTGGGTATCAGGTGTTGTCGGGGCTTTGTCAACACGCTTCAATGCGTGGGGACTCGGGGTCTGAGCGACGGCGTACGGATGTGAAGAGCCGTCCCGCGCCGACGGGGGCTGCCCCGGGAACCGTGCGAACGGTCTGACCAGCCGTTGTTGACCTTCACAGAGAGGCCCCTGCATGCCGTACGCCACACAGCACGCGGACGTCGCCACCGCGGAACTGGACTCGGTCCTGCGGGGAGGCCCCTTCCACGTCGCCCTGCGGGCCGCGATCGCCGCACGGGGACTGCCGTTGCAGCGGGTGCAGCACCATCTGTCGCGGCACGGCGTGAAGGTCGGTGTCACCAGCCTGAGTTACTGGCAGCAGGGCGCCCGGCGCCCCCAGCGCCCGGAGTCGCTGCGAGCCGTACGGGCCCTGGAGGAGATCCTGGACCTGCCGGAGGAGTCGCTGATCCGGTTGCTCGCCGAGTCCGACGAGCACCCGGCCGAGCAGCGGCCCACAGGCCGCTCCTACCGCTCCCTCGTCGAGGCCTCGGGCGTCCTGGAGCGGCTGCTGGCCGAACTGGACTGCCCGCTGGACGGGGGCCTGCACTCGCTCGGCCACCATGAGCGGATCAGGATCGGGCCCCGGCGGGAGCTGGCGGGCCGCGAGTCGCACCACATCGTGCGCGCCCACCGGGACGGCGTCGACCGCTTCGTGGCCGTCCACCACGGCGATCCCGGCGCCGCCCCGGAGCGCATGACGGTGCACGCCCTGGACAACTGCCGCACCGGCCGGACGCGTTGGCACCACGACACCGGTGTGCTGGTGGCCGAGCTGCTCTTCGACACACGCCTGCGGGCCGGGGACACGTTCCTCTTCCGGTACGGAGTCGAGGACGGCACGGCCGGTGTGTCACGGGAGTACGTGCGCGGATTCGGCCCCGCGGGCGGCCAGTACGTGCTCCAGGTGCGCTTCGACGCCGGGGCCGTACCGGTGCGCTGCCACCGGTTCACCCAGCACTCGGCGGCGGCGCCGCGCGGCGGGCGCGAGGAGCTGACGCTCAGCGGGCGGCACCGTTCGGTGCACCTCGTGGAGCCACGGGTGCGGTCGGGGTACGTGGGGATCGGCTGGGACTGGGAGTGAGCGGGCCGCCCTGACGCCGCACGCCTGCCGGCGGGGCTCCTCGCTCGGCGGCTCCGCCGGTCGCGTCGGCCGTCAGGTTGCCGGCCCCGCGACGATCCTGCCGTTCCTCACCTCGACCGCCAGCTCCATCAGCGGCACGGTGGCCGGTTCACGCAGCACCCTGCCGGTCGCGGCGTCGAACTCGCTGCCGTGGCAGGGGCAGATCAGCCGCGTCCCCTCCAGCTGGTTGACGGGGCACCGCGCGTGCGTGCAGATCGTGCTGTACGCCCTGAGGGTGCCGTCCCCGCCCCGGCTGACGACGACGTCGTGGTCCCGGTACAGCCTGGCGCCGCCCTCGGGCACCTCGCTCTCTGCGCCGAGGTCGACGGGGGCGGTCGGCCGCGCGGGCCCGGCGTTCCCACCGGGCGAGCAGGCGGCGACGCCGAGTCCGGCGACGGGCGTGAGGGCCACTCCGCGAAGGACGGTACGGCGGCTCGCGGCGGGTCGGCCGGGCATGAGGTCTCCACTGGTCGGACGGCGGTGCGTGCCGACGATACCGACGGTGATCGTCGGGGTGCAGCGGCGGGGGGCGGAGCGGCCGTGCGTGGGGTGGGCGGGCGCGGTGTCCGGGCGTGCAGGCCGGGCAGCCGGGCCGCCACCGGGCGGTCCGGCGGCGAGCGTAAACGATTGCGCAAGCGTTTACGCGCGCCGCCGAATGCGGTACGTTCCCGGCCAGTGCACGGAAGGCCGCACGCGCGGAAGGGAGCACGCCGATGGCGACCATGGCCGATGTGGCGCGGAGCGCCGGGGTGTCCGTGGCGACCGTCTCGCACGTGCTCAACGGCACACGGCCGGTGCTTCCGCACACCCGCCAGGCGGTCCTGGACGCCGTCGAGGAGCTCGGCTACACCCCGAACTCCCTGGCCCGGTCCCTGGTGACGTCCCGCACCCGGTCCATCGGGCTCGCGGTGTCGGCGATCAGCAATCCGTACTTCACGGAGATCCTCCAGGGCGTCGAGGCCTGCGCCCTGGAACACGGCTACAGCCTGCTCATCGCCGACCCGCACGACGACCCGGTGCACGAGCGCAAGGTCGTCCAGCTGCTGCACGAGCGCCGGGTGGACGGCATGATCGTCGCACCCTCCGCGGATCCGGCGGAGCTGCTCGCCTACCTCGGGCGGCACGACGTACCGGCCGTGTTCCTGGACCGGCTGGTGGAAACGCCGCGTATCGACCAGGTCGCCACGGAGAACGCCGGGCCGACGGCCGAGCTCGTCACCCATCTCGCCGGCCTCGGCCACCGCCGGATCGCGCTGGTGGCGGGGCGGCCCGGGCTGAGCACCACGGGTGAACGGATCACCGGCTACCGGAACGGCCTGGCGGCCGCGGGGCTCGCGTACGACGAGCGGCTCCTGGTGCACGGCCACTCGGAGTCGGCGGGCGCCGAGCGGGCCACGGCGGCCCTGCTCTCCCTCGACCAGCCGCCCACCGCGCTGGTCACCGCCAACAACGCGATGACGATCGGCGCCCTGCGCGCCCTGCGCGACGGCGGCCTGTCCGTACCCGAGGACATCGCGCTGTGCTGTTTCGACGACTTCGCCTGGGCGGACCTGTTCGCGCCCCGGCTCACCGCGATCGCACAGCCCAGCCGGGACATCGGCGCGACGGCGGTACGGGTGCTCCTGGACCGTCTCGCCGAGCCGGACCGGCCCGCGCGGACGGTGCGGCTGCCCTGCGCCTTCGTCCACCGCACCTCGTGCGGCTGTCCCGAACAGCCGGAGCAACCCCAGAGAGGAACGTCGCATGATCGTCGTCGCCGGTGAGGCACTGATCGACCTGGTACCGCGGGGCACCGGCGCCCTGGCGGCGCTGACGCCGGCGCTCGGCGGCGGCCCGTACAACACCGCGGTGGCGCTGGGACGGCTCGGCTCCCCCGCCGCCTTCTGCTCCCGGGTGTCGTACGACGCGTTCGGCGAGGCGCTCCTCGACCGGCTGCGCGAGACCGGGGTGGACGTGTCGTCGGTGCAGCGCGGCTCCGAGCCGACCACGCTCGCGGTCGCCTCCGTCGGCGCGGACGGCTCCGCCTCGTACTCCTTCTACGTGGAGGGCACGGCCGACCGGCTGTTCACGGCACCCGCCGCGCTGCCGCCCGGAACCCGAGCCGTCTCCTTCGGCACCTGCTCGCTGGTGCTGGAGCCGGGGGCGAGCGCGTACGAGGAGCTGATGCGCACGGCCTCCGGGCAGGGCGTGTTCACCGCCCTGGACCCGAACATCCGGGCCGGGCTGATCCCGGACGCGGACGCCTACCGGGCCCGGTTCAAGAGCTGGCTGCCGTCGGTGTCGCTGCTGAAACTGTCGGCCGAGGACGCCGAGTGGCTCGGCGGCACGCCACAGGAGTGGCTGGCGGCCGGCCCGGCCGCGGTCGTGGTCACCCAGGGCGGCGACGGGCTGACCGCGTTCACCCGTGACGGCGGGGTGTACGCGGTGCCTGGTGAGCGGGTCGAGGTGGTGGACACGATCGGCGCGGGCGACACCGTCAACGCCGCGCTGCTGCACGGCCTGGCGGTGCGGGACGCCCTCAGCGCGCCGGCCCTTGCCGCGCTGGGCGCGGACGGCTGGGCCGGGCTGCTGGGCTTCGCCGCGCGTGCGGCGGCGATCACCTGCTCGCGGGCGGGGGCGGAGCCGCCGTACGCGCACGAGCTGGAGGGCTGACGTCGGTCGGCTCGGGGAGCCGGAGAGCGGGAGACGGCTGCCGGGTGGGTGGGACGCCGACGCGCCGTGCCCGCTACGGGGAGGGAGCCCGGGGCGGCACGGCGCGTCGGTACGGCGTCCTCAAACCTTGCGTGCCCGGGTCGTCTTCTTCGCGGCGGCCTTGGTGGCCGTCTTGTTGGTGGCGGTGCTGTTGACCGTCCTGGTGGCGGTCTTCCTGGTGGTGGCCCTGGCCGCGACCGTCTTCTTGGCCGTCGTCTGGGCGGGCACCTTGACGGAGGACGCGTCGCTGATCCGCTCCGCGCCCAGGACGTCGCGCAGGAACTTGCCGGTGTGGCTGGCCGGTACGCCCGCGACCTGCTCGGGCGTGCCCTCGGCGACGACCAGACCGCCGCCGGCGCCGCCCTCGGGCCCCATGTCGACGATCCAGTCGGCCGTCTTGATCACGTCGAGGTTGTGCTCGATGACGATGACCGTGTTGCCCTTGTCGACCAGCCCGGACAGCACGCTGAGCAGCTTGCTGATGTCCTCGAAGTGCAGACCGGTGGTCGGCTCGTCCAGGACGTAGACCGTGCGGCCGGTGGAGCGCTTCTGCAGTTCGCTGGCGAGCTTGACGCGCTGCGCCTCACCGCCGGACAGGGTGGTCGCGGACTGGCCGAGCCGGACGTAGCCCAGACCGACGTCGTTGAGCGTCCTGAGGTGGCGGGAGATCGCCGGGACGGCCTCGAAGAAGTGCATGGCCTCTTCGATGGGCATGTTCAGGACGTCGGCGATGGACTTGCCCTTGTAGTGCACCTCCAGGGTCTCCCGGTTGTACCGGGCGCCGTGGCAGACCTCGCACGGGACGTACACGTCCGGGAGGAAGTTCATCTCGATCTTGATCGTGCCGTCGCCCGCGCAGTTCTCGCAGCGGCCGCCCTTGACGTTGAAGGAGAAGCGGCCGGGCATGTAGCCGCGGACCTTCGCCTCGGTGGTCTCGGCGAACAGCTTGCGGATGTGGTCGAAGACGCCGGTGTACGTCGCCGGGTTGGAGCGCGGGGTGCGGCCGATGGGCGACTGGTCGACGTGGACGACCTTGTCGACGAGGTCGTCGCCGTCCACGCGCGTGTGCCGCCCGGGCACGCTGCGGGCGCCGTTCAGCTCGCGGGCCAGGTGCGTGTACAGGATGTCGTTGACCAGCGTGGACTTGCCGGAGCCGGACACGCCGGTGACGGCGGTGAACACGCCCAGCGGGAAGGACACGTCGATGTCCTGGAGGTTGTTCTCGCGGGCGCCGTGCACCGTGAGCTGCCGGGAGGGGTCGACCGGGCGGCGGATCTCGGGCACCGGGATGGACTTCTTGCCCGCCAGGTACTGGCCGGTCTGCGACTCCTCGTTGGCGAGGAGCTCCTTCAGGGAGCCGCTGTGCACGACCTTGCCGCCGTGCTCGCCGGCGCCGGGACCGATGTCGACGACCCAGTCGGCGGTCTTGATGGTGTCCTCGTCGTGCTCGACGACGATGAGCGTGTTGCCCATGTCGCGCAGCCGGACCAGGGTCTCGATCAGCCGGTGGTTGTCGCGCTGGTGCAGGCCGATGGACGGCTCGTCGAGGACGTACAGGACGCCGACGAGGCCGGAGCCGATCTGGGTGGCCAGGCGGATGCGCTGGGCCTCGCCACCGGAGAGCGTGCCGGCGGCGCGGTTGAGCGAGAGGTAGTCCAGGCCGACGTCGACCAGGAACCGCAGCCGCTCGTTGACCTCCTTCAGCACTCGCTCGGCGATCTTCTTGTCGCGGGCGGTGAGCTTGAGCTCGCCCAGGAAGTCCGCGCAGTCGCTGATGGACATCGCGGAGACCTCGGCGATGGACTTGCCCATGATCGTGACCGCGAGGACGACGGGCTTGAGGCGCGTGCCCTCACAGGTGGGGCAGGGCACCTCGCGCATGTAGCCCTCGAAGCGCTCACGGCTGGCGTCGGACTCGGCGTCGCTGTGCCGGCGCTTGACGAAGTTGACGGCACCCTCGAAGGACGCCATGTACACGCGCTCGCGCCCGTACCGGTTGCGGTAGCGGACCTCGATCTGCGTCTTGTGGCCGTACAGCAGCGCCTTCTTGGCGCGCTGCGGCAGGCCCGCGAAGGGGATGTCCGTCCGGAACCCGAGGGCCGTCGCGAGGGCGCCGACCTGCCGGTCGAAATAGTCCTTGGTGTGGCCGAGCGACCAGGGGTGGATGGCGCCCTCGTCGAGCGTCTTGTCCGGGTCCGGGACGATCAGCTCGGGGTCGACCTCCATGCGCGTGCCGATGCCGGTGCAGTCCGGGCAGGCGCCGAAGGGCGAGTTGAAGGAGAAGGAGCGGGGCTCCAGCTCCTCGAAGGACAGGTCGTCGTACGGGCAGTACAGGTGCTCCGAGAACATGCGCTCGCGCTCGGGGTCGTCCTCGGGGAGGTCGACGAAGTCGAGCACGACCATGCCGCCGGACAGGCCGAGGGCGGTCTCCACGGAGTCGGTGAGGCGGCGCTTGGCGGAGTCCTTCACCGTGAGGCGGTCGACGACCACCTCGATGGTGTGCTTCTCCTGCTTCTTCAGCGTCGGCGGGTTGGACAGCTGCACCGTCTCGCCGTCCACGCGCGCGCGGGAGTAGCCCTTGGTCTGGAGGTCGGCGAACAGGTCGACGAACTCGCCCTTGCGCTCGCGCACCAGCGGGGAGAGCACCTGGAAGCGGCTGCCCTCGGGCAGCTCCAGGACCCTGTCGACGATGGCCTGCGGCGACTGGCGCGAGATGGGGCGGCCGCACTCGGGGCAGTGCGGCTTGCCGATGCGCGCGAAGAGCAGCCGCAGGTAGTCGTAGACCTCGGTGATCGTGCCGACCGTCGAGCGCGGGTTGCGCGAGGTCGACTTCTGGTCGATGGAGACGGCCGGGGACAGGCCCTCGATGAAGTCGACGTCCGGCTTGTCCATCTGGCCGAGGAACTGCCGGGCGTACGAGGAGAGCGACTCCACGTACCGCCGCTGCCCCTCGGCGAAGATCGTGTCGAAGGCCAGCGAGGACTTGCCCGACCCCGACAGGCCCGTGAAGACGATGAGCGAGTCGCGCGGGAGGTCGAGCGAGACGTTCTTGAGGTTGTGCTCGCGCGCTCCACGAACGATGAGACGGTCGGCCACGCCGGTCCGCACCTTTCTTGAGAGAAGTGACAGGGGCGGGGCCCCCGTGCTTTCTCAGACTAGGGGGAGCCACTGACAACGCCGGTCGGATGCACGGGTTGCCAACAAACCCCGCCTTCCAGGATGCCCGACGCCGCTCCAGACCATATAGCACGTGCATTCGATTTACGGCACGGGTGCACCACCTTCACCCGAAGGTGTGACGCGGCTAGGGTCAGCACCATGATTGATCACGCTCATGACCTGGCGTCTGTACGTGACGCGACCGAGCGGCTGCTGACCGCAGTCGGCAAACTGGACAACGCCTCTGTGACGCACGCGTCACGGCTGCCCGGCTGGACCCGTGGCCATGTGCTGGCCCACCTGGCCCGCAACGCGGACGCTCTGGTGAACGTCCTGCAGGGCCGTCCCATGTACGTCTCCGCCGAGGCCCGGGACGGCGACATCGAGCGGGACGCCCCGCGCCCCTTGGACGTCCACCTCGCCGACCTGCGCGCGAGCGCGGACCGCTTCCAGGAGGCGGGGGCCGTACCGGCGGACTGGTCGCGCACGGTGGAGCTGCGCAACGGGGTCACGGACTCGGCGTCCCGGGTGCCGTTCCGGCGGTGGGTGGAGGTGGAGCTGCATCACGTGGACCTGGGGATCGGGTACGAGCTGGAGGACCTCCCCGCGGAGTTCACGGAGCGGGAGATCGGCTTCCTCGCCGAGCGCTTCACCGGGCATCCCGACGTGCGTCCCACGCGGCTGACGGACGGCACGCGCGCGTGGCGCACGGGACGGGAGGGCGAGCCCGAGCTGACCGTCAGCGGATCGCGGGCCGAGCTGCTCGGCTGGCTCGCCGGCCGCCGTGACGGATCCGGGCTGAGGGTGGAGGGCGGCCCCCTTCCGGCACTGCCGCCGCTGTAGAGCAGGACGCATCCCCGTCGGCACTGCTCCCTCGGCAGGGGCGGAGGCGGTTCCCTTCCGACGCCGTGCCCGCGGCAGGGCCGGGGGCGGTTCCCCTCCGGCACCTCGCCCGTTGCAGGCGGGGACAGTTCCCCCCTCCGGCACTACGCCCGCTGCAGGGCGGGGGACCGTCCCCGGGCACTGCTCCCCTGGGGGGCGGGAACGGTCCCGGACCACTCCCCCGCTATAGGCTGGCGACCATGACGTACAGCGGGCAGGTGACGGTCGGCGGACCCGCCGACGTGCACGAACTCAAGGACCTGATGATCACCAAGATCGCGGTCGGTCCGATGAACAACAACGCCTATCTGCTGCGCTGCCGGGCGACGGACGAGCAGCTGCTGATCGACGCCGCGAACGACGCCGACGCGCTGCTGGGCATGATCGGTGACGACGGCATCGCGTCCGTCGTCACCACCCACCGGCACGGCGACCACTGGCAGGCGCTCGCCGATGTCGTGGCGGCCACCGGCGCGCGCACGTACGCGGGCCGCGAGGACGCCGAGGGCATCCCCGTGCCGACCGACGTCCTGGTCGACGACGGCGACACGATCCGGGTGGGGCACGTCGAACTCACCGCGCGCCACCTCGTCGGGCACACCCCCGGCTCGATCGTCCTCGTCTACGACGACCCGCACGGGCACCCCCATGTGTTCACGGGGGACTGCCTGTTCCCGGGAGGCGTGGGCAACACACACAACGACCCCAGGGCGTTCGCCAGTCTGATCCACGACGTCGAGACCAAGATCTTCGATGTGCTCCCGGACGAGACCTGGGTCTACCCCGGCCATGGGAACGACACCACCCTGGGCGCGGAACGCCCGCATCTGCCGGAGTGGCACGCACGAGGGTGGTGACGGGCGCGATACGCGCCCCGCACAGGCACGTCGCCCACATCCCACACACAGGCACGGCGCCTGGAGTCCGCACAGGCACGTCGTCCGCATCCCGCGCGCGCGCTCCGTGTGCAGCCCGCCACTGGCCTCGCGTGAAACCAGCCACGCGCCCCGTGTGAATCCCGCGCACGCGCCGGTGCCCCGCGCGCGCTCCCGGCGCGCGTAGGGGCGCGGTCAACTGGTAGCAGTGCCGCTCAGGACGACGGCTCCTGTGCGGACGGGCCGCCGGTCTCACCCGATCCCCGCCCTCGGCCGGCGGCCCCGGCGGGCCTCCAACTCCCAACTCCCGGGTGGACAGGGAAGGTTCACGAGAACGCAACACTCGTTCCCACTATGCGGACGATCGCCGCCGTGACCTCGACAAGCGGGTCCACGGACTGTCAATCTCCCGCCATGCCTCATGCCCCGCGCGCTCTGCGCCGTGCCGTCGCCGCCGCCACCGTCGTCCTCCTCGCCACCGCCGTCGGCTGTGCTCCGCAGCCGGAGGAGCAGGCGGCCGGCAAGCCGTCCGACGGGGCCGTGGACAGCTGCGCCAAGGGCGAGCTGACCACGAAAGCCCCGGGCAAGCTGACGATCGCCACCGACAAGCCCGCGTACGAGCCGTGGTTCAAGGACGACGACCCGGCGAACGGCAAGGGCTTCGAGTCGGCGGTCGCGTACGCCGTGGCCAAGGAGCTCGGTTACGGCGAGAACGCCGTCGTCTGGCAGACCGTCCCCTTCAACAAGGCCTTCGCGCCCGGCGAAAAGACCTTCGACTTCGACATCAACCAGGTGTCGATCAGCACCGAGCGCAAGAAGGCCGTGGACTTCTCGTCCGGTTACTACGACGTGCGCCAGGCCGTCATCGCGCTGAAGGGCTCCAAGGCGGCGGGGGCGAAGAGCATCGCGGACCTGAGGGACGTCAAGCTCGGCGCGCAGGTCGGCACCACCAGCCTGAACTACATCCACGACGTGGTGCAGCCGAAGCGGGCGGCCGCCGTGTACGCCAAGAACGACCAGGCCAAGTCGGCACTGAAGAACGGTCAGGTCGACGCCGTCGTCACGGACCTGCCGACCGCCTTCTACATCACCTCGGCCGAGGTGACCGACGCGCGGATCGTCGGCCAGTTCGAGAACCGGGGCGGCACGCCGGAGCAGTTCGGGCTCGTGCTGGACAAGGAAAGCGCCCTCACCTCCTGCGTGACGCGGGCCGTCGACGCCCTGCGCGAGGACGGCACGCTCGCGAGGATCGAGCAGGAGTGGCTGTCGGACGCCGTCGACGCGCCGGTGCTCAAGTGACGGTCGTCAAGGGCGTGTCGGGGCGGGAGGGCGCGGACGACACGTACGAGCCCTCGCGGCGACGGCTCGACCGCGAGCGCTACCGGCGCGCCCGGGCCCGCCGTGCCACGGCGATCGCCGCGCTGTCGACCCTCGTCACCGCCGCCGTGCTGTACCTGGTCGTCGTCAACGCGCCGGGCTGGTCCCGCACCAAGGAGACGTTCTTCGACTGGGGTTACGCGCGCGAGGCGTTCCCGAGGGTGCTGGAAGGGCTGTGGCTCAACGTCCGGCTGCTGCTGGTCTGCGGCGCAGCGGTGCTGGTCCTCGGCATGCTGATCGCGATCGCCCGGACCCTGCGCGGCCCGGTCTTCTTCCCGCTGCGCGTGCTGGCCGCCGCGTACACGGACTTCTTCCGCGGACTGCCGCTGATCATCAACCTGATGATCGTGGTGTTCGGCGTTCCCGCGCTGCGGCTGCAGGGCGTGACCGTCGACCCGGTGCTGCTCGGCGGTACGGCGCTCACGCTGACGTACTCCGCCTACGTCGCCGAGGTGTTCCGCGCCGGCATCGAGTCGGTGCACCCCTCGCAGCGCGCGGCGGCCCGCTCGCTCGGGCTCAGCAACCGGCAGGCGCTGCGGTACGTGGTCCTGCCGCAGGCCGTGCGGCGCCAGGTGCCGCCGTTGCTGAACGACCTGGTGTCGCTGCAGAAGGACACCGGGCTCGTGTCGATCGGCGGCGCCGTGGACGCCGTACGGGCCGCCGACATCATCGTCGGACGCAGCCTCAACTACACGCCGTACATCGTCGCGGGACTGGTCTTCGTCGCGCTGACGATCCCGATGACCCGCTTCACGGACTGGGTGACGGCCCGGATGGACCGCCGGCGCGCCCAGGGAGGGACGACATGAGCGACGCGCCGGTGCTGCGGATGGAGTCCGTCCGCAAGACGTTCGGCGGTTCGGTGGTGCTGCGGGACGTCGATCTGGAGGTCGCCCCGCACACGGTCACCGCCCTGATCGGAGCCTCCGGTTCCGGCAAGTCGACGCTGCTCAGGTGCGCCAACCTGCTGGAGGAGATCGACGACGGGGCGATCTGGCTGGACGGCGACGAGATCACCGACCCGCGCGTCGACCAGGACGCGGTGCGCCGCCGGATCGGCGTGGTCTTCCAGGCGTACAACCTGTTTCCGCACATGACCGTCCTGGAGAACATCACCCTCGCCCCGCGCCGGGTGCACGGTGTCTCCCGCGACCGGGCCGAGGAGCACGCGCGGGAGCTGCTGGAGCGGCTCGGGCTCGGCGCCAAGGCGGGAGAGTACCCGGACCGGCTGAGCGGCGGGCAGCAGCAGCGGGTGGCGATCGTGCGCGCCCTGGCCGTACGCCCCCGGCTGCTGCTGCTCGACGAGATCACCGCCGCTCTCGACCCCGAGCTGGTCGGGGAGGTCCTTGACGTCGTCCGCGGTCTGAAGGACGAGGGCATGACCATGATGCTGGCCACGCACGAGATGGGCTTCGCCCGCGAGGTCGCCGACCAGGTGTGCTTCCTGGACGCAGGTGTGGTGCTGGAACGCGGCACGGCCGAGGAGGTCTTCGGAGAGCCGCGGCAGGAGCGCACGCGGCGCTTTCTGCGGCGGATCGTGGAGGCGGGGCGACTGTAAGGAGTGCGCGCCTTGGCGGGCGGTGCTTACAGCCGCCCCGCCTGTGCCGCGCCCGACCGGAGCTCCTCCCGTGGCTGCTCGCTCACGCGTCCGCCTTCCCCGTCCCCGCCAGCACCGCGACCCGCTCCACGCCGAACACGTATCCCTGCACTCCGCAGCCCGCGATGACCCCATCGGCGCGCAGCGAGACGTAGGAGTGGTGCCGGAACGACTCACGCTTGTGGATGTTGGAGATGTGGACCTCGATCACCGGAAGCCCGTCGCAGGTGTTGAGCGCGTCGAGGATCGCGACGGAGGTGTGCGAGTAGGCGCCCGGGTTGATGACGATCCCGCAGTGGCGCAGCCGTGCCTCCTGGATCCAGTCCACCAGCTCGCCCTCGTGGTTGGACTGGCGGAAGTCGACCGTGCCGCCGTGCGCGGCCGCCGCCTTCGCGCACAGGGACTCCACGTCGGCGAGGGTGTCGGAACCGTAGATCTCCGGCTGGCGCTGGCCGAGCAGGTTCAGGTTGGGGCCGTTGAGGATCATGATCGGGGCGTTGGCCAGGGTGCGGGGCACGGTTCCTCCGGTCCGTTCGGGGGTCGGGCGGTCGACGGGACCGCTGCTCGGACCCGGTTTATCACGGTGCGCCGACAGCGCGACGGGCCGTAGCCTCACGCCATGACGACCGCCTCGTACCCACCCAAGCCCGTACCCGGCGACCGTGTCGCTGTCGTCTCGCCCTCCGGTGGCCTGCCGGGGCTTTTCCCGCTCCCGCACGAGCTGGGTCTGGAGCGGCTGCGCAAGGAGTTCGGGCTGGAGCCGGTGGAGTATCCGGCGACCCGGAAGATGGGCTCGACGCCCCGGGAACGGGCCGCCGACCTGCATGCCGCCTTCGCCGATCCGGACATCAAGGCGGTCGTCGCCTCCATCGGCGGCGACGACCAGATCACCGTGCTGCCGCTGCTGGACCGGGAGTTGATCCGGGCGAACCCGAAGCCGTTCTTCGGGATGAGCGACAACACCAACCTGCTGGCCTTCCTGCGCAACAGCGGCATCGTCGGCTTCCACGGCGCGAGCGTGATGTGCGAACTGGGCCGCCCGGGAGCCATGCACCCCCACACCGCTGAGTCCCTCCGGGCGGCCCTGTTCACCTCCGGCGAGTACGAGCTGAGGCCCGCCGAGCGGTGGCGCGACATCGACCGCGACTGGGCGGACCCGGCCACGTTCGACGCGGAGCCGGAGACCCGGCCCGGCACCGGCTGGACCTGGCACAACGCCGACCAGGTGGTCGAGGGCCGCAGTTGGGGCGGCTGCCTGGAGATCGTCGGGTGGCTGCTGATGGCCGACCGGGAGATCGCCCGGGACCTGTCGGAGTACGACGGCGGTGTGCTGCTCCTTGAGACGTCCGAGGATATGCCGAGCGCCAGAGAGGTCTACTACACCCTGCGCGGCATGGGCGAGCGGGGGCTGCTCCAGCGGTTTCCCGCCCTCCTGATGGGCCGCCCGAAGACGTGGTCCTTCGAGCACCCCGGCAGCCCGGAGGAGGGCGCCCGTTACGCCGCCGACCAGCGGGAGGCGGTGCTGCGCGCGATGCGGGAGTACGCCCCCGACGCCACGATCGTGTTCGACGTGGACTTCGGGCACACCGATCCGCAGCTCGTGCTGCCCTACGGAGGCGTCATCCGCGTCGACGGACCCGCCCGGCGCATCACCGTCACGTACTGAAGCGGTACGGAGCCCGGTCGGTCTGCGGCTGCGGTCGTCCCTCACCGAGAGTCCCCGGTTCTGGACATCGACGACCACGCGCGCGTGCCGTTCACCGAGGTCGTGCGCGACCACGGGCGGCTCCTCCTGACCGGCGGGGCGCTGGCGGTGGGGTACGCGATCTTCTACGCCGTGACGCGGTGATCACCGCGCACCTGCTGGAGCTGTACGCGCCCGGTTCGTCACGGGCTCCGGGCGGCAACCTGGCGAGCAGGTCCGGGCAGGCGTTCGTGCGCCGTACCGGTGCCGCCGTCGGCTCACCATCTCGGCGGGTTCCGCGAGGGCGCGCTCACCCCGATCGTGGCGACGGCGCTCGCGGAACAGGGCGGCCGGGTGCCGTTGGCGAGGGCGCCTATCTGACGGGGGTCGCGCTGCTCAGCCTGGACTGCCTCGCGCTGCTGCACGAGACCCGGCCGGTACCGGCGGGCGGCGGCGGGGCCGGCGTCGGGGTGAGGGCGGCGGAGCCCACGAGAGCAGCGGAGGGCCGCGGAGTGCGCGCCCGGCGGAAGACGCGGAGCCCGCGTCGGGTGGGCGGGCGGTACGTCTAGGGATTGATCGCCAGCTCCAGGTACGCCGCGAAGAGCACCAGGTGCACTCCGCCCTGCAGGGGCGTGGCCCGGCCCGGGGCGACCGTCAGCGAGGCCACCACGACGGTCAGGGCGAGCAGCACCATGTGGACGGCGCCGAGACCGAGGACGAGCGGACCGGAGAGCCAGACGGACGCGAGGGCGACGGCGGGGATGGTCAGTCCGATGCTGGCCATCGACGAGCCGAGGGCGAGGTTCAGGCTGGTCTGCACCCGGTCGCGGCGGGCGGCACGCAGCGCGGCGATGGTCTCGGGGAGCAGGACGAGCAGCGCAATGATCACGCCGACGACGGCGTGGTGCAGCCCGGCGGACTCCACGCCCGACTCGATGGTGGGCGACACCCCTTTGGCAAGTCCGACCACGCCGACCAGGGCCAGTCCCAGCAGCCCCACGCTGATCAGCGCGGTACGGGCGGTCGGCGCGGCGGCGTGGTCGTCCGCGGTGATCACTTCGCCCTGCCGGGTGAGGGGGAGGAAGTAGTCGCGGTGCCGCACGGTCTGGGTCGCGACGAACAGGCCGTACAGGGCCAGCGAGGAGAGTGCGGCGAAGGTCAGCTGGGCGGTGGAGAACTCCGGCCCCGGTTTGCTGGTGGTGAAGGTCGGCAGTACCAGGCTGAGCGTGGCCAGGGTCGCGACCGTGGCGAGGGCGGCGCCGGTTCCCTCCGGGTTGAACACGGCCGTGCGGTGGCGCAGCGCGGCGACGAGGAGGCTGAGCCCGACGACGCCGTTGCAGGTGATCATCACCGCCGCGAAGACCGTGTCCCTGGCGAGCGTGGAGGTCTTGTCCCCGCCGTCGATCATGAGGGTGACGATCAGGGCGACCTCGATGATCGTGACCGCGACGGCGAGGACGAGGGAGCCGTAGGGTTCGCCCACCCGGTGGGCGACCACCTCGGCGTGGTGCACGGCGGCCAGCACGGCCCCCGCGAGCACCAGGGTGACCAGCGCGACGACCACGCCGGGCAGATCGCGGCCCCAGGTGAGGACCAGCAGGACGACCGCGACCACGGGTACCACGGCCGTCCACGCGGTCGTGAGCGCCCTGAGGCGAGGGATCATGCGGCGATCGTCGCAGACGGGGAGGGGGGTCGCATTCCGGTCGCGCCAGGAGCGTGGTAGGCGGAGGTGGGCCCGCCCACGGCCCCGGTGGGGACTTCAGGTATCCGCTGAGGGACTCAGGAACGCGCCGGATCTCCAGGAGCTTTTCCAGCCCCGCGCAAACCCGCGGTCCGCCCGAGCCGGCCCGCGGGCGGAGCGAACACCGGGAGCGATGGTCGGCCGTTCGCCGCACATCGCTCCCGGTGGGGTTCTTCCCGCGTCCGTCCGGTCAGACGTCGGCGCTGTCCTTCGGGGCGTCTTCGCCTTGCTCGCGCGCCGCCTCGGCCGCCGCCTGCTTCCTGGAGGCCCGCAGGCTGGTGATCGTGGTGACGATCAGGACCGAGCAGATCACGCCGAGCGAGACCGGGATGCTGATCTCAGGGACGTGGACGCCGGACTCGTGCAGCGCGTGCAGCACCAGCTTCACACCGATGAAGCCCAGGATGATCGACAGGCCGTACGAGAGGTGGACCAGCTTCTTCAGCAGGCCGCCGATGAGGAAGTACAGCTGCCGCAGCCCCATCAGGGCGAAGGCGTTGGCGGTGAACACGATGTACGGGTCCTGCGTCAGACCGAAGATCGCGGGGATCGAGTCCAGCGCGAACAGCACGTCGGTCGTACCGATCGCGAGCATCACGACCAGCATGGGCGTCATGACCCGCTTGCCGTTCTGCTGGATCCACAGCTTGGTGCCGTGGTAGCGGTCGGCGACACCGAACCTGCGCTCGGCCGCCTTGAGCAGCTTGTTCTCCTCGTACTCCTCGTCGTGCTCCTCGGCCCGGGCCTCCTGGACGAGCTTCCAGGCGGTCCAGATCAGGAAGGCGCCGAAGAGGTAGAACACCCACGAGAAGCTGGCGATGATCGCGGCGCCCGCGGCGATGAAGACGGCCCGCAGGACCAGGGCTATGAGGACACCGATCAGAAGTACCCGCTGCTGGTACTGCGACGGCACCGCGAACTTCGCCATGATCAGGACGAAGACGAAGAGGTTGTCGACGCTCAGCGACTTCTCGGTGATGAAGCCGGCGAAGAACTCACCGGCGGGCTGCCCGCCGCCGAAGACGAGCAGGCCGAGCCCGAAGAGCACGGCCAGAACGATCCAGACGGCCGTCCAGATCCCGGCTTCCTTGATCGACACGTCATGCGGCTTGCGGCCGATGAAGAAGTCGACCGCGATCAGGGCGGCAAGGCCCACAACGGTCAGGACCCACAGGGTCAGAGAAACATCCACTGCGCCTCCGGCAGTCGTCAACGGAACATGTCAGCGACTTCGCTGCCGGAGGTCTCTTCCACCCCGGACATCCGACGCGCGGTGCGCGTCCGGAAACCATGGGCCGACGCCCCGGGATCTGGCCAGATCCGTATTGACGGGCACGCCGCACAGACAGGGAGTACTCCCCTCCGTACGAAGAACAGTACCCCAATCACCAAAGAAAGGTAAAGAGCTTGGCAAAGGAAGCATCAAATTACCTGGTCAGACGCCTTTACGTGCGCTTGGTGCAGGGCCGGGGGTCAACGGTTCCAGTCCCGGCGGGCCGCAGCGACCTGGGTGAGCACCTGTTCCAGGACCTGGCTGCCGGGCGGCACTAGCGCGGGCTCGTACGTCCAGGCGTGCCCCACCCACGGGTCGGCGAGATGGTCGTCGGGCACGGGGGTCAGCCGCAGCAGCGAACGCCACAGCGGGTCGAGCAGCGGCCCGTATCCCGAGGATTCCTCACGGTCGGCGACCATCATCAGGTGGACCCCGACGTCCGGTCCCTCGTCCGCGAGGTAGCGCAGCTGGTTCACGGCCCGGTCGTCGAAGCCGTGCGGGAAGTCGTTGACGATCAGCAGCTGCTGCGAGGTGTCGAAGCCGGGCGGCAGCGCGTCGGCGGCGGCGCCGCGCAGCGCCATCTGCACCAGGTCGACACGCTGGGTGAGCCGGGCCAGCACCTCCGCCACCCCGCCGGCGCCGGAGGCCGGCGGGGTGGCGAGCACGCCGGTCCCCACCAGCGGCGCCAGCGGCTGTGCCGCCGAACCGGCCGGATCGATGACGTGCACGGTGAACTCGCCCGCCGGGTGGACGGCGAGCAGGCGCGCCGCGTGCGCGACCGCCGCCTCCATGGCCAGGTGCCGCACCTCGTGTGCGTCGGTGAACGCCCCGTCGAACGATCCGGCCCGGCTGCTGTCGATCCACAGGCCGCGCTCCAGCGGCAGCCGGACCAGCATCGGTATGCGCACCTCGGCGGCCTCGGGCAGATAGAGGTCGCCCAGGCGCAGGGCCATGGGCATCTCCCTCGGCACGCGGTAGCCGTGCCAGACGGGGTTGTCCCAGCCGGCGTAGGCCGGGGGAAGCGCGGGCTCGACGACCTCAGCCTCGGCGGTGAGCTGGATGAGATCCCGGTCGAGGGCCTCCCTGGCCTGCTCGACCAGCGCGTCGTGCTTGGCGCGGGCCGCCTCGCGCGCGGCGTCGCCCTGCCCACCGATCCTGCCGCGCGGGTCGGACAGGACCTGTTCGAGCTCCTTGTCCATGCGGGACTCGGCGAAGTCGACGGCGCTGCGGTAGGCGGCGGTGGTGCGGGCCAGGTCCTCGAACATGCCCCACACCTGGTTGTAGAGCCGCTCGTCCATGGACCAGCCGGTCGCGTCGCCCGCGACGGGCCGGGCGGGCTGCCCGGGGGCGGTCGGCGGCGCGGCCGGCGGGGGCGGGGGTGGCGCCGCGTTCCGGCGGCGCGGGTGGCTGTAGTCGATCGGCCCGCCGGCGGTGGACGGGGACGGCTGGGTGACCGGGGAGGGGTCCGGGGTCCCCGGGTACGGCGGCTGCGGGGCGGGGTGCACCGGCCCGCCGGGCAGCTGACCACCGTACGAACCCTGCGGCCCGTACGGAGACACCGGAGGGACGGGTCCGGGGGCGCTCTGCGGTGCGGCGCCGCCCTGGTCGTGGCCGAGGGCGGGGGCCGCTGCCTGCCGTGTGCGGTCGCCCTCCGCCGTGCGCGGCGGCGGTGCCTGAACCGAGCGGGCCAGGCCCCGGGCCACCGCCTCGTTGATGCCGGCCGCGAGCTGGTGGGCCTCGGGCAGCCCCTGGTCGGTGAGGAGTTCGGCGAGACCGCCGGCGTAGCCCTGGCCGACGGCGCGCACCTTCCAGGCTCCCTGGCGGCGGTAGAGCTCCAGGGCGACGACGGCCGACTCCGCGTCCAGGCCGGTGAGGGTGTAGGTGGCGACCTCGGTGCCGTCGAGGCCGGTGACGGCGACGAACGGGGCGGCCACCGCGCCGAAGCGCACCGGGCCCGCCCCGTCCCCGGCGGGCAGGGCGAGCAGCACATCGACGCGGTGCACCGCCTCCGGCATGGCGTCCAGGTCCACCGCGAGGCGATGGTCGGCGGCCGCCTGCCGGGACACCTCGAGGCCCGGCAGGGTCGGGGCACCCGGGTGGGCCACCCACTCGACGCCGTGGACCTTGCCGTCGGTGTCGCTGAGCGTGGCCGCTGCCACGATCGGCGTGCCGGCCGAGACCCTAATCTCGAGACGGGACTGGGAGAGCGGGTGGTTCTGCCCCCGCACCAGCTCGGCCGTCATCGCCTTCTCCCCCTGTGTCGCTGTGGACGTGTCGTGGCTGATCGCCGGCCCGCCGGGGGCCGGTCGCCGCGCGCTCTCAGAGGAGCGGCAGGACGGACGGCATCAGGTCCTGGAAGGTGCGGCCGTTGGCCGGCGTACCGAGGGCCGTCATCGTCCAGCCCGTACCGGAGCGGTGCACCTTCGCCATGATCTGCGCCGTGTACTGGCCACCGCCGGCGAGCGTGTACCGGGCGAGTTCCTGGCCGTTGGTTTCGTCGACCAGGCGGCAGAACGCGTTCTGCACCTCCTGGAACGTCTGGCCCGTGAAGGAGTTCACGGTGAAGACGATCTGGTCGATGTGGACGGGCACGCGCGCCAGGTCGACGAGGATCGCCTCGTCGTCGCCGCCCTGGCCGACACCGCCGACGAGGTTGTCCCCGGTGTGGCGCACGGAGCCGTCGTCGCTCACCAGATGGCGGAAGAAGACGACGTCGACCGGCTGCTTGTCCGCGAACAGGACAGCGGAGGCGTCGAGGTCGATCTCCCGGGTACGCGAGCCGAACAGGCCGCGCCGGGGAGCCGCCTGCCAGCCGAGACCCATGCGCACCGCGGTCAGGCTGCCGCCGTCGTTCTTCTGCAGACTGATGGCCTGACCCTTGGTCATGTTGACGGTCACGCGCTGATTCCCCTCTCGAACGTCCCCTGTTGCCGCGAAGACCGCGGTTGACGAGAACCCTACGCAGGGGCACTGACAGTGCCGTACCCCGGTCCGCACTTTGTGTCGGTCTTGCAACACTGCGCGCACGAGGGGGGCTCGCGGGGCAGCCGGGGCGCCGGTCCCCAGCGGTGACCGGCGCCCGCACGCCCGTCAGGACAGGCCCGCCTCCTGCATCTGGCGCAGTTCCTTCTTCATCTCGCTGACCTCGTCGCGCAGCCGCGCCGCGATCTCGAACTGGAGGTCGGCGGCGGCGGCCCGCATGCGGGCGGTCAGCTCCTCGATCTGCTCGGCGAGTTCGGCCGCGGGCCGGTCGGTCGGCACCGTCTCCTTGGCCTTGCCCTTGGCGGACTTGGCCGGCTTCGCCGGCTTGGCCGCTGCCGCCTTGCCGCCGAGGGACGGCACGGGCGCCTTGGTGCCTCCGCCGTCCTTCCTGGCCCTGCGGTAGCCCGAGCCGAGCAGCTGCTCGGTGTCGATGTCCTCCCGGGCGATCTGCGCGACGATGTCGTTGATCTTCTTGCGCAGCGGCTGCGGGTCGATGCCCTTCTCCTTGTTGTACGCGACCTGCTTCTCCCGGCGGCGGTTGGTCTCCTCGATGGCCTTCTCCATCGCCGGGGTGATCTTGTCGGCGTACATGTGGACCTGGCCGGAGACGTTGCGCGCCGCGCGGCCGATGGTCTGGATGAGGGAGGTGCCCGAGCGCAGGAAGCCTTCCTTGTCGGCGTCGAGGATCGCCACCAGGGACACCTCGGGCAGGTCGAGGCCCTCCCTGAGGAGGTTGATGCCGACCAGGACGTCGAACTCGCCGGAGCGCAGTTCGCGCAGCAACTCGACGCGGCGCAGGGTGTCCACGTCGCTGTGCAGGTAGCGCACCTGGATGCCGAGTTCCAAGAAGTAGTCGGTGAGGTCCTCGGCCATCTTCTTGGTGAGCGTGGTGACCAGGACGCGCTCGTCCTTCTCGACCCGCTCGCGGATCTCGTGCACCAGGTCGTCGATCTGGCCCTCGGTGGGCTTGACGACGACTTCCGGGTCGACGAGGCCGGTGGGGCGGATGATCTGCTCGACGACGCCGTCCGAGCGGGACAGCTCGTAGTTTCCGGGGGTCGCCGACAGGTAGACGGTCTGCCCGATGCGCTCCTGGAACTCCTCCCATTTCAGGGGGCGGTTGTCGAGGGCGGAGGGCAGCCGGAAGCCGTGGTCGACGAGGGTGCGCTTGCGGGAGGCGTCGCCCTCGTACATCGCGCCGATCTGCGGCACGGTGACGTGGGACTCGTCGATGACGAGCAGGAAGTCGTCCGGGAAGTAGTCGAGCAGGGTGTTGGGCGGGGAGCCGGGCTCGCGAGCGTCGAAGTGCATCGAGTAGTTCTCGACGCCGGAGCAGGTGCCGATCTGGCGGAGCATCTCGATGTCGTACGTGGTGCGCATCCGCAGGCGCTGGGCCTCCAGGAGCTTGCCCTGCTTCTCCAGCTCGGCCAGGCGTTCCTGGAGCTCCTTCTCGATGCCGTTGATCGCGCGTTCCATGCGCTCGGGGCCGGCGATGTAGTGGGAGGCCGGGAAGACGTACAGCTGCTGGTCGTCGCTGAGGATCTCGCCGGTGAGCGGGTGCAGGGTGGACAGCGCCTCGATCTCGTCGCCGAACATCTCGATGCGGACCGCGAGCTCCTCGTAGACCGGGAAGATCTCGATGGTGTCGCCGCGGACCCGGAAGGTGCCGCGGGTGAACGCCATGTCGTTGCGCGTGTACTGGATGTCCACGAAGCGGCGCAGCAGCTCGTCCCGGTCGATCTCGTCGCCCACCCGCAGGGTGACCATGCGGTCCACGTACTCCTGCGGTGTACCGAGGCCGTAGATGCAGGAGACCGAGGCGACCACGACGACGTCGCGGCGGGTGAGCAGCGAGTTGGTCGCGGAGTGGCGCAGGCGCTCGACCTCCTCGTTGATCGAGGAGTCCTTCTCGATGTAGGTGTCCGACTGCGGGACGTACGCCTCGGGCTGGTAGTAGTCGTAGTACGAGACGAAGTACTCGACGGCGTTGTTCGGCAGCAGCTCGCGGAACTCGTTCGCCAGCTGGGCGGCCAGCGTCTTGTTCGGCGCCATCACGAGGGTGGGGCGCTGGAGCTTCTCGATCATCCACGCGGTGGTGGCGGACTTGCCGGTGCCGGTCGCGCCGAGCAGGACGACGTCCTTCTCGCCTGCCTGGATGCGCCGGGCGAGCTCTTCGATGGCCGTCGGCTGGTCGCCGCTGGGCTGGTAGGGGCTGACGACCTCGAAGGGCGCCACCGTGCGTTCGATGTGGGAAACGGGCCGCATGCAATCCACCGTACGACCCCGCACTGACAACCGGCTGGGATCAGCGGTTCTGCGGGGTGCGGAAGCGCTGTCCGGCCGGGCGGCGGGGGCGGAACTGGAGCCGGTGCGCGGAGTCGTGATGGGCGGCCGTGTGGGCCGGGACGCCCGGCTTGTGGTCGGCGGGCAGCACGGCGGGCCGGCCCGTGACCATCAGCGGGTCGAACAGCACGACCACGCCCGCGAGGAGGAGGAAGGCGAGCGGGCCGATCAGCATGGGCGCGAGCAGGTTCGCGGGCGAGTCTCCCGGGGAGGGGTCGGCCGTGCCGTGGAGGTGGACGCTGAGGGCGGCCATGCCGGTGTAGTGCATGCCGCTGACGGCGAGCCCCATGACGAGGCTCGCGCCGACGCTCCACAGGAAGCCCCTGACCTGTCCGGCCGCCCACAGCGCGGCCGTGGCGGCGACCATGGCGATGACGACGGAGGCGGCGACGGTGACCGTGTTGTACTCCAGCCTCCCGTCCAGGCGCATGCCGGCCATGCCCATGTAGTGCATGGAGGCGATGCCCAGGCCCGTGATCGTTCCGCCGGTGAACAGGGCCGTCCCCCGCGCGCCCCGGTGGCCGACGATGAAGATCCCGATCCCCACCATGACGATGGCGACGGCCAGGCTCGCGAAGGTCATGGGCTTGTCGTAGTGGATCGGCGTCCCCTTGACGGTGAAGCCCATCATCGCCACGAAGTGCATGGTCCAGATGCCGGATCCGATCGCGGCGGAGCCGAGGGTGAGCCAGCCGGCGCGCCAGGAACGGGTCAGCATCGATCTGGTGGTGCAGCGCAGACCGAGGGCACCACCCAGGCAGGCCATCAGGTAGGCCACCAACGGTGTGATCAGGCCGTAGCTGAATCCGTCGACCGTGCCTTGCATGCGCGGCTGCCCTTCCCGCCCGTTTACGTCCCGGAATCGCCGGTGTGCGCCCCCTCCCAGGACCGCCCGAGCGGTCAGGGTTGACGCAGAGAGTATGACTCCCACCGGAGCGGTCGAACGACTTTCCGGCAAAGAAACACTGCCTTGCCCCAGTTGTGCGGCACCAGTGACCGGAGTTGGGGCGGCCCCGTTCAATCTGTGTCCATCGTGTACTCCCCTTCTGTTGACCCTCTGCTGTCAGAGTTGAGCTGTCCGTGACTGTCCCATCGCTCGACGCGAGGAGTACGCATGCACGCGCGCGCTGTCGCCGCTTCGACCACCGCGCTTTTGGGGACCGCCGCCCTGCTGTTCCCCGCCTCCGCCGCCCGGGCCGCCGACGACGGCACACGGCCGCTGGTCGTGGCACACCGGGGAGCTTCCGCCTACGCGCCCGAGAACACCCTGGCCGCCGTCGACAAGGCGGCAGCCCTGGGCATCCGCTGGGTGGAGAACGACGTCCAGCGCACCCGGGACGGCGAGCTGGTCGTCCTCCACGACGACAACCTGCGGCGGACGACCGACGTCGAGGAGGTCTTTCCCGACCGGGCGCCGTGGAAGGTGAAGGACTTCACCGCCGCCGAGATCGCCCGCCTCGACGCGGGAAGCTGGTTCGGCCCGGCCTACGCGGGCGCGCGCGTGCCGACACTGGAGCAGTTCGTGCACCGCGTCGAGCTGCACCACCAGAAGCTCCTGTTGGAGATCAAGAACCCGGAGCTGTACCCGGGCATCGAGCGGCAGACGCTCAAGGTCCTCAGCAACGAGGGCTGGCTGGACCGGCGGCACCTGGCGAACCGCTTGGTCGTGCAGAGCTTCAGCGCGGACAGCATCCGTACCGTCCACGCGCTGAAACCGGCCGTCAAGACCGGTTTCCTCGGTACCCCGCACGTGACGAACCTGCCCGCGTACGCGACCTTCGCCGACCAGATCAATCCCTCCCACCGTTCCCTGTCCCGCGGCTACGTCGCCGCCGTACACACGTTCAAGGGGCCGCACGGCAGGCAACTGGAGGTCTTCACCTGGACCGTCGACGACGCGGCCACCGCCCAGCGGGTCGCCGGGTACGGCGTCGACGGCATCATCACCAACAAGCCGGACGTGGTGCGGAACGCGGTGCGCCGCTGAACCGTCCCGCCGCTTTGCGGTGCCCGCCGTCGCCGTCGGGGCGTTGTCAGTGGCGGGTCGTACGGTGGGTCGCATGAGCAGCGAGGAGCAGTACGAGCAGCAGGTCGTGTGGACCGTCGTCGGCACCGGCATCGGTCCGCTGCTGCTGGCCGCGACCCGCGAGGGCCTGGTCAACGTCGTCTTCCACGCCACGGACGCGGTGCGCGACAAGGCGCTCGACCGGCTGGCGTCCCGGCTGGGCACCGCGCCCGTCGAGGCGCCCGACTCCCCGTTGCTGGCCGAGGCGATACGTCAGGTACGGGCGTACTTCGCCGGTGAGCGGCGTGACTTCGAGCTGCCGCTGGACTGGTCGCTGATCTCGGGCTTCAACCGGGAGGTCCTGCGGGAGCTGGCCTCCGGTGTCCCGTACGGCCAGGTCGTCGGCTACGGCGATCTGGCCGGGCGGGTCGGCCAGCCGGGCGCGGCCCAGGCCGTGGGCATGGCGATGGGTTCCAATCCGCTGCCGGTGGTGGTGCCCTGCCACCGGGTCGTCGAGAGCGGTGGCGGCATCGGCGGGTTCGGGGGCGGCCTGGAGACCAAGCGGAAGCTGCTCGCCCTGGAGGGCGTCCTGCCCGAGCCGCTGTTCTGACAGCCCGGGCAGTCCGTCGGTCGGGCCGGTCAGTCGTAGTGGCGCGCTTCGAAGACGTTGCCGTCCGGGTCCCGGAAGTAGAAGCTGCGCCGGGCCTTGCCCCGGGCTCCGAAGGAGTCGTACGACAGGTCCGACACCGGTACGGACTGCTCCTGCAGGCGGCTGAGGAGGGTGTCGAAGTCGCCTGCCGGCAGGGACAGGCAGACGTGGTTGACGGGGTGTCCCGCGCTGTCGGCGGCACCCGGCAGCATGGTCATGCGTTCGGCCATGGTCAGCGGCATGAGGTCGAGGATGGTGTCGTCGTTGACGCGTACGGAGGGGAACGGGGCCTCGCCCGCGGCGAACTCGGCGAGTCTGACCGGCTCCAGACCGACCGCCTTCTCGTAGAAGCCGGCGGCGGCGACCGGATCACGCACCCAGAGGACCACGTGGTCGAGACGTGGTGTGTCGTCCGTCATGTACTCCAGGCTGGTGATGTCCGTGACGGACCGCAAGGGTTTGACCCGGCGCGCGGCCCGCCAGAGATGAGGGAAGACCGACAGACAGGAGGCAGGCCCGTGGTGCTGGTGGTGTCCGAAGAGGTGCGCGAGGCGATGGACGCGCGTCGACCGGTGGTGGCGCTGGAGTCCACGATCATCGCGCACGGACTGCCGCGACCGCGCAACCTCCAGGTGGCGAGGGAGCTGGAGGCGGCCGTACGGCAGGAGGGTGCCGTGCCCGCGACGATCGCGGTGCTGGACGGGCGGCCCCATGTCGGTCTCGACAAGGAGCAGCTGGAGCGGGTCGCGAACGAGGACCAGATCCGCAAACTCGGGCACCGCGACCTGCCGCTCGCGATGGCCTCCCGGGCGAGCGGTGCGACCACGGTGTCGGCGACCGCCCTGCTGGCGGCGCTGGCGGGCGTCCGGGTGTTCGCGACGGGCGGGCTCGGCGGAGTGCACCGGGAGTGGACGGTGACACAGGACGAGTCGGCCGACATCGGCCTGCTGGCGCGCACGCGGATCACGGTCGTATGCGCGGGGGTGAAGTCGATCCTGGACGTGCCGGCGACCCTGCAGCGGCTGGAGACGCTGGGGGTCGCGGTGGCCGGCTACGGCACGGATCGCTTTCCCGGCTTCTACCTGTCCGACTCGGGGCATCCGGTCGACTGGACGCTGGACACGCCGGAGCGGGTCGCGGACGTCATGCGGGCGCAGGACGCACTCGGCGGGCCGGAGTCGGCACTGATCGTCGCCAACCCGGTGCCCGAGGAGGAGCAGCTGGATCCCGAGCTGCACGCGCGTGTGCTCGCCGACGCGCTGCACGCGTGCGAGGCGGAGGGGGTCATCGGCCAGGCCGTCACGCCGTTCCTCCTCGACTACCTGGTGCGGCACACCGACGGCGCCTCGCTGAGCGCCAACCTGGCGGCGGTGCGCGGCAATGTGCGCCTGGCGGCGCGGATCGCGACGGCCTGGGCCGGGCAGTGAACGGGACAGCCCCGCCGGCCGCGCGCGGCGGTGCCCTCCTGGTCGTCGGTGACGTGGTCACGGACGTCGTCGCGCGGCATCGGGGCTCCCTCGCCGTAGGCACGGACACGGCGGCCGTCATCCGGACGGTGCCGGGCGGAGCGGGCGCCAACGTCGCCTGCTGGGCCGCCCACTGCGGTGCGGCGGAGGTGCGGCTGCTCGGGCGAGTGGGCCGGGACGCCGCGGACCGGCACGAGCGCGAGCTGGCCCGCTGTGGAGTGCGCCCCCGTCTCGTCGTGGACGAGGAGGCGCCGACCGGGACGGTGATCTGCCTCGTCGACGAGGGCGCCGCCGCGGAGCGGACGTTCCTCACCGACAGCGGCGCGTCGCTGCGGCTCGACCCCGGCGACTGGTCGGACGCGCTGCTCGACGGAGTCGCTCGGCTGCATCTGTCGGGCTACCTGCTGTTCTCCGCACGGAGCCGGGCCCTGCTGACGGTGGCCCTGGAGGCGGCACGCGCGCGTGGCGTTCCGGTGAGTCTGGATCCCGCGTCGGCCGGGTTCCTGGTGGAGCTGGGCGTCGGTCGTTTCCTGACGCTCGTCGAGGGCGTGGACGTGCTGCTGCCGAGCCGTGACGAGGCGTGCCTGCTCACGGGGCTGCCCGATCCGGCGGACGCGGCGGCCAAGCTGAGCAGGCACGTCCCACTGGTGGTCGCCAAGCAGGGCGCGGACGGTGCGCTGGTGGCCCGGTCCGGTGCGGTGCGGGCGCGTGTCCCCGCCGTTCCGGCGGTGCCCCGGGACACCACGGGCGCCGGCGACGCGTTCACGGGCGCGTTCCTGGCCGCCCTGCTCGGGGGAGCCCGGCCCGAGGATGCGGCCGCGCAGGGGTGCCGGGCGGGGGCGCTGGCAGTGGAGCGTGTGGGCGGCAGACCGCCTGTGCGGGGGTGACGGTGGCGGAGTTGTTGCAGGGCTGCTGGAGTGGCGGCACGTCGGGGACTCGCAGGGGATGGGCGCCGGGGGCAGCTGCGGAGCCACCGGAGAGAGTGTCGCAGTCGGCCGCACATCGGCGGCAGGGCGAGGTGCGGCGCCGGCGGGCCTCGGCCCACGCGCCCCGCGTCAACTCGCCCACCTCCTACGCCTTGTGGCCCCACGCCGAGATCAGTGGTGCCGTCGCCACGTCGAGGGCGCCGGAGGCGAGGTTCGCGAGGTGGCGGTCGATGTCCTGGTCCGTGGCGAGGCCCGCGGTGACGAGTCGGGCGCGGACCCGGTGGATCGTCGCGGACTCCAGGGCGGCGGAGGCGGGTGAGGCGATCGGCAAGTGGGCGTCGGCATGGACGCGGCTGAGTCCGGCCTCGCGCAGCAGGCGGGGAAGTCTGCGGCCCTGGGCGAGGTCGGCCCCGCGGTCGGCGAGCAGTTGCCGGACGCGGTGCCGCAGCCGGTTCGCGAGCTGCTGCCCGGGGCCGTACTCGTCCGGGCAGAGCAGGGGCTGCAGTGCGGGATCGGCGTCCTCGACGAGGAGACGCCCGCCGGGACGCAGGGCGCTGGCCATCGACCGCAAAGCCCGTTCCCGGTCCGGCGCATGGACGAGGACGAGCCGGGCGTGCACGAGGTCGAAACCCCTTCCCGGCGGCTCCTGCTCGCCGATGTCGTGGACGCGTGCCTCGACCGGCGGGCGGGCGACCGGCAGCAGCGGCGCGATGTCGGTGTCGGTCGCGAGGACCCGCCCGGTCGGGCCGACCTTCCTGGCCATCCAGGACACCACGGAGGTGCCGCCGCCGACCACCCAGCAGCGCCACCCGGGGCCGATGCCGAGCGCTTCGAGATGCCGGAACGTCACGGGATCGAAGAGGGCCGCGAAGGCGTTGCACCACTCCTCCGTGTCGGTGCGCTGGTCGTCGAGGAGGTACCCGTCGAGTCGCATCATGTCGCGATCATCCCATTTGTCTGACTTGTACGGAGTGGTCGACGCTCCCGTGCGACGAACCGTGCGGTGTCGACGCGCGTCACAGTCTGCGGGGCGGCTCGGCGACTGCTCGCGGGTGTTGGGGGAAGGGGCAGGGACGTCCTGGTCGACGTGGGCGGGCGGTGTTCCTCCACAGCCGGGAACACAGCGGAACCCGCGGTATCCACAGGCTTACCCGCAGCTCACGTCGGCCTGGCAGACTGGCGCGCCAAGGCGCACCAGCACGGCGCGAGGAGATCCACATGTCCATGGCAGGGAATCTGCGGAAGGTCACGAGCCTCGGCGGGGTCGGCGGCCTGCGCAAGGTGGCTCGGCTGGCCCGGCGGCGCCCTCGCGTCGATCTGAGTCACCCGGCCCGGTCCCCGCTGGGCTCCTCCGTAGTGAACTGCGTGACGTACCAGGAAGGGGTCCGTACGACCGCGCGAGGCGATCTGGTCGACGCCGTGGAGCGGGTGCGCAAGAGCGGTGAGGGCTTCGTCTGGCTCGGTCTCCACGAGCCGACCGACCAGGAGTTCGCGGGGGTCGCCGAGCTCTTCGACCTGCATCCGCTGGCGGTCGAGGACGCCGTCGAGGCCCACCAGCGCCCCAAGCTGGAGCGGTACGGCGACACGCTCTTCGCCGTGTTCAAGACGGTCTGCTACGTCGAGCACGAGGAACTCACGGCCACCAGCGAGGTGGTGAACACCGGCGAGATCATGCTGTTCGTGGGCCAGGACTTCGTGATCACGGTGCGGCACGGACGGCACGGCTCGCTGGGCCCGCTGCGCGAGGAGCTGGAGTCCGACCCGCAGCAGCTCGCCAAGGGCCCGGCCGCGGTGCTGCACGCGGTCGCGGACCTCGTGGTCGACGACTATCTGAGCGTCACGGACGCCGTGCACGCCGATATCGACCAGGTCGAGACGGACGTGTTCGCGGAGAACGGCGCGCGGGTCGATCCGGGGCGTATCTACCAGCTCAAGCGCGAACTGCTCGAACTCAAGCGGGCCGTGGCGCCCCTGAGCCGCCCGCTCGAGGAGCTCGCCACCCGGCCGATACGGGTGGTCGACCCGGAGATACAGGCCTACTTCCGGGACGTCTCCGACCACCTGCTGCGGGCGAAGGATCAGATCGCCTCCTTCGACGAACTGCTCAACTCGATCCTGCAGGCCCACCTCGCCCAGGTGACCGTCGCGCAGAACGAGGACATGCGGAAGATCACGGCGTGGGCGGCGATCGTCGCCGTGCCGACGATGGTCTGCGGGGTGTACGGCATGAACTTCGACCACATGCCGGAGCTGCACTGGCGGTACGGCTACGGCATGGTCATCGGCGTGATATCCGTCGCCTGTCTGACTCTCTACCGGGGCTTCCGGCGCAACGGCTGGCTCTGACGCACGGCGCGCCACTGCCCAGGGCGGGAGACAGGGGCTCAGCGGGTGGAGGACCTGGCGTAGACGCTCTCGGCCCAGTGGGCGATCTGGTTCTCGCTCAGGTGCCGGGCCAGGTCGGACTCGCTGATCATGCCGACCAGGCGCTTGTCGTGGATGACGGGAAGCCGGCGGATCTGGTGCTCCTGCATCTCCCGGAGGACCTCGCTGACGTCGGCGTCCGCGTCGATCCAGCGCGGGGTGCCCTGGGCCATCTCGCCCGCGGTGACCTTGGCCGGGTCGCGGCCCAGGGCGACGCAGCCGACGACGATGTCCCGGTCGGTGAGGATGCCGCAGAGCCGTTCGTCCGCGTCGCTGATGGGCAGGGCGCCGACACCGAGTTCGCGCATCAACTGGGCGGCGCGGTCCAGGGTTTCATGGGCGGGGATCCATTGGGCGCCGCGGTGCATGATGTCTCCGGCGGTGGTCATGAGGTACCTCCCGGTCCCGGGCAGGCCGGCGCGGCGCGGGACGCACCGCGAGTCCCGGCGCCCTTCATTCTCGCCGCGCCGCCCGGCGGGCGCACCCGGAGAAGAAGGGCTCAGACGGGCGGCCCGCTCCATGCCGGATGGCGGGGATCGTCGGCCCTGACCAGCACGTCGGCCGCGCCGGCCGGGTCGGTCTCGTGCTCGTAGCGCTCAAAGGCGGGCAGGGTCCAGTGCTCGGCCTCGGGGGTGCGGCGGCGCAGGGCGCCCGGGGAGAGGAGGACGTGGACGCTCAGGTCGAAGGGGAACCAGTGCCGCAGGAGGAACGGGCCGTGCAGCAACAGAACACCGCCGGGCGGCAATTGCACGTAGGCGCTGCGCGTCGCGCGGTCGGTGACCGGATCCCACAGGTCGGGCAGGACGCGTCCGTCGCCGCCCGGTTCGAGGGGGCCGAACACCTCGCGCCACAGGGCGCCGGTGTCGTACCAGCCGCTGTAGTACGACTCCACGTCCCGGCGGCCGTACTCCAGGCGGACCGAAGCGGGGCGCAGGAAACCCTCCGTGCCCACGACGAGGGAGGAGCGGCCGTGGACGCGCAGCGCCTGCGAGACGCGCTCGGCGAGGTCTCCCGGGCGGGCGGCCGGGGCGCCGTCGAAGGCGATGCGCGGCCAGGGACCGCCGTCGGCCGGCTTCAGGTCGAGCAGGCGCTCGGCGAGCTGTTCGCCGAGCCGGTCCCAGGTGATCGCTTCCAGTCGCACACGGCCCATGATGCGTCAGTGATCGGTCGGAACGCGTCCTCCGCCCCCCGGGGGCGAGGTGCTGCGGCACCCCCGCCAGGGCAAGAAACCCGGTATGGCACCTCGCGCAACCGCCCCTCCTCACCCCCAACTTCTGGTCTTCCAACCCCTGAGGAAGCGGCATTGTGCCGTGTGCCGGCGCGGGCCGCTGCCGCTGCTCGTCATGGAGGACGGTGCCCCAAGCTGCCTCGACTGTGCCGACCTGGCGCATCTGGAGTTCCTGCCGCGCGGCGACACCGCGCTGACGCGCAGAGCGCGGGAGGAGAGCGCGCTGTCGGTGGTGGTCGTGCGGTTCAACCGGCGCAGGAGTCGTTACGAACGGCAGGGCGTGCTGGTCGAGGAGGCCGCGCTCGCCCGCGCCGAGCAGCGCTGCCTCGCGGACGCCGAGGCCCGGCGTCGGCGCAGGGCGCGGGACGCGCGGCGGCGGGCGGTCCAGGACGAGCGGTTCGCGGAGGCGTTCGCGGCGGAGATACAGCGGCTGTTTCCCGGGTGTCCGGCTGGGCGCGCCCGGGACATCGCCGCGCACGCCTCGGTCCGGGGCAGCGGACGGGTGGGCCGCAGCGCGGCCGGCCGGGCACTGACGGAGGGGGCGGTGACCTCGGCGGTCGTGGCGTCCGTACGGCATCTGGACACGCCGTACGACCGGTTGCTGATGAGCGGCGTACCACGTCAGGAGGCTCGCCGGCGGATCGCGGCTGCCGTGGAAACGGTGCTAAGGGGGTGGCGGGCGGCACGGGGTGAGGCGGGGGCGGGGTGAGGCGGTGGCGGGGTGAGGCGGTGAGCGGTCGCGAAGCGCCCGACCCGGTCATGCCGGGACGCCCTGGGCGTTCGGGTAGGGGTCCGCGGGGCCCTCGGCCGTGGGCGGTGGGCGGTGGGCTCACACTGGCATTGACTTCAGGGGACGGACGGGCGCCGGGCGGTCGGCTCGGCTCGACGGGCGGGAGTTGGGGCTCACATGATCGACGGACCGTACTTCGTGCTGACGGTGCTGGGCGTGCTCGGGACCGGCCTGGTGGCCGGGGCCTTCTTCGCGTTCTCGGCCTTCGTGATGAGAGCGCTCGCCGCGCTGCCGCCCGCGCAGGGCGTGGCCGCGATGAACGCGATCAACGTGTCCGCGGTGCAGCCGGCGTTCATGCTCCTGTTCGTCGGCTCGGCGGTACTGTGCGCGGTGATCGCCGTGGTGACCTTCGTGCTGTGGCCGGACCAGGGGACGGTGGAGCTGCTGGTGGGCAGTGCGCTGTACCTGTTCGGCACGTTCGGGGTCACCGTCCTCGCGAACGTGCCGCGCAATGACGCGCTGGCCCGGCTCGACCCGGGCACCGCGGAGGCGGCCGCGTACTGGCCGTCGTACGTGCGCGAGTGGACGGGGTGGAACCACGTCCGCATGGTCGCCTCGGCCGGGGCGGCGGTGGCGTACGTCCTGGCGCTCACCTGACCCCGGCACCGGTCCTGAGGGAATCCCGGAGAACCTGAGGGAACCTGGGAGAAAGCGCTGTCCGACACTCTGCGCACGCGGCTGAGGGCACGTATCGTGGCCGGAAGAGTGCCGCCCGACGACGCACGGCCTGCCACCCGCGCACGCAAGGAAGACGGCCATGGCCGATCCCAAGGGATTCATGACCACCCCTCGTCAGGACTGGCCGCGCCGGCCCGTCGAGGAACGGGTCCGGGACTGGAACGAGGTCTACGCCCCCGGGGCGCTGCTGCCCATCATCAGCAAGCAGGCGGACCGCTGCATGGACTGCGGCATCCCCTTCTGTCACGAGGCATGTCCGCTGGGCAACCTGATCCCCGAGTGGAACGACCTGGTCTCCCGCGAGGACTGGCGGGCGGCGGCGGAGCGCCTGCACGCCACCAACAACTTCCCGGAGTTCACCGGCCGGCTGTGCCCGGCGCCGTGCGAGGCCGGCTGTGTGCTGGCGATCAACCAGCCGGCCGTCACCATCAAGAACGTCGAGTGCGCCATCGCCGACAAGGCCTGGGAGGAGGGCTTCGCGCCGCCCAGCCCGCCGGAGCGGCTGTCGGGCAGGACGGTGGCGGTGATCGGCTCGGGACCGACCGGGCTCGCCGCGGCCCAGCAGCTGACCCGGGCCGGGCACACGGTCGCCGTGTACGAGAAGGACGACCGGATCGGCGGGCTGATGCGGTACGGCATCCCCGAGTTCAAGATGGAGAAGCACCATCTGGAGCGGCGGCTGGAGCAGATGCGGGCCGAGGGGACCCGGTTCCGTCCGTCCACGGCGGTCGGGCGGGACGTCGACGCGGCCGAGCTGCGGGCCCGTTACGACGCCGTGGTGATCGCCACGGGAGCCACCGCCTGGCGCGAACTTCCGGTGCCCGGGCGGGAGTTGGCCGGCATACACCAGGCGATGGAGTACCTGCCGCTGGCCAACCGGGTGTGCGAGGGGGACCTCGATGTCTCCCCGTTGTCCGCCGCCGGCAGGCACGTCGTCGTCGTCGGCGGTGGCGACACCGGCGCCGACTGCCTGGGCACGGCCGTACGGGAAGGGGCCGCGTCCGTGACCCAGCTGGACATCTACGCCCAGCCGGGCGCGGAGCGCGACGAGGAGACCGAGCCCTGGCCGACGTATCCGGTACGGATGTACCGGCTGTCCGCCGCGCACGAGGAGGCCCGCGATCTGCGGACCGCTCCGGTGGCGGACGCGGACGCGCGGCTGTTCGCGGCGTCCACGTTGCGCTTCACCGGCGACGAGGCCGGGCACGTGCGGTCGCTGCACCTGGTCGAGGTGGACGCGGCGCGCCGCCCGGTGCCGGGCACCGAGCGGACGCTCCCCGCCGACCTCGTGCTGCTCGCCCTCGGCTTCTCCGGCCCCGATCGCACGGACGGGCTCGTCGACCAGCTCGGGCTGCACCTGGAGCCGCGCGGGACGATCGTGCGGGACGCCGGGTTCGCCACGAACGTGCCGGGGGTGTTCGCGGCGGGGGACGCCGCCCGGGGCCAGTCGCTCATCGTGTGGGCGATCGCCGAGGGGCGGGCTGTGGCGGCGGCGGTCGACCGTCATCTCATGGGGAGTTCGCGGCTGCCGGCGCCGATCGGTCCGTTCGACCGGCCGATGGCCGTGTGACGCCGGGGACGGAGGGCCGTCGATCCTCGACCGCCCTGACCACCGTCGACCGCCCGCTACCGCCCCCGCCCGTCGTCAACGACCGTCAAGGGCGAGCGGGAGGCGTAACCGACGTCCTGGACCCTGCGAGCCTCGCCGACTTCATCGCCTCGGGGTCGTAGGACCGTCACCTACGTCGGATGCGGCAGCGGTACCGGCGTCGGCGGGACCGCCTCGTCGCGGCCCTCGCCGAGCGCGCAGGGCGAGCGGCGTCCCGGCACCACGGACGTGATCCGCCGCCACGGGGCGCACAGCGACACCAGCCGGGTCGACACGGCGCAGCGGGTGTTCCTGCGCAAGGGCAACCTCGACCTCGATCCGCCGCTGGACTCCGGCGCACGGACTGAGCCGCCACGGCGCACGCGATCCGGTGCACGGACACGATCTGGTGCACAGACATGCTCCGGTGCCCGGACACGATCCGGCGCACCGCGGGACCGCTACGGCTTGCGCCCCACCGCCCCGTAGCCCGGAATGACCCCGTCGTCCTGACCGGGTACCGGCTCCCCCAGCTCGGGGTGCCAGCGGTGGGGCACCTCGACGCCGGGTTCGACGAGGTCGAGGCCGTCGAAGAAGCGGGTGAACTCCTCGCGGGAGCGCAGGGCCAGGGTGACCCCGGCGGCCTTCAGCTTCTCGGTGGCGGCCGCCGACTCCTCGGGGGTGAAGTCGGCCGTCGCGTGGGTCATCACGAGGTAGCTGCCGGAGGGCACCTCGGCCAGCAGGCGCCGGACCAGGTCGTGCGCGCCGTCCTCGTCGGGGACGAAGTGCAGCAGCGCGATGAGCGACAGCGCGACGGGCCGGGTGAAGTCCAGCACCTTCTTCGCGCCCTCGACGATGGCGTCCGGCTCGCGCACGTCGGCCTGCAGGTACTCGGTCACCCCCTCGTCGGTGCCGCGCAGCAGGGCCGCCGCGTGGGCCAGCACGATGGGGTCGTTGTCGCAGTAGACGACGCGCGCGTCGGGCGCGGTCTGCTGGGCGACCTGGTGGAGGTTGGGCTCGGTCGGGATGCCGGTGCCGATGTCGAGGAACTGCCGTACGCCCTGGCCGGCCAGCCAGCGCGTGGCCCGGTGCATGAAGGCCCGGTTGACCCGGGCCATCACCGGCACCCGCGGGTCGAGGGCCAGCATCTGCCGGCCCATGGCCTCGTCGACCGGGTAGTTGTCCTTGCCGCCGAGATACCAGTCGTACATCCGGGCGGGATGCGGCCTGCTCGTGTCGATCCCGACGGGGGGCTGCCCGGTCATGGCCTACTCCATAAGGGTCCGCAGCGATTAGCGATCAACTCAGTGCCAACATAAGGGACTTGACGCAAGAAAGAACCAACAACAGCGAACAACGGCGAGCAGGACCGGGCGACAACGGCCCGGGCGCTTCCTCAGGACAGCAGGAAATCGGCCTCCCCCGCCTTGGCCCCCTCGATGAAGGCCGTCATCTCGTCGGAGGTGTAGATCAGCGCCGGCCCGTCCGGGTCGGTGGACTGCCGTACGGCGATCCGGCCGTCGGCGAGTTTCATGGCCTCCAGGCAGTTGCCCCCGTTGCCGCCGCTCCACGGCTTGTGCCAACCCTCGCTGCCCAACTCCCGAGCGGGCATGCCGTTGTAGATCCGCTCGGCGCGGATCCGCGGCTGGGGGTGGGACTTGATGCGATCCATTCACAGCTCCTTGCGGAGATCCCTGAGGATCTCCTTCGTGCGATGTGCCGTAGCGGCCTGCGCCGCCATGCGGTCCATGACCTCGAGGTGGGTCGCCACCTCCGCGCGCGCGTCGAGGTAGACGGCGCCGGTCAGGTACTCGCTGTAGACCATGTCCGGCAGTTCTGGCATGGCGAATCGGAACAGCACGAACGGCCCGTACGTGCCGGGGTGCGGCCCGTTCGCGAACGGGACGATCTGCAGCGTGACGTTGGGCAGCTTCGTGGCCTCGAGCAGTCTGTCGATCTGGGCACGCATCACCTCCGGGCCGCCCACCGGGCGACGCAGCACGGTCTCGTCCATCACGACCCACAGCCGGGGCGCGTCCTGGCGGGTGAGCAGTTCCTGGCGCTGCAGACGCAGGGCGACATGGCGCTCGATGTCCTCCGGCCGGGTCTGGCCGACGGCGCCCGAGCGCAGCACCCCGCGCGCGTACTCCTCGGTTTGCAGCAGGCCGGGGACGAAGTGGGGTTCGTAGGAGCGGATGAGGGCGGCCGCGCCCTCCAGGCTGACGTACATCGAGAACCAGTTGGGCAGGATGTCGTGGAACCGCTGCCACCAGCCGGGCTTGTTGGCCTCCTCGGCCAGCCGCACGAAGGCGTCCGCCTCCTCCCCGAGCACGCCGTACGCCTGCAGGAGCATCTGGAGGTAGGGGATCTTGAGCGCGACCTCGGCCGTCTCCATCCGGCGGATGGTGGCGGGCGCGACACGCAGGATGCGGGCGGCTTCCTCCCGCCTGAGCCCGGCGCGTTCCCGAAGGTCCAGCAGGCGCCGCCCGAGGACCACCTGGCCTACCGTCGGCGCGGACCGCGGCTCGCTCACGCTCCACCTCCAGCAAAAAATTCCTGACAGCCCGACGGCGCCGCTCGAAGACCTATTCGAAGGCGAGGTTCGAACCGTGTGACACAGGACCCGGTACGAACTCTCCTTCGAGTCGATCCCAATTGGCGCCGCGCGAGGTGCTGTTGCGAGCAGTGTGCCACGGCCTTCCAGACCGTCACACAGCACTCTGTAAATTCCAGAGTGACACTTGCCAACCTGTCCCCGACGGGGCGATAGTGGCAAGCGTGATTCCGTCCGCGCCCTTAGGAACAGACGCCGCCCCAGGTCTCCTCGGCCTCGGTGAAGCAGCGGGAGTCGGCCTTGGTGGGGCCACTGCCGAGCGCCGGTTCCGTTTCGAACTGGCCGCACATCCGGGCTCTCCGGCGCAGGCCAGACGCCTGACGCGCGCCCGACTGACCGTCTGGTCGGTGTGCGAGGACACCTGCGACACCGCGGTTCTGGTGGTCTCCGAGCTGGTCACCAACGCCATCGTGCACACCGCCAGCACCCACATAGTCTGCGAGCTGCACGACGGCGACGACCTCGTGCGCATAGCCGTGCGGGACGAGGGCTGCGCCCCGGGCCGGCTCCACGCGGCCACCCGGCGGCGCCCCGAGGAGGAGCACGGGAGGGGACTGCTTCTCGTCGACTCCCTCTGCCACGCCTGGGGCGCCCATGAACACGGTCCCGGGCTGCTGGTCTGGGCGGAGCTGCCGCGCAAGGGCGAGACCCCGCGCGGTCCCGCCGAACCCCGCAACGACCTGGGCTGGGGCACCCGGCCCAAGCCGGGCACGTCGGGCGGCTCGGACGACGAGCACACCCGCGGCACCGAGGGCCCCAGGGAGTCCGGGGTCCCCCCGGCCGAACGGAACCCGGAGAGGGGCAGCGTGTGAGGAACCGGTCCGGCCGGGTGCTGAACCTGGACAGGCTGGTCCGGCTGCAGCGCGGGCTGGGCCCCCCGGGCACGCTGCGGAGGCTGCCCGTGCCCGACGGCATGACCGCCCCGCTGGGCTGCGACGCGGTGGCCGTGCCCGCCCGCTTCGGACCTCTGCTCATCACCCGGCTGCCGCGCGTGGGGTGCGTCTACGCCGACGAGGCGCACTGGTGGTGGCTCGTGCCGTCCGACTCCGACTACGCCCTGGAGTGGCCCGCGCCGGCGCGATACGCCACGGGTGCGGTGGTGCCGGACACCCCGGACCTGCCCGGCCTCATCCACCGGCCGGAGGGCACGCTCCCGTACACCCCGCCGATCCCCCTCTACCTGGCCCTGTGCCGACTGACGGGGACGACTCCTGCCTGGTCGCGTCCGGTCAGCGCGTAGCGTCACGACGCCCGGCTTCCTCGGGACAGCCTCCCTCCCGCGCCCCCCCTCCGCCTGGATCCCCGCCCCGTCGCCAGGCCCGCCCTCCCCCAGGTCGTACGCCCACGCGCTTCCGGCGCCCCGGTGTGCGCCCTGGCCCGTTCGGCCTCACGCCGCGATAGTGCCGTTCGTCCGGGGGCGTGGATCGGGGGAGGTCGACGGTGGGTGCGACACAGGACTCGGGCGGACGGGAGAGGCAGGGGCGTCCGGGTCGGAGCGCGAAGAAGCCGCAGGCGGACGAGCCGCCGCTGTCGGAGTCCGAGCGGCTGCTGTTCGGCGGCCCGCTGCGCTACGACACGGGCTGGAACCAGCACCACGGCGCCTTCCTGGAGCTGAGCTTCCGGGCCCTGATCACGCGGCTGCCCGCACTGCTGGCCGCCGGCCTCCGGCTCGCCCGGCAGGCCGACCCGCGTGCCGCGCGGACCGTGCTGGCCGCCGAGGTCACCCGGGGTGTCGCACAGGCGGTGGGTCTGCTGGCCGTCAACAGCGTGCTCGCCCGGCTGATGGGCGGCGGCTCGATCGAGGACCGGCTGCGCGGGGCCGTTCCGGCCCTGGTCACGGTGGCCGCCGTGATGCTGCTCGCGACGCTCCTGCGGGCCGCGAGCACCTACGCCACCGGGCGACTGGAGCCCAAGGTGGAGCGGGTGGCGACCGAGCTGTACCTGGAGCGGGCGGCGGCCGTGGAGCTGGCCGCGATCGAGGACCACGCCTTCCACAAGCTGCTGGACACTGCCCAGTACGGCGCCTCCTCCGCCCGCCGCATGATCATGTACGGCACGCGTGTGGCGAACGCGGCGATCTCGCTGATCGCGGCGGCCGGCGTGCTGACCGTGCTGCATCCGGTGCTGCTCCCGCTGCTGGTGACGATGACGCTGCCGAGCGCCTGGAGCGCCCTGACGATCGCCCGGCGCCGCTACGCCTCCTTCCACATCTGGGTGCAGCACGCCCGGGCGGGCCATCTGATCAGCGGTCTGCTCACCGAGCCCGCGGCCGCTCCGGAGATCCGTGTGCACGGCGTGGGCCCGTTCCTGCTGCGTCACTTCCGCGCCATGTCGGAGACCGCGGAGGCGGAGCAGGCCCGGCTGGCCCGGCTGGCGGCCCGTACGGGGCTGGTCGCGGCGGCCTGGACGGGGCTGGCGACGGCGGCGACGTACGCGACGCTCGGCGCTCTGCTGCTGGCCGGGGCGATGGCACTGTCGGTCGCGGGTACGGCCGTGATCGCGATCCGCACCGGCTCGGCGAGTCTGGACACCCTGGTCCTGGAGGTCAACCAGCTCCATGAGGAGGCCCTGTTCGTCGGGGACCTGGAGAAGCTGTACGCCGAGGCGGCCGAGCGGGCCATCCCGGTCGGCGGCCGGCCGCTGCCGGAGGATCCGAGGGAGATCCGCTTCGAGAACGTCACGTTCCGCTACCCGGGCGACGCGGCCCGCCCCGCCCTCGACGACATCACCCTCACCCTGCCCCTGGGCCGGATCGTCGCGCTGGTCGGCGAGAACGGCTCCGGCAAGACGACCCTGGTCAAGCTGCTCGCCGGTCTGTACGTGCCGGAGAAGGGGCGGATCCTGTGGGACGACGTGGACGCGGCGACCATGGACCGGCACCGGATCGCCGAGCGCATCGCGATGGTGGCGCAGGACTTCAAGCGGTGGCCGTTCACGGCGCGGGTGAACGTCGCCGTGGGCCGCCCCTCGGCGCCACTGAGCGAGGAACGCCTGGCCGCGGCGGTCGCCGAGGCCGGGGCCGAAGGTGTGGTCGCGGACCTGCCGCGCGGGCTGGACACCCTGCTGGCCCGCGACTTCAGCGGCGGACACGAGCTGTCGGGCGGCCAGTGGCAGCGGCTCGGCATCGCCCGGGCCGCGTTCCGCAACGGGCGCATCCTGATCGTGGACGAGCCGACGGCGGCCCTGGACGCCCGGGCCGAGCTGGAGGTCTTCGACCGGATCCGGGCCCTGGCCGACGGCGGACAGACGGTCGTGCTGATCACCCACCGGCTGGCGTCCGTGCGCCACGCGGACCTGGTGCACGTGCTGGACCAGGGCCGGCTGGTGGAGTCCGGCACACCCGACGAGCTGCTGGCCACCGGCGGCCTCTACGCGGAGCTGTACGCGCTCCAAGCGGAACAGTTCACCCGGCCGCCCGCCCCGGCCGCGAGGGCGCCGGAGGCGGGGTGAGCCGCACGTCAGGCAGTGGCGTCGGCCCCGTCGCCGCTCCGCACGATCACCAGGAACATGTCCGTCGCGAGGTCCATGACAACCTCAGCGGGCAGGCCCTCCAGACGCCGCGCCTGCGCGAACTCCTCCGCCGGCCACGAGCCACGCGGCCCACCGGCGGGAAAGCGTTCGAGCACCGTTCGCCCGTTCACCCTGCACCTCCATGTAGCGCTGTACTCGTAGAGTTAAACGCCAATCATGGGGAAAAGGCCTCGCCCGGTGACGGTACTGAGACGTAGTTGACACCCGTTCACCGCCAAGTGTGAGAGAAGTCTCAGCCACACGGCCGTTCGCATGACCAGTCGTGTCGGCAGCCGCACGTACCGTGACCGTGAGGGCGCTCACTTTCCACAGGCGCCTCACAAGACCTCTCAGGTGTCGTACTGCTGGACGCGCCTGCCGTGGCCGCGGTCCACCAGGGCGGGCAGCCGCTCCTCCAGTTCCCCGACGACGGCGGGGACGTCGATGGTCAGCAGGTGCCGGTCGCGCATGAGGACCCGGCCGTCGACGATCGTGGTGCGCACGTCGGCGGCGCGGGCGCTGTGCACCAGGGTCGCGGGCAGGTCGTGGACGGGCTGGGTGTGCGGGCCGGTGAGGTCGACGAGGATGATGTCGGCCCTGCGTCCCGGCGCGATGCTGCCCACCTCCTCTCCCAGGCCGACGGCCCGGGCGCTCTGCAGTGTGGCGTGGTGCAGGGCCTGGCGGGAGGTCAACCAGCGGGGGTCGCCCTCGGTCGACTTCTGGATCAGCGAGGTGAGCGCCATGGACTCCCACACGTCGAGGGAGTTGTTGGAGGCGGCGCCGTCCGTGGCGAGTCCGACGGGGACGCCGATGTCGCGCAGGGCACGGATCGGGGTGGTGGTGGGCCAGGCGAACTTCAGGTAGCCCCGGGGCGCGGTGGCGACGGCGACGCGGCCGCCCGCGCGTGCCAGGACCGGCAGGTCGCGCTCGGTGATGCCCGTGCCGTGCGCGATGAGGACGTCGGCGTCGAGGATGCCGGTGTCCGCCAGGACCTCGACGGGGGTGCGGCCGTGCCGGACGAGGCTGGTGTCGGTCTGGTCGCGGTTCTCGGCGGCGTGGAGGTGCACCGGCAGGCCGTGCTCGCGGGCGAGGCCGGCGGTGGCGGCGAGGTCGGCGTCGGTCACGGTGTAGGGGGCGTGCGGGGCGAGGGCGGTGGTGATGCGGCCCCCTGCGGAGCCTCGGTGCCGCAGCGCGAACTCCAGGGAGTCCTCCCGCCCTTCGGGCCCTTGGGAGGAGAAGTAGGCCTGGCCCAGCAGGGCCCGCATGCCGCACTCGACGACGACGGCGGCGACCGTGTCCATGGTGAAGTAGTGGTCGGCGAAGCAGGTGACCCCGCCTCGGATCATCTCGGCGCACGCCAGCCGCGCGCCCAGTTCGACGTCCTTCTCGGTGAGGTTGGACTCGACGGGCCAGACGACGTCGTTGAACCACCGCTCGGTGGGCAGGTCCTCGGCGAGCCCGCGCAGCGCGACCATCGGGGCGTGGGTGTGACAGTTGACGAGCCCGGGCAGCGCCACCTGGCCGCGTGCGTCGATGCGTTCGGCCGCCGGGGTGTCCCGGACGGCCGCGGCGGTCGTCACCGACTCGACGGCCCCTCCCCGTACGACGATCGCGGCGTCCTCCTCCCATCCGATCCGCTCTTGATCGTCGTGCAAGAGAACGGTGCATCCGGTGATGATGAGCTCGGCGCGGGGAAGCGTCATGACGCCAACGTACGGCGTTGTCGTCAGCCCCTGAAAGGAGCCCGGCATGCTCCTCGGCACCTGGAACCTGGAGAACCTCTACCGGCCCGGCGGTCCGTACGGCCCGAAGGACCGGGCCGCCTACGAGTCGAAGCTCGCCGCCCTGGCCGCCGTGATCACGGAGCTCGACCCGACGCTGCTCGGCGTGCAGGAGGTCGGGGAGCCCGCCGCCCTGGAGGACCTGGCCGGGATGCTGGACGACGACTGGCACATCGCGCTCTCCGAGCACGCGGACGGGCGGGGCATCAGGGTCGGTTTCCTCAGCCGCGCGGAGCCGGTGGTCGTGGCCGACACCAAGGCGTTCCCGGCGAAGCTGGGCCCGGTGCAGGCGGACGACTCGGGTCTGACGACGGCGCAGGCGGGGCGCGGCTTCCTGGCGGTGGAGGTCGAGAGCGTGGACGGCCCGCTGCGGGTGGCCGTCTGTCATCTGAAGTCGAAGCTGCTGTCGTATCCGGACGGCCGGTTCCATCCGCACGACGAGGGTGAACGGGCCCGCTACGGCGCCTACGCCCTCTACCGGCGGGCGGCCGAGGCGGCGGCGCTGCGCGCCCTCGCGGACGAACTGCTGGCCGGGGACGGCCGGGCACGGGACGTGGCGGTCCTGGGCGACCTCAACGACGAGGTGCGGGCGGCGACCACCCAGATCCTGTTCGGCCCGCCCGGCTCGGAGATCGGCACGCCCGGGTACGAGGTCGCCGACAAGGGCGACGCGCTGCGGCTGTGGGACGTGGCGCCGCTGATCCCCGCTGAGCAGCGTTACTCCCGTGTCACCTCCGGGCGACGCGAGCTGATCGACCATGTGCTGGTGAGTCACCGTCTGGTCCACCGGGTGACGGCGGCGGGCACGGGCCTGCCGGGCGACGGCGCGCCGCGCCTGCCGTCGATCGGGCCGGATCCGGCGGAGCGGCGCGGGGCGGCGGGGTCGGATCACGCGCCGGTGTGGGTGCGGGTGGAGGGCTGAGTCATGGCGTCCGGGTCTGTTCCCGAGCGTCTGACGTGGGCCGTGCGGGTCCTGGATCCGGCCCCGGACGACCGGGTCCTGGAGATCGGGTGCGGCCGGGGTGTCGCGGCCGGGCTGATCCGCGCGCGCCTCACGACGGGAACGGTGACGGGCCTCGACCGGTCGGCCACGGCCGTGGAGGCGGCCCGGCGCCGTCACCCCGACGGCCGGGACACCTTCCATGCGGTGGCCCTGGAGGCGGCGGAGTTCCCCGACGACTCCTTCGACCGGATCCTCGCGGTCAACGTGAACGTCTTCTGGGTGCGCTCCCCGGACCGTGAACTGGCCGCGCTGCGGAGATGGCTGACCCCGGCCGGCACCCTGTGCCTGTGCTGGGAGCCGCCGGACGCGCGGCGGGCCGAGGAGATCGCCGGGAAGGTGGCCCCGCTCGTCGCGTCCCACGGCTTCACGACCGAGGTGCGTGCGGCGACGGCAGCCACGGGCAGCAGCCTGGTGGCCGTGGTGGCCCGGCGTCCGCCCTGACGGAACATCGCGACAGCGGTTCGCTGCTGTAACCGACTCGGGTCACACGGCGCGCGGGACGTCCGGCAGCACGGGCAGTCCGATGTTCCGCTGGTGTCCGGCGAGTTCGTCGAGGAGGGCGCGGAGGCGCTCGGTGTGCCGGGCCGAGAGGCGGCCTGTGTCGTCGAGGTGGACGGCGCAGGCGGTCGTGGTGTCGACGAGCTGTTCGAGGAGGGCGGCGACCTCGTCCGCGCCCTCGGCGTGCCGGGCGAGGGCGGGCAGTTCGTGCGCGGTGAGGGAGACGGCCGTGCGGGCCTCGGCCAGGGTCCGGTAGGCCTCGCGTCGGAGGGTCCAGCGGGTGGCGCGGTGGTCGGACGGTGTCCCCGCCGTGCCGATGCGCGGGGCGTCGGCCTCGCCCAGCACGTGGACGAGGTAGGCGTGCGCGGCGTCGCTCGCCGCCGCGAGCCGGGCCCGTACTCCCCCGGCCCGCTGGCCCGGGATCGGCAGGTGCCCGACGATCAGCACGATCGCGCAGGCCAGCAGCGTCTCGCCGATCCGGCTGGCGGAGGCCTGCGGTTCGCCGCCGACCATCACCAGCGCGAGGACGAGGACGGTGACGACGGCGGTCTGGGCGGCGAAGTGCCGGGTGGCGACGGGGATCAGCGCGCCGCTGACGGCGACCAGCGCGATCAGTCCCTCCGGCCGGGGCAGGACGGCTGCGAACCCGGCGAAGACGAGCGCCCCGAGGACGGTCCCGGCCGCCCGGCTCAGCACCCGCGACGCCAACGGCCCGAGGTCGGGCTTGACGAGGAAGACCGAGGTGGCGGGCAGCCAGTACCAGTGCTCGTGCTGCCCGTACCACCGGGCCTGGTGCAGCGCCTGGGCGACGGCCGCGCTGGCCCCGAAACAGAGCGCGACCCGCAGCCCGTACTCCCGCCCCGCGCTGCCGAAGGCGGTGCGCACCAGGTCCCGGGCGCCGCGCCGCCGGGTGTGCAGGTGACCGCCCTTGCCCCGGTCGAAGACCTCGGCGGCGTGCAGCAGGGCGTCGTCGAGGGCCCGCAGGGCGGGCACCGAACGGGTGGGCGCGGGCAGCGGCCCGGTGTGGCTGTTCTCCCGTACGGCGGCGGCGAGTCGGCGCGGTCCCTCGGAGGAGCGCTCGGGGACGGGTTCCCCGGCCCACGCCAGTGCGGTGGCCGCCTCGGCGAGGGGCAGGGCGGCGGCGTACTGCGCGTGCAGCCGCCGCTCGGCGGAGGAGGAGGCGTACCGCCGCAGGCGGGGGCCGGCGAGCGCGTCCTGCGCGTGGTCGAGCGCGGCGGTGAGCGCGGCACGGCGGGCGATGGCATCGGGCCCTGCAACGGCGTCGAGCAGCGCGGCGATGGCCTCGTACACACCGGCGACGGCCTCCCGCTCCCCGTCGAACCGGAAGTCCCCGGCGAGGGAGCCGGGGGTGGGCAGCACGAGCCGCAGCGCGAGCAGCCACCCGGCCCCGGCGAGGAAGGCCAGCGCCTGCTGCCAGCCGCTGTCCGGCAAGGGCATTCCGGCCCCGACGGCGGTGCCGACGAGGAGTTGGGTCCCGGCGCTGGAGGCGACGGGCCCGATGGCGCTGACGCCGCCGGCGACGAGCCCGAGCCCGGTGAACAGCAGCGTCAGCGCGACGGCTCCCACGCTCTGCCCGCCGTACGTGCCTACGAGCAGCCCGGCGGCCCCGGCCAGCGCGGGTCCGCCGAGCCGCTCGACGGAGGCCCGGCGGCTGCCCGGCCGGTCGTTGATGCCGGCGAGCATGGCGGCGATGGCGGCGAGGACACCGAGGGAGGTGCGGCCGGCCAGGACGGCGGCCAGGAGCAGCGGTCCGCCGGAGAGCGCGCCTCGGGTGACCGCGCTCCAGGGGACGGGACCGCGCTGTGCGCGGAGCGCGTGGGCGAGCCAGGGCGGCGGTGCGAGGGAGAGGCGGCGGGACACGGGGCTCCTGTCGTCGGGTCGAGGGCAGGGGTGAGCCTTCGGGCGACGGTGGCCGGGCCGGGGTGTGGTGTCCACGGTAGGGGGCGTGCGGCGTGGGACGGGAACGGTTGTATTGCCGGGATGTGACGATCGGCGTGAAAGCCGGGTTCTTTATGAACGCAATCGGGGCGGGGCAGGCTCACGGGCACGAGCGGGACTCGTGCCCGGCCTCTGGTTCCCTGACGCCGTCAGCCGCCGGGTGCCTCCCGGTGGAACGTCATGGTCAGGACGTCGGGCTTGACGGTGACGACGGCCTCGGGGCACGGCGTCCGCGTGGCCGTGGGCGCGAACACCGGCCACGTCTGGAGGATGGTCGCGAGGCCGATCCGCAGCTGTGCCCAGGCGAAGTTCTCGCCGATGCACTTGCGACGGCCGTCACCGAAGGCGAGGAGGGATCCCTCGGCCTCTGCGTACGCACACCACGCTGCCGTGCGCCCGCAGGGAGTCGATGAACGGCAGCGGGTTCCGGGCGAGTCGAAGACCGTGCCCGATCAGCGGGAGTCCTCCGGGTGCGGTGGGGGCGGACGATGTCGCCAGAGCGCTCATGGCGCGCATCACTCCTTGCGGGGGGGGCTGAGTGGTGCTGGGTGGGGCCGACGCCGGAGGACCGCCCCGATGCATGCCCACGGCTCCGCTCTGCGACGTAGTCCCGCTGTGATCTCTGCGTCACCGCAGGCGCTGTGCGTATCAGCCGGTCGGCGGACGACGAGAGCGGCGACCGGCCGGCGCAGGAGGCGTCCCAGCCAGCCGGGACGCCGCCACCGCCCGCCCCAGCAGTTCCTCCACTGCCGTGACCGCATCGGCCAAGGCGTCGGGTTCCGGAGTCAACCGGTTCACCACCGCGTCGACTTCGGCCAGCCCGGCGCGTTCGACGAGCCCCTTGTCGTTGGTGACCCACTCCCCTCGCGCCGCCAGCACCGCGTGCGCCGTCTGCGTCGCGGCGAGGGCGATGGCGCCCGCGACCTGCGTGAGGGCGCCCCTGGGGGCGTGGCCCGCCTTGGCGTAGGCGAGGGTCGCGGCGGCCATGCCGTGCCAGCGGTCCGGCGCGGTGCCGCGCAGCGCTGACGGATAGTCCGCGGGGCGGGGCAGCTGCCCCCGCAGCACCTTGTTGATCGCGAGTTCGGCGACGACCAGGTAGCTGGGGATGCCGGCCAGGTGGAACAGCAGCGGCTCCACGCGGAAACGTCCCTGCTCCGCCTCGGCCAGCTCGTGCTCGACGACGTCGAGATCGCGGTAGTGGACGTCCACCCGCCGCCCCTCGATCGTCAGCCACGCACCGCCGTTGAAGACGCCGCCGCCCCAGTCACCGACCTCGGACACCTCGCCCTCCCACCCGACCGCGCGCAGGTCGCCGGGGTCGAAGGCCCCCCGGTAGTAGACCGCCAAGTCCCAGTCGCTGTCGGGCCGTTCGGCGCCCAGGGCCCGGGACCCCCCGAGGGTCACGGCCGTCACCGTCGGGAGAACGGCAAGCCGGTCGGCGACACCGTCGAGGAACGCCTGGTCCGTGGACACGGGCACTGCTGCGGCTCCTGTCGGTCGGGGGTGGTGGGAACGCGGTGATGGGAACCGCGAGAAGGGTACGGGGGCGGTGGGGGCATCGCGAGACATTCATGGCCGTACCCCCGTACGGACGGCGTGGACCCACGTGATGACCTCGCAGCCGTCGTCAGCCCCTCGCCGCCGTCCCGAAGTCCGCTCCCGAGATCCCGCCGAGCCCCGACACGATCCGCATCAACGGCTCGCGCAGCGCCGCCAGTTCCCCGTGCATCGCCGCCGCCTCCGGCCAGGCCGCCTCGTGGTCGACGGGGGCTGCGCCCGCCGGGCACCGGGCCTCGTGGGCGGCCAGCCGGGGATGCCAGGTGCTGGTGAAAGGGCTGAGGATGTCGTCGACCAGGGACTGGGCGAGGCTCTGCACGGTCGGAGCGCCGGTGCCGGAACCGCGATCCGGGGCGATGCCGTAGGTGCGCAGGGTCGCGAGGGTGATGTCGATCAGCGACTTGAGGGAGTCCAGGGCCTCGCGCAGGCTGCCCGTGCCCGGTGGCAGTTCCTGCACCCCGACCCGGGTGACCAGCTCGACCTGGATGTCGAAGGCCGCCCTCCGCTCCGGCTCGCTCGGCGCTGCCATGGGTGCCTCCCTCCTGGTGCCGGGGAAGGCCAGCGTAACCGGCTCGTGCCGACGGGGATGGCCGGGAGTGGCCGAGGAGGACGTCCGGTCCGGCGGCTTGCCCTACTGTGTACGGGGGAGGGTGATCATGGCGAACAGACAGCGCAGGCGACGGCCGGCCGGGCCCGCGCAGATAACGGCCAAGCTGACGATTCCTTTCGTCGGCGAGATCTCCGGCACCTGGGAACCAGCCGACGCGGAGCGCAGCGCGGCCTGGGAGCTGTACCTGGAGCTGGTCACGCGGGTGTCGGTCGAGGAACTCGAACCGGACGAGGGCTTCCTGCGCGAGGCCCTGTCGTCCCTGTACACCTTCTTCACCACGACCCGTGAGATCCTGCGCCGCTACGGCCCCGACGTCGCTCCGCCGCTGGCACCCGGCCATGTCAGCTTCGGCATCCTGGCCGTGACCGTCCTCAACCGCGTGCTGCGTCCACTGCTCGCCCAGTGGCATCCCCGCCTGACCGCCTACGAGTCCCAGCGGCCGCCGGGCCGGGATCCGGTGGCGCACGAGCGGCAGTGGGAGCACGCGGAGGAACTGCGCCGAGAGATCGCGACGGTGCGGCAGACGCTGGTGTCGCTGGCGCGGACCCTGCAACAGGTGGCGGGCGTCAGCGATCTGATCGACCTGCCGGCACCACGGCCGCCGCGGCCTCCCGAGGCTCGGAGGAGCCCCGACGAATCCGGCCGGTGAGGCTTGAGCCACAACAGATCGGAGCCTTCATGGTGAGGCGTGTCACCGTCCCGGGTCTCTTCCCACCGCCCCGCTACGCGCACGCCTCGGTGGTCGAGGCGGGGACGAAACTGGCCCTTCTCGCCGGGTCCGTTCCGCTCGACGGCGACGGGCACCTCGTCGGGCCGGGGGATCCCGTGCGGCAGGCCGAGCAGGTGCTCGCCAACCTCGGTGAGCAACTGCGGGCGGTCGGCAGCGACTTCGCCCATGTCGTGGTGACGGACGTGTACGTGGTGAGCGGTGAGCCGGAGGTGCTGTCCGCCGTCTGGGAGGTCGTCCAGGCGTCGGGGCTCAGCGCGGGGCCCCATTCGTCGACACTGGTGGGCGTGGCCTGCCTGGGCTACCCCGGGCAGCTCGTGGAGATCACGGCGACGGCCGTGGTGCCGGAGGGCACCTGACCGGCGGTGGCACGGAGGTGCGCTGCGCCGGCCGCCACGCCCGGGCCCGCCCGCACCCGCCAGGCTCCCGACTCAGCCCGCGGGACCCCCGCCCCACACCCGCCGCTTCGGCAGTGGCCTGGCGTAACTCCCGGCCCGGCTCGTCGTCAGCCCCAGCGCCACCAGGGACTCCGCGAGACGGACCGCCGCCGAGACGCCGTCGACGACCGGCAGGCCCAGCTTCTCCCCCACCGCCCGCTGCAACCCGGTCATCCCGGCGCAGCCCAGCACCAGCACCTCGGCGCCGGCCGCGCAGGCCCGCTCGGCGGCGGCCAGGAAGGCCGCCTCCGTACGCTCGTCGTCGCCGAGGTCCAGCACGCTCAGCCCCGTGCCGACGACGGCGGCGCAGTTGCGGCCGACGCCCGCCGTCTCCAGGCTGTCCTCGATCTGCCCGCGCGACCGTTCCAGCGTGGTGACGACCCCGTAGCGCCGCCCGAGCAGGCAGGCCAGATGCGCCGCGGCCTCCGTGATGTCGACGACCGGTACGTCCACCAGTTCCCGGACGCCCTCGCGCCCGTGCTCCCCGAACCCGGCCATGACGACGGCGTCGTACGGCGGTCCGTCGTAGGTGCGCAGCGTGTCGATGACGGCCGCTGCGGACAGGTAGCTGTCCAGCCAGCCCTCCGCGGACTCCGGGCCCCATGCGGGGGTCAGCCCGGCGACGGTGGTGCCCGGGCCTGCCGCGGCCCGGGCACCTCGCACGATCTCCTCGGTCATCTCCTGCGTGGTGTTGCAGTTGGTGACGACGATCCGCACGCTCCTCAGACCTCCCCGGCGGGGGTGCGCTCGCCGCGGCACAGCACGCAGTACAGCCCGGCCGCCAGCGCCGTGCCGATGAACCAGGAGTACGGCGCCACATCGCTGAAGGTCTTCACCAGTGCGAGCACCGCCGCGACCCCCGCCGCCGGCAGGAACGCCCACAGCGCCTTGGGGTTGACGCCCTTGCGGTAGTAGTAGGGAGATCCCGGCGCGGCGCTGAAGAGCTGGTCGACGTCGATCCGTCCGCGCTTGACCCAGAAGTAGTCGAGCATGATCACGCCGAACAGCGGGCCGAGGAACGCGCCGAGGCCGCCGAGGAAGTAGTTGACGACGGTGGGGTTCGAGAAGAGGTTCCACGGGGTCACCACCAGCGCGGCCACCGTGCTGATCATGCCGCCGACCTTGAAGGTGATCTTCTGCGGCCAGACGTTGGCGAGGTCGTACGCCGGGGAGACGAAGTTGGCGACGATGTTGACGCCCATGGTGGCGATGGCGAACGTCAGCGCGCCGAGCACCAGCACCCAGGTGTTGCCGATCTCGGCGACGAGGTAGGCGGGGTCGGTGATCTCCTTGCCGAACACCTCGAAGGCGCCGGCCGTCACGATCACCGAGACGATCACGAAGGCCGTGGAGTTGACCGGCAGGCCCCAGAAGTTGCCGCGCTTGACGGTCCGGTAGTCGGGCGAGAAGCGGGAGAAGTCGCAGAAGTTGAGCATCAGCGTGCCGTAGGTGGCCAGCACCAGGCCGATCGCGCCGAACCACTGGCGCCACTGCTCGCCGACGGAGACCGGGTGCGGGGTGGTGGTCAGGGAGATGGTCCAGCCGGCCTTGGCGAGGATCCAGACGGCCAGCGCGATCATGACCAGCCAGATGGCGGGGCCGCAGAAGTCCTGGAACTTGCGGACCGACTCCATGCCCCGGCTGATGATCGCCGCCTGGACCAGCCAGAGGGCGATGAAGGAGACCCAGCCGAGGGCGTCGAGGCCGAGGAAGGAACTGTGCGTCCAGGACTCCAGGCCCGGCCAGGCCGCCAGCAGCATCACGTTCACGGCGACGGAGGCGAGGTAGGTCTGGATGCCGTACCACATGATGGCGATGACGGCCCTGATCAGCGCCGGGATGTTCGCGCCCCAGACGCCGAAGCTGATGCGGCTGACGACGGGGAAGGGGACGCCGTGGCGCTGCCCGATCCTCCCCATCCAGTTCATGCCGATGTAGATGAGCACGAAGCCGACGAGCAGGGAGGTGAAGATCTGCCAGACGTTCATGCCGAGGAAGAGCAGTCCGGCGGCGAAGGTGTAGTTGCCGAGGTTGTGGACGTCGGACATCCACATGGCGAACAGGTCGAAGACCTTCCAGTTGCGCTTGCCCGCGGGCGCGAGGTCTTCGTTGGTGAGCCTGGGGTCGGGGACGAACGCTGCTGTGCCGGTGGCTTCGGCACGGTCGGCGAGGGACACGGGGCCTCCCTGAGCGAGGGGACGGAGGAGGAATGCTGCGCGGAGGGACGAAGCAGGACCGCTGCGGGGGACGTTTGGTATACCAAACTGCGGTCATGGTCCTCCCGTCAACCGTTCCGACCGATGTCGCTCTTGTTAACGCTCGGTAAAAGCCACCCCGAGTCGGCGAAGATGACCTCATGACGAAGATCGAACCCCTGGGAGCGGTACGCGAACGCGTCCTGGCGGCTCTGCGCCAGGAGATCATCGCGGGCCGCCTCCGCCCCGGCGACCGGCTGGTCGAACGGGAGCTGGCGGAGCGTTTCGGGGTCTCCCGGGTGCCGGTCCGGGAGGCGATCCGCGCCCTGGTCGCCGAGGGCTTCGTCCACTTCGAGACACCGCGCCGCACGGTGGTGCGCCGGCTGACACCGACGGACGTGAAGGAACTCTTCGAGCTGCGCGAGGCGTTGGAGGTGTACGCGGCGGGGCTGGCCGCGGCGCGGGCGACACCGGAGGACCTGGCCGGGGTCGCCGAGCTGCTGGACCTGGCGGCCAACGCCACCCGGGCCGGGGACGCCGAGATGATCACGGACGTCAACAGCCGTCTGCACGACCGCATCGTGGCCATGGCGGGCAACAGCCTGCTGACCGCCGCCCTGGAGCCGGTCGCAGGCCGCCTGCGCTGGATGACCCGGCGGAACGAGGAGTGGCCACAACTCCTCGTGGAGCACAGGGAGTTGTTCGACGCGATCGCCTCCGGCGACCCGGAGCGGGCCCGCGCGCACGCCCGCACCCATGTACGGACCAACTACCGCTCGACGGTACGGCACCTGTTCGGCGAGGAGGCCGAACTGCCCTAGAAGCAGGGGCCAGGCGCGCAAGGCACGTGCCGCTACGACCTCGCCGTCACCTCGTCCTCGGCGCCGCCGTCTCCCAGCCCGGCCGCCTCCGCCGCCGTCCGCAGCACCTCCCGCAGCATCGCGGGGGTGAGCCGGCCGGTGAAGGTGTTGCGCTGGCTGACGTGGAAGCAGCCGAAGAGGTGGAGGCCGTCGAGGTCCACGTGGGCGCCGTGGGCGAAGGCGGGGCGGGGCCGGGGCACGGTCCAGCCCGCCTGCGCGAACGCGGGCAGCGCGGCCTGCCAGCCGAAGGCGCCGAGCACCACCACGGCCCGCAGTGTGGGACGCAGCAGCCCCAGTTCCCGCACGAGCCAGGGCCGGCAGGTGTCCCGTTCCTCGGGGGTGGGCTTGTTGGCGGGCGGGGCGCAGTGCACGGGCGCGGTGACGCGCACGCCGTACAGCTCCAGGCCGTCGTCGGCGTGCACGGAGGTGGGCTGCGAGGCGAGGCCGACGTCGTACAGCGCCTGGTAGAGGACGTCGCCGGAGCGGTCCCCGGTGAACATCCGGCCCGTGCGGTTGCCGCCGTGGGCGGCGGGCGCGAGCCCGACGATCAGCAGCCGGGCGTCGGGCGGCCCGAAGCCGGGGACCGGGCGCCCCCAGTACGTCCAGTCGGCGAAGGCGGCGCGCCTGGTCCGGGCCACCTCCTCCCGCCAGGCGACCAGCCGCGGGCAGGCACGGCAGCCGGCGATGCGCCGGTCGAGGCCGGCGAGTCCGGGAAGACCGGCGGGGCCGCTGGATTCCATGGCTCCACGGTAGGGGGCCGTCCCGGTCACCCCGTCAACCGGACCCGCGTACCCGGTGCACGGAAGGCCGTGGGGCGCCCGGCTCCTCGGAGGACGGCCTCTGCGCCGTGTCCGTCGTGGGCCTGCGGAGCCACAGCAGTGTCCCCGACAGCAGTACGGCAGCTGCCAGCAGCCACGGCAGCGGTCCGGGGCGCAGCGCTCCGACGATCAGCCCGGTGACCGCGGCGACCAGTTGGAGGGCGAGGGACTGGAAGGACAGGGCGGTGGCGCGGCCCGCGCTGGGCACCCGGTGGTGCAGCAGTTCGTTCTCGCTGGGCCCCGCCACGCCGAGACCGAGGTAGACCAGGCAGAAGCCGACGACCGCCAGGGTCATGGCGAGCGGTTGTGCGGCGCCCGCCGTGACGCCGAGGAGCAGCAGACCGACCGCGCCGGCGGCCAGCCCGGCCAGCACCGCCCGCTCGCCGCTGCCCGCCGCCCGGGCGGCGAACGGCGCGAGGTGGCTGCCGGCACCGGCGCAGACGAAGCCCGCGCAGGCGAGTGCCGCGTAGAGCACCGCCCCCGACTCCGATCCTCCGGTCAGCGCCACGGCACGGTCGGGGCTGAGCAGTTCGAGCGCCCCCAGGGCGCCGCCGACGGCCCCCGCGCTGAGCAGGATCCGGCGGACCAGCGCGTCGCGGGAGCCCAGGCGCAGCCCGGCCGCGACGGTGCCGCGTATGCCTCGCAGGAGGGAGCCCGGCCCGGCCGGCGGGCGGGGCGGTTCGCGCAGCGCGGCCAGGACGTACCCCACGAAGACGACCTCGACCATAGCGCCGAGCAGCAGCGGAACGGCCAGGGGCGGCACGATGCGGGAGGTGACCTCGCTGAGCCGGTCACCGAGGTCGGGGCCCAGGCCGAGCAGCCACGGCAGGGCGCCGCCGAGCAGGATGCCCCCGGCGAGGACGGCGGAGGTCGCGGTGCTGCCGCGGGCCAGGCCGGTCCGCAGGTCGGCGCCGGGCCCGGCGTGGGTCTGGACCGTGTCGACGTACCAGGCCTCGGCGGGGCCGCTGGCCAGGGCGCGGCCCGCGCCCTTGAGGACCAGGCCGACCGTGAGCACCCAGGCGGTGGTGCCGAGGCCCACCATGACCAGGGCCACCACGTTGAGCACACCCGCCGACGCGAGTACCGCACGGCGCCCGAGGACGTCGGAGAGCCCTCCGGTGGGCAGCTCCAGCGCCGCCGCGGTGAGCGAGTGGGCGGCGAAGAAGCCCGCGATGGCCGCGAGGGACATGCCGCGTTCGGTGAGCAGAGGGATCAAAGGCGCCAGCCCTAACCCCGAAGGGAGCCACAAGAGCGCACAGACGGTGACGTAGCGGCGGGCGGCCAGCGCCTCGGGAGTTGCGCTCATGCGCACCGGCTGTTCGCTCGCGGGCCCGACCGGCTGTGCGCTCACCGGCTGTCCTCACTGTCGGCCTGCGCGGAGTCCTCCGGGTCCCGGGCCGCGGCAGGAAGGCCCGCCCAGACGAGCACGACCCGCTCGGCCCGCGGGTCCTCCGCGTCGCGGGCGGTGAGTTCCGCCAGTTTGCCGGAGAACAGGTCCCAGAGCTCGGTGAGCGACTCGGGCGTCAGACGGGGCACGAAGTCGTTGATCCCGGACGGCTCCACCCAGTCCTGGTCCAGCCGTCCGGCGGCAAGGTCGGCCTCGTACCGGGCGAGGGACTCCTCCAGGTGCTCGATCTGGCGCCGCCGCGACAGGCTGACGTAGGCGCGGCCCGTCACCGAGGTCTCCATGGCCTCGTTGCTCCAGGACGTCACGGCGTGCACCGCCCGCCAGCGCCGCTCCCGCCCGTCGCGGTGCTCGGCCTCGGTGATGAACCCGTACTTCGCCAGCACCCGCAGGTGATAGCTGGCCGAGGCCGACGACTCCCCCGTACGGACGGCGAGTTCACTGGCGGTGGCGGGACCGTCCTGCCGCAGCAGGCCGAGCAGTCGGATACGCAGGGGATGCGTGAGGGCCTTCAGGGCGGCGGAGTCCCGCTCGGGGTCGAGTACGCGCTTGTCTTCATCGCGAGCCATGTCGGGAGGGTAGGTGCTCGCAGGCACTCTGCAAAAGTATTTTTACAAAACTTCCTTTGGGAACCTCCGGGGGAATGCCGTACTTGCTGATGGAGTCTCGACGATCACCTGGCCGCGCCCCCGACAACCATCCCGTCCGGCCGGGCGGCGCAGGGGACTAAGGTCGGAGACATGGCTGCTGAAGGTGCGGAGTACGACGAGACACGCGGAGCCGGATCAGAAGCCGGGGCCGGGTCGAAGACCAGGGCGAAGGCCAGTGCGAAGGCCGGGGCCGGGTCGAAGGCGGGGGCCGCCCGTGCTGAGGACACACAGACCACAGCCCCTGATCCCTCGGACCAGGAAGCCTCCGGCGAGTCAGCCTCGGGCACGGAAGACTCAGCCACAGGGTCAAGGGAGCAGCAGGCCCTGGACCCCAAGGTCGCCGCAGCCGTGGCCGCTGCCGAGGCGGCCGGTCCGCAGAACGGCGGGAACGTCCGCATCGACAGCTGGATCTGGTCCGTACGCCTGGTCAAGACGCGTTCCCTCGGCGCCGCGGCCTGCAAGGGCGGCCACGTCCGGGTGAACGGCGAGCGAGTGAAGCCCGCCCACGCCGTGCGCGTCGGCGACGAGGTGCGCCTGCGGCACGACGGCCGCGAACGGATCGTCGTCGTCACACGGTTGATCCGCAAGCGGGTCGGTGCCCCGGTGGCCGCCCAGTGCTACATCGACAATTCCCCGCCGCCCCCGCCCCGCGAGGCGGTTGCCCCCGCCGGCATCCGCGATCGCGGCGCGGGCCGCCCGACCAAGCGGGACCGCCGCGAACTGGAACGCCTGCGCGGACTGGCCGGCCCCGGCGGAGGCCTCGGCAAGCCGAGGCCCTGAACGCCTCCCGCCCTGCGGGCCGGCCGACCCAACCGTTCCGCAAGCGCGGAGCGGTTGGGTCGGCGGCGTCCGGGACGACCCCCTCGCCCCTCCCGGACGCTGCCGGCCTCGCACCAGGCGATCAGCCGCGACGTCGCACGAGCCGCAGCAGATCCGCGTTGTGTCTGCGACGCGCCCAGGCGATGAGGGCGAGCGGCACGATGAGGATGAGCGGTGTCGCCGCGTACTGCCCGTCGAAGACGGTGACCTGGACGACGAACGCCCCCACCATCAGCGCGCTCAGCGCCATCGCCGCCACCGACTGCAGCACCGGGATCAACAGGGCCACACCGCCGGCGAGTTCGAGCGCTCCGATGGCGTACATGCCCGCGCTGCCCCAGCCGAGCTCGTCGAAGGACTCGACGGCCGACGAGTGCGCGACCAGCTTGGGCAGGGCACTGGCGATCCCGAAGAACAGCGCGAGCAGCACCTGAAGCCCGCGCAACGCGATACGAGCAGGCCGGCCCCGCACCGACGCCGACTCGGCGACGACGGCACCGGACGAAACGGAAGCGGAAGAAGCGGAAGAAGCAGAGGCAGAAGCAGAGGCAGCTGATGCGGCGCGGGCGGTGGTCTCGGGCATGAGGGTCTCCTGGGTGATGGGTTCCGTAGTGCGGTCATGCGGTTCATGCAGTGCATGCGGTCACAGGGGTGGACCGTCCTCCGCCCCGGAACTCATCGCTTCCCTCGGTCCCTAGCCCACGGCCACCGCCCGGACCCCTATCCGGTCACGCGTCAGATAGCGGTCCACCCTCAGGCCCGCCTCGCCGAGCGCCTCTTCGAACTGTTCCTTCGTCAGCGGCCGCGCGCGGAACGTCTGTGTCCAGACCGCGTCGGGGAACTCGTACTCCGCGCGCACCGAGTCCACCCCGTCGCCGACCGGCTCCGCCGACACGATCCGTACGGTGAAGCCGCTGGGGTCCACCCGCTCGCGCGGCACGTTCATGTGGTAGTCCTCGCCCTCCCTCTGGATCAGCACACAGCCGCCCTCCGCGACATGCCGGGCGCAGGTGCGCGTCGGAGTCCCCCGTGGGGTACCGCTTCAGCTGCGGGTCGGCAGCCAGCGACCAGGTCGTTGATGTCCTCGTGGGGTACCGCGAGGTCGTACAGGTTCTCCCGCCCCCTTTGGTACGGCCGCGCGCAGAGGAGTACGTTTCAAACAGGAGTGGTGATCACTATGCGTACGGGCAGTGAGCCGGTGACCGCGCGCAGTGCGCTGCGGACGCGGTTCTGGCTGAGCGTGTGGGGCCTGGTGTGGGCGATCTTCGGAACGGTCGCCTTCGCACTCGTCGGCCGGCCCGGCTGGGCCGCCGCCTGCGGAGCACTGTCGCTGGTCGTCGCCATCGACATGGCCGTGATCCTCAGACACATCCGCCAGGGCCCGCACTACCAACCCGGCCCGGACATCCCGCCGTACCGCCCGCTGGACGACCACGGCGCGCCCCCGTACCGCCCGTCGCCGAAGCGGAAGCGGATGAGGATGAGGACGAGAAAGAGGGAGCGAGGGCGCGAACGCGACGTGCCCCCGTCGCCCCGGCCTCCGGAAGACCGTCCGTAGCAGACACTCACTGCGACAACTCACGTCCAGGTAGGCGGCGAAGACGCCCCGCTCACGCGTCGAACCGCGCCGCCTCCAGGTACTGCGGCTTCGGATCCAGGGCGGCCGCCAGCCGGAAGTGGCGCCTGGCCTGCTCGGGGCGCCCCTGCCGCTGATAGGTGCGCGCGAGCGCGAAGTGCGCGAAGGCGTTGTCCGGTTCGCGCTCCAGGACGATGGAGAACTCCAGCTCGGCGGGGCGCAACTGCGCCGCCGCGAAGAAGGCACGCGCCCGCAGCAGCCGCGCGGCGGTGTTCTCCGGGTGTGCGGCGATGACACCGTCGAGCAGCTTCACCGCGCCACGCGGGTCCCGCGCCGCGAGCAGTTGCTCGGCGGCGCGGAAGTCGATGACATGCGTCTCGGGAGTACGTCCGGTCGATCCGCTGGTCTCGGGCACGACACAGTCCTTCCCTCGCTGGGGTCCTTCAACGCCCCCTGAGCCGCCCGCTATTCCCGAGACGGCTGCGGGGACGACTGCTGGGGCGGCTGCGGGGAGGCCTGGGCGCGACGCACGAGCTCGGTCCACACCTCCCTGACCCGGCGCTCCAACTCGCCCAAGGGCACGTCGTTGTCGATGACGATGTCCGCGATCTCCAGGCGCTGCTCGCGGGTCGCCTGGGCGGCCATCCGCGCGCGGGCCTCCTCCTCGGTCATGCCGCGCAGCCGGACCAGCCGGTCGAGCTGGGTCTCGGGGCGCGCGTCGACGACGATCACGAGGTCGTACAGCGGCGCGAGGCCGTTCTCCGTCAGGAGCGGGACGTCGTGGACGACGACGGCGTCCTCGGCGGCGGCCTGCTCCAGCTCGCGGGAACGGGCGCCCACCAGGGGGTGCACGATCGAGTTGAGGACGGCCCGCTTCTCCGGGTCGGCGAAGACGATGGAGCCGAGTCTGGGCCGGTCCAGGCTGCCGTCCGCGGCGAGCACCTCCTCGCCGAAGGCCTCGACGACCGCCGCGAGACCGGGAGTGCCGGGCGCCACGACCTCGCGCGCGATGCGGTCCGCGTCGATCAGCACGGCCCCGCACTCCACCAGCAGCCGGGACACCTCACTCTTGCCGGCACCGATCCCGCCGGTCAGGCCCACTGTCAGCATGAGCGGAAGCTTAGGCCCTGCCACCGACAGGGCACTGCCCGGCCTCATCAGCACCGAGGCCCCCCGCCGACCCGTCAGTTGTCGCCTTCCCGCTCCGCCAGGAACCGCTCGAACTCCCGCCCGATCTCGTCGGCCGACGGGATCTCCACCGGCTCGGCGAGCATGTTGCCCCGGGTCTCGGCGCCGGCGGCTGCGTCGTACTGGTGCTCCAGGCCCTGGACGAGCGCGGTGAGCTCCTCGTCGCCCTCCCGGATCTGCCGGTCGATCTCGGTCTGGGTGCGGTGGGCGTCCGTGCGCAGCGCGTGCGCGATGCCCGGCAGCACCAGTCCGGTGGCCGCCGTGATGGCCTCCAGCACGGTCAGGGCCGCGTCGGGGTACGGGGAGCGGGCGATGTAGTGCGGCACGTGCGCGGCGACGCCCAGGACGTCGTGCCCCGCCTCCATCAGGCGGTACTCGACGAGGGACTCGGCGCTGCCCGGCACCTGGGCCTCCTCGAAGGGGCTGCGGTGGCCGGGGACGAGGTCCGTACGGTTGCCGTGCGGGGTGAGGCCCACGGGCCGGGTGTGCGGGACGCCCATGGGGATGCCGTGGAAGTTGACGGACAGGCGCACCCCGAGCCGCTCCACGATCTGCTTCACGGCGGCGGCGAAGCGCTCCCACTCCACGTCCGGCTCGGGTCCGGACAGCAGCAGGAAGGGCGCTCCGGTGGTGTCCTGGACGAGCCGCACCTCGATGGCGGGCTCCTCGTACTCGGTCCAGCGGTCGCGCTGGAAGGTCAGCAGCGGGCGGCGGGCACGGTAGTCGACGAGCCGGTCGTGGTCGAAGCGGGCGACGACCTGGTGGGGCAGCGAGTCGAGCAGCCGGTCGACGATCTGGTCGCCGGTCTCACCCGCGTCGATGTATCCGTCGAAGTGGTAGAGCATGACAAGGCCGGCCGACTCCTGGGCGAGTGCCATGTCCACCACGGCCAGGCCCTTCGGCTCCCATGCGTACAAACCCTGCGGATCAAGCACAGTGACCGCTCCTCCTTGTGTCCGTACATCACAACGTGACGCGGGGCACCCGCATTCCCAGCGGACGCGATCTTTGTCCGCCGCTGTGGAGGAGGCCGGGGAAACGACTGTGGGCCCACCCCGAAGGGTGGGCCCACAGTTTCGGCTAGTGCCTAGCTAGCGGGGTGCGCTCAGCTCTGGCCGCCGGCCAGCTTCTCGCGCAGCGCGGCCAGCGCCTCGTCCGACGCCAGGGCGCCGGAGTTGTCGCCGCCCTCGGACGAGTACGAACCGCCGGACGCGGCCGGAGCGGCGGCCTCGCCACCCTCGGAAGCGGCCTGGGCGTCCGCCTCGCGGGACTTGATGACCTGCGCCTGGTGCTGCTCGAAGCGGGCCTGCGCCTCGGCGTACTGGCGCTCCCACTCCTCGCGCTGCTTCTCGTAGCCCGGCAGCCAGTCGTTGGTCTCCGGGTCGAAGCCCTCGGGGTAGATGTAGTTGCCCTGGTCGTCGTAGGACGCGGCCATGCCGTACAGGGTCGGGTCGAACTCGACCGCGGACGGGTCGGCACCGAAGGACTCGTTGGCCTGCTTCAGCGAGAGGCTGATGCGGCGGCGCTCGAGGTCGATGTCGATGACCTTGACGAAGATCTCGTCGTTGACCTGGACGACCTGCTCCGGGATCTCCACGTGGCGCTCGGCCAGCTCGGAGATGTGGACCAGACCCTCGATGCCCTCGTCCACGCGGACGAACGCACCGAACGGAACCAGCTTCGTGACCTTGCCGGGCACGACCTGGCCGATCTGGTGGGTGCGGGCGAACTGCTGCCACGGGTCTTCCTGGGTCGCCTTCAGCGACAGGGAGACACGCTCGCGGTCCATGTCGACGTCGAGGACCTCGACGGTGACCTCCTGGCCCACCTCGACGACCTCGGACGGGTGGTCGATGTGCTTCCAGGACAGCTCGGAGACGTGGACCAGACCGTCGACGCCACCCAGGTCCACGAAGGCACCGAAGTTGACGATCGAGGAGACGACGCCGGAGCGGACCTGACCCTTCTGCAGGGTGGTGAGGAACGTCTGGCGGACCTCGGACTGGGTCTGCTCCAGCCAGGCACGGCGGGACAGGACCACGTTGTTGCGGTTCTTGTCCAGCTCGATGATCTTCGCCTCGAGCTCCTTGCCGACGTACGGCTGGAGGTCGCGGACACGGCGCATCTCGACCAGGGAGGCCGGCAGGAAGCCACGGAGGCCGATGTCGAGGATGAGACCACCCTTGACGACCTCGATGACGGTACCGGTGACGATGCCGTCCTCTTCCTTGATCTTCTCGATGGTGCCCCAGGCACGCTCGTACTGGGCGCGCTTCTTCGAGAGGATCAGGCGGCCTTCCTTGTCCTCCTTCTGGAGGACCAGGGCCTCGATCTCGTCGCCCACGGCGACGACCTCGTTCGGGTCGACGTCGTGCTTGATCGAGAGCTCGCGGCTCGGGATGACACCTTCGGTCTTGTAACCGATGTCGAGCAGGACCTCGTCCCGGTCGACCTTCACGATGACGCCGTCGACGATGTCGCCGTCGTTGAAGTACTTGATCGTCTCGTCGATCGCTGCGAGGAACGCTTCCTCGTTACCGATGTCGTTGACCGCTACCTGCGGGGTGGAAGCGGTGGTCTCGGTGCTGCTCGTCATGTGGAAAAGGGCTCCGGTACGGACATTAAGTCGTAGGTACTGCTCACGCTGGAGCCCGTTTCGCTCTGCAGAAGCCGGACAGCCAAGGAAGCGCCCCACCATTGGACTGGTGATGGCGCCTCGACAACCGAGGGGACATACAACAGATGCGAGCGCAGCCTGCTACGTCTGAGGTGCGCAGGCCCGCAGCGCAACTTGTAGCATACGGGGGCGGCCGGGCAGGGTCAATGCGCGAAGCCGCCCACCCGGGGCGGATCGCCGCAATCCCGGCACAAGTCCTTCCTCCCGAGGTCACGCGGACCCCGCGAAGTCCCCTTTGGGACACCACCGGGGACGGGCTGGACGGAAGAGTACGACGAAGGAGCCGATCATCCAAGAGCCCGAAGCGCCCGAACCGGAGGCCACCCGCCGAGACGCTGACGTCACTGAGAGCGCCCGGGCCAACCGGGGCTGGTGGGACCGCAACGCGGACGAGTACCAGACCGAGCACGGCACGTTCCTCGGCGACGACCGCTTCGTGTGGGGCCCGGAGGGCCTGGACGAGGTGGAGGCGGAGCTGCTCGGCCCGCCGGAGGAGCTGAAGGGGCGGGTCGTGCTGGAGATCGGCGCCGGCGCGGCCCAGTGTTCGCGCTGGCTCGCCGCCCAGGGCGCGCGTCCGGTCGCGCTGGACATCTCGCACCGGCAGCTGCAGCACGCGCTGCGCATCGGCGGATCGTTCCCTCTGGTGTGTGCCGACGCCGGCGCGCTGCCCTTCGCGGACGGCTCCTTCGACCTGGCCTGCTCGGCGTACGGGGCGCTGCCCTTCGTCGCCGATCCGCGGCAGGTGCTGCGGGAGGTGCGCCGGGTGCTGCGCCCGGGCGGCCGTCTCGTCTTCTCGGTGACGCATCCGATCCGCTGGGCGTTCCCGGACGAGCCGGGGCCGGAGGGGCTGACCGTCTCGGCCTCCTACTTCGACCGCACGCCGTACGTGGAGCAGGACGAGGAGGGCCGGGCGGTGTACGTCGAGCACCACAGGACGCTCGGCGACCGCGTCCGGGACATCGTGGCCTCGGGATTCCGGCTGGTGGACGTGGTGGAGCCGGAGTGGCCGGTCTGGAACACCTCCGAGTGGGGCGGCTGGTCCCCGCTGCGCGGGAACCTGATCCCGGGGACGGCGATCTTCGTGTGCGTACGAGACTGAGTGCGTGATCCGTTACGACGCTCTGGACGCCCTGCCCGTACGTGGTGCCCTGCCGGGTCTGAACGACGCCCTGGAGGGGCACGGGACCGCGGTGCTCGTCGCGCCGCCCGGGACGGGCAAGACGACCTTGGTGCCGCTCGCGCTGGCCGGGCTGCTCGGCGAGGGGCCACGGCGGCAGGTGGTCGTGGCGGAGCCGCGGCGGATCGCGGCACGGGCGGCGGCCCGGCGCATGGCGTGGCTGCTCGGTGAGAAGCCCGGCGAGAGCGTCGGCTACACCGTGCGCGGTGAACGCGTCGTCGGGCGGCACACGCGCGTGGAGGTCGTCACGACCGGTGTGCTGGTGCAGCGCCTGCAACGGGACCAGGAGCTGAACGGTGTGGACGTCGTCGTCCTCGACGAGTGCCACGAGCGGCATCTGGACGCGGACACGGCGGCGGCGTTCCTGTGGGACGTGCGCGAGTCGCTGCGGCCGGAGCTGCGGCTGGTGGCGGCGTCGGCGACGACCGACGCCGAGGGGTGGGCGCGGCTGCTGGGCGGGGCGCCGGTGGTCGAGGCGCGGGGGGCTTCGTATCCCGTCGAGGTGGTGTGGGCGCCGCCCGCGCGTCCGGTACGGCCGCCGCACGGCATGCGGGTCGATCCGGCGCTGCTGACGCACGTGGCGTCGGTGGTGCGGCGTGCCTTGGCGGTACGGGACGGTGACGTGCTGTGCTTCCTGCCCGGGGTCGGGGAGATCGCCCGGGTCGCCGGGCAGCTGGGCGGTCTGGAGGGCCTCGGGGACGTCGAGGTGCTGCAGGTGCACGGGCGGGCGCCGGCGGCCGTGCAGGACGCGGCGCTGGCTCCCGGGGAGCGGCGCCGGGTGGTGCTGGCGACCTCGGTGGCCGAGTCGTCGCTGACGGTGCCGGGCGTGCGAGTGGTGGTGGACTCGGGGCTCGCCCGTGAGCCGCGCGTGGACCACGCGCGCGGGTTGAGCGCCCTGACCACGGTACGGGCCTCGCAGGCGGCCGGGCGGCAGCGGGCGGGGCGGGCCGGGCGTGAGGCGCCGGGAGCGGTGTACCGGTGCTGGTCGGAGGCCGAGGACGGGCGTCTGCCGCGGTTCCCCTCCCCCGAGATCAAGGTGGCCGACCTGACGGCGTTCGCCCTTCAGGTGGCGTGCTGGGGGGATCCTGAGGCGTCCGGACTGGCGTTGCTGGATCCGCCGCCGGGCGGGGCCATGGCGGCGGCGCGGTCGGTGCTGTCCGCGATCGGCGCGGTGGACGCCGCCGGGCGGGCCACGGAGCGGGGGGCGCGGCTGGCTCGGCTGGGCGTGCATCCCCGGCTGGGGCGGGCGCTGCTGGACGCCGGTGCCTTCGGCGAGGCGGCCGAAGTCGTGGCCCTGCTCAGCGAGGAGGCGCCGCGGGAGTACGGGGACGATCTCGCCGGTGCTCTGCGGGCCGTGCGGCGTGGGGGTGACGCCTACGCGGGGCGCTGGCGGGCGGAGGTCCGGCGGCTGCGGTCCGCCGTTGCGGAGATGCCCCGCCCGCCCGTCGGCGACTCCCCTCCGCGGGGGCCGAAGGCCGGCGGGTGGGCGGACGCCTCGGTGGACCGGCTGGTCGGGGTCGTCGCCGCTCTCGCCTTTCCCGAGCGTGTCGCCAGAGCCGACGGCGGGTCGTATCTCATGGTGTCCGGCACCCGGGCCGAGGTGGGTGAGGGCAGCGCGTTGCGCGGTGCTCCCTGGATCGCCGTCGCCGTGGCCGACCGGCCCGTCGGCGAGGGGCACGCGCGCGTGCGGCTCGGGGCGGTCGTCGACGAGGAGGTCGCCCGGCTCGCGGCGGGGGTGCTGCGCGAGGAACGGGACGAGGTCCGATGGAGCGACGGGGACGTCGTGGCGCGGCGCGTCGAACGGCTGGGGGCCGTCGAGCTGGCGGTGCGTCCGCTCAGGGACCCCGGCCCCGGCCTGGTACGGGCCGCGCTGCTCGACGGGCTCCATCAGGAGGGCCTGGGGCTGCTGCGCTGGTCGCCGGATGCGGTGCTCCTGCGGCAGCGGCTCGCCTTTCTCCGCCTGCGTCTGGGTGAGCCCTGGCCGGACGTCTCGGACGAGGCTCTGCACGCGCGCGTGGAGGAGTGGTTGGAGCCGGAGCTCGGCAGGGCCCGGCGGCGTGCCGACCTCGGGCGGATCGATGCCGGTCAGGCGCTCGGCCGGCTGCTGCCCTGGGCGTCGGGGGAGGCCGCCCGCCTCGACGAGCTCGCCCCCGAGCGGATCACCGTGCCCAGCGGGTCACGGATCCGGATCGACTACTCCGACCCGGAGCGGCCCGTGCTCGCGGTGAAGCTGCAGGAGATGTTCGGGGCGCAGAAGTCGCCGCAGATCGCCGGGGTGCCCCTCCTCGTCCACCTGCTCTCCCCCGCGGGACGGCCCGCCGCGGTCACCGCCGACCTCGCCTCCTTCTGGAGGGACGGCTACCGGGGCGTGCGGGCGGAGCTGCGCGGCCGGTATCCGAAGCATCCGTGGCCCGAGGACCCGGCCGTGGCCGAGCCGACCCGGCACACCAACGCGCGGCTCCGGCGGTGACCTGGGCGGCTCAGGCGGTGACCGGGGCCGGTTCGGCGGACTTCGCGCCGGCCGGGCCCCGGCGGCGTCCACGGGCCTCCAGGTGGAGCGACAGGGACAGCAGCAGCACGCCGAGGGTCAGGAAGCCCCACGGCAGGTACGACGTCATGAGCAGGATGGGCACGCGCTGGGACTTCACCAGGTCGACGGTGTGGTTGACGTAGTCCTCCCGCATCTTCACATGGCCCGCGAAGGCGGTGACCTTGTCGCGGTCCCCGAGGAGGCTGCCGCCGCGCAGTTCCTCCCGGTGGATCTCCTCGCCGTACACGGGGGCGCCGGTGACGGGTTCGACCCAGAACCTGCGGACCGTGGTGTACCAGCGGGTCGTGCCGGTCCGGGCGACCGACTCGGCTGTGAGGCCCTTCACGGGCAGGGTCTTGGGGAACCTCACCTTCGTCCAGGGGATGGTCTGCTCGAAGCAGTAGACCTCAAGGCCGCGGAAGTCCCGGACGCCCCGGTAGTGGATGGGGGCGGTGACGCGCGCCTGGGCGTCGAAGTACGCGTAGTCCCGTTTCTCGGTCAGGAAGGGCCACTTGAACTCCAGGCCTTCGCGGCGGACGGGGTCGCCGTCGACCATCTCGCCGGCGGTGTGGACGGGTTCCTGGGTGTGGGCGTCGAAGACGTAGCGCTCGGGGATCGTGGACACCGTCTTTCCGTCGGCGTCCACGACGTAGGACAGGCCGTCCCAGACGACCACGTCCCGGTCCGTGGTCCTCTCGATCCGTTCGGAGGCCTCCACGTTGCCCCTGAGCGTCTGCACGATGGTGACCTCGGGGACCTTCCTGGCCCGCATGGTGGTGTAGTCGAGGAGGGTGGCCTCCTTCGCCACCAGGACCATGTGCTGGTAGTGGTGCGCCGGGACCTTGGCCAGGCGCGGGTAGGCGTACCAGCGCAGCAGCGGGGACAGCGCGGTGAAGAACACGGCGAAGGCGAGCAGGACCAGGCTGGCCTTGCGGCGCATGGCGGCCTCCCTCCCGGGCGGGCGGTCAGGGGTGTGCGGGCACCGTCGTCAGCAGGGGCTTGGGGGACGTCTCCCCCGTGGGAGAGCCCAGGGCGGTCATCGTCAGGACCAGGGCGCACGCGAGGGCGAGACCGGTCGCGGCGGCGATCAGGGCGCGCATGCGGGGCCTCCCGGTGAAGCCAAGCTGATACATCGTCAGATCGGGGCACCGTAGCAACGGGCGGCGGGGATGAGAACACGTCGCACACACGACGATCGCCCCTCCCGGGCGGGAGGGGCGTCGCGGCCGCGGCGGGCGGACGGCTATCCGCCGGAGCCGTCCGACGGGCTGGTGGACGGGCTCGGGGAAGGGCTGGGCGACGACGTCTCCGCCGCCGCCACGGTCAGCTCGACGGTGAGCAGCGCGCCGCCCTCGGTGGTGACGCGCAGCAGGAACGTGCCGGTGGTGTCGTCCGCGTACAGCTGCGGCAGCTTCAGCAGGCCGTTCCCGTCCGTCCGCAGGTCTGTGAGCGTACGGACGGCCTTTCCGTCGGCGTCCTTGAAGTAGGGGCCCTTGTCGTTGACGGCCGGGTCGTCGGCCGACTTGATGAGCGTTGCGGTGGCCGCCACCTTGTCCGCGACGGCGCCCTTGTACGTGGCCTTCACCTCGACCGGGTTGGCGAACTCGCCGCCCGGGGTGCAGGTCAGCGGCGCGTCGCTGGTGCGCACGAGGGTGTCGGCGGCGCGTTCGGTGACGGTGGCCGCGTAGTCCAGGCCCCGGACGGCCCGGCCCACGACGGTGGCGCGGACGACGAACTCGCCCGTCTTCTCGCCCGCGCGCAGGGCGGGCGCGACGGCCACGCCGGAGCTGTTGGTGACGACTGTGGCCACGCTCTCGCCACCGGTGAAGGTGGCGTCGGTGTCGCCGACGACGGTGAAGCGGATCCGCACCTTCCCGACCGCCTTGCCGGCCTCCGTCTCGGCCCGGGTGCTGATCTTCGCGGAGAACGCGTCGCCGGCCATCGCGGTGAGCTTCGCCGTGCCCGCGTCCTCGAGGTGGTGGACCGTGTCGGTGGGAGTGGACGGGGGAGCCGGGGGGGTCGGGGGCGGCGGGGTGGGGCTCGGCGAGCCCGGCGCGGGCGTCGTGGGCGGCTTCGGGTTCGTCGGGGTGTCGCCGGGGTTGTCGGGCCTGTCGCCGCTCGGCGGTGTCGTGCCCGGCGTCCTGGGCTCCTGGGGCGACGGCTTGGGACCGGCCGCATCCTTGTCGTCGCTGCGCCCCACAGGGAGGGTGCCGGTGCCGTCCGGGATCTCGTGAGTGCCCTTGCGGTAGTACTCCAGCCAGGACAGGACCCGGTGCAGGTAGTCCTGCGAGTTGTTGTAGCTGAGGATGGCGCGGTTGAGGTCGGCCTGGACGGACAGGTCCCAGCCGAAGCGGCACAGGTAGTGGCCGGCGGCGAGCGCGGCGTCGTAGATGTTGTTGGGGTCTTCCTTGCCGTCGCCGTTGCCGTCGCGGCCCGCCCACTCCCAGGTGGACGGGATGAACTGCATGGGGCCGACGGCACGGTCGTACGAACTGTCCCCGTCGTACGCGCCGCCGTCGGTGTCCCTGATGTTCGCGAAGCCGTTGCCGTTGAGCTGTGGGCCGAGGATCGGGGAGAGCGTGGTGCCGTCGGCGCTGACGCGGCCGCCGCGGGCCTGGCCGGACTCCACCTTGCCGATGGCGGCGAGGAGTTGCCAGGGCAGGTTGCAGCCCGGCTTGGACTCGCCCAGCGAGTCCGCCGCCTTCTTGTAGGCGTCGAGGACCGTCGCGGGGATGCCCGCCTCGGTCGTGCCCGGGGCGGCGGGGGTGGTGCCCGTGGTCGGCGACGGGTTCGGGCTGTTCAGCGGCGGCAGGTCCGTGTAGTACGGCGAGTTGCCGGTCGCGCTGCCGTCGGCGTCGGCTTCGGGTGAGGGTGTGGCGTCCGACGCGGTCTGTCTGCCGTGGCTGTCGGCCGTGACGTCCGGAGCCTGGGACGCGGACAGGGCCGCCACCGCGGCCGCTGCCAAGGCGGTGGTAGCCGCCCCCTTGCGCAGCCTCCTGCCGAATTGCGCCGCCATAGAGTGAACCCCTCCCGTGGACGCCCGAGCGCCCGTCTCTGTCTGTCGTGTCGCTCTGGTGTGACGATCGACCCGCCCCACGGGTTGCCCCTCGGCGGGTAAGTCTCTGTTCTGTTGCGTCCTGTTCCCGCGCTCCCTGGCACGGCGACCCTCGCGACCCTACGACAACTTGCTTTCCTCGGGCACCCGTTCGGGTCCGGTTTTCACCGATTGACCACGCCCGGCCGCTACGGGCCGGAGCGCGCGGTGTCGCGCATACTGGGGCCGGTGATCAACGGGGGCCGACCGGGCTCCTCAACGACCTTCGTGAGGTGCCGAGTTGCCGTTCACACTGAGTCATGCGGCGGCCGTGCTGCCCGCCGTCCGCGCCGACGGAACCGGCCGGGGCGCGTTGGTGCCGGCCGTCCTCGTGGCGGGTTCCTTCGCACCCGACATGACCTACTACGCGGCGAGTGTCCTGTCCGGGGCGATGGAGTTCGGCGACGTCACGCACTCGTTCCCGGGCGTGTTCACGGTCGACGTGCTCGTCGCCTGGGTGCTGGTGGGACTGTGGCTGCTGGTGCGCGAGCCGCTGGTGGCGCTGTTGCCGCGCGCCTGGCAGGGGCGGGTGGGGTGGTGGGTGCGCTGCGGCACGGCACACGCGCGTGTACGGCCGTCGCTGGTGCTGCGCTGGTACGTGTCCGCCGTGCTGGGTGCGCTCACGCACGTCGTCCTGGACGCGTTCACCCATCTCGACCGGTGGGGGATGCGGCTTTTCCCCGTACTGGGGCAGGAGGTGGCGGGCTCGCCGCTGTACTGGTACCTGCAGTACGGCGGTTCGGCGGTGGCCGCGGTGGTCATCGCCGTGTTCGTGACGTACGCGCTGCGCCGGGCGCCCCGGGCGGAGCCGGTCGGGGTCGCGGCGCTGTCCGTACGGGACCGGTGGTGGGCCGGTGCGCTGATCGGCGGCTGCGCGCTGGTGGCGGCGGTGCGGCGGGCGTCGGGGTGGTGGGAGTACTGGGGGGCGACCGCGCGTCCCTGGGAGCTGATCCCCACGGTCTGTTTCGGGGCGGGCGCGGGGCTCGTGCTGGGGGTGCTGGCGTACGCCGTGGCCGTCAGGGTGTGGCGCCCGGCTCCCGTCCCTGCGGGTCCCTGCGACGTCGGTGCGGAGCCGAGCCGTCCGGCAGTGCGCTGAGGGTGTCGGTCGTCGCGATGAACACGGTGAGGGTGGGCGCCGGCCGGGACCGCGGCAGCAGCGCGAGGACGAGCGTGAGGTAGCCGCGGGCCAACTCGGCCCACAGCCGCCAGGCGGACGGCTGGGTGGTGAGTGCAGGGGTGGGGGGTCGAGCAGCGGGGGCGCCGGCCGTGCTGTTGTAGCCGGCTGAGCCTTTGAGGCCCACTGACCCTTTGGGTTCCACTGAGCCGTTGAGGTCCGCTGAGCCTTGGAAACCGGGCGAGCCGGTCAAGCCCGTCGAGACGGTGGAGCCGGTGGGCCGCCATCTGTCGGCGACATGACGCCGCAGGTCGGCCGTGGCGTGCCGCATGGCCGTGGTGAGGGTGGCGGGGATGCGGCCGGTACTGGCGGCGGCCGCGAAGGCCGGGACCCACGGGGGCACCTCGCGGGCGGCTCGGTCGGCACCTGCCCCCGCACGCGCGGATGCCGACCGACAGAGAAGCAGTCGTATGCCCATGCCCCGCATCCTGGCGGTCGCGGAAGGCCTCGGCTTTTTCGTGGGGGCCGGGTGGGTGAAGGGGATGGCGGCGCCCGGGGGCGCCCGGCCAACCCCGCAGCCGCCCAGGAGGGGCAGCGGGCCGCGGGTCAGCGGCCCGCAGGGCACCGTCTGCCTCGTACGGGCAGGTACGCCCAGCAGAACGGCCCCTGCCGACCCTCGCAGGGGGAGGCACTCGGGCAGACGACGGCAGCTCCGCCCGGGAGGGGCAGCCCGCCGCACGACGCCCGGCCCCACCCCGCACGGGGAGGCGCGCCAGCAGAACCCACTTGCCCGCCCTCCCGCGGGGGAGGCGCTCCGGCAGCAAGACCTCGGCCCTGCTCCGCACCGGGCAGCCCCGCCGCACGACACGCAGGCCCACCGCGCGGGGAGGCACGCCGGCAGAACACCCTGCCCACCCCCGGAGGGGCTAGTGCGCTGCCGACTCCCAGTCCGGGCCCGCGCCCACCGAGACGCCCAGGGGGACGCGGAGGTGGACCGCGTTCGCCATTTCCCGGCGGACCAGTTCCTCCGCCGTGGCCCGCTCTCCGGGGGCGATCTCCAGGACGATTTCGTCGTGGACCTGCAGGAGCATGCGGGACTTCAGGCCGGCCTCCCGCAGCGCCTGGTCCACCTTGAGCATGGCGATCTTGACGATGTCGGCCGCCGTGCCCTGGATCGGCGCGTTGAGGGCCATCCGCTCCGCCGCCTCACGGCGCTGGCGGTTGTCGCTGTTGAGTTCGGGCAGGTAGCGGCGACGCCCGAAGAGCGTGGCCGTGTAGCCCGTCGCCCTGGCCTCGTCGACCGCACGGCGCAGATAGTCCCGTACGCCGCCGAAGCGCTCGAAGTACGCATCCATCAGGGCACGGGCCTCGGCGGCCTCGATGTTCAGCTGCTGAGACAGGCCGAATACGGACAGTCCGTAGGCCAGGCCGTACGACATGGCCTTGATCTTGCGGCGCATCTCGGCGTCCACCGCGGTGGGCTCGACCGAGAACACCTGCGAGGCGGCGGTGGTGTGCAGGTCCTCGCCCGAGGTGAACGCCTCGATCAGGCCCTCGTCCTCGGACAGGTGGGCCATCACCCGCAGCTCGATCTGGCTGTAGTCCGCCGTCATCAGGGACTCGAAGCCCTCACCCACGACGAAGCCGCGGCGGATGGCCCGGCCCTCGTCGGTGCGGACCGGGATGTTCTGCAGGTTCGGGTCGGTCGACGACAGGCGGCCCGTCGCGGCGACGGTCTGGTTGAACGTGGTGTGGATACGGCCGTCCGCGGCGATGGTCTTGATCAGGCCCTCGACGGTGACGCGCAGCTTGGCCTGCTCACGGTGGCGGAGCATGATCACCGGGAGCTCGTTGTCGGTCTGGGTGGCCAGCCAGGCCAGGGCGTCGGCGTCGGTGGTGTAGCCGGTCTTGGTCTTCTTCGTCTTCGGCAGGGCCAGCTCGCCGAAGAGGACTTCCTGGAGCTGCTTGGGCGAGCCCAGGTTGAACTCGTGCCCGGCCGCCGCGTGCGCCTCCTTCACGGCCTGCTGCACGGCGCCGGCGAACATCTGCTCCATGGCCTCCAGGTGGGCCCGGTCGGCCGCGATGCCGTGCCGCTCCATGCGGGCCAGCAGCGCCGACGTGGGAAGCTCCACGTCGCGCAGCAGGTCGGCGGCGCCGACGTCCTCCAGCCGGCTCTCGAAGGCCTGCCCCAGGTCGAGGACGGCCCGGGCCTGGATCATGAGCGCCTCGGCCTCGGCGCCTTCGTCCGCACCGAAGGCCAGCTGGCCGTCGGCCGCGGCGGCGGGGGCGAGCTCGCGGTGCAGGTACTCCAGGGACAGCGCGTCCAGGTCGAAGGACCGGCGGCCCGGCTTGACCAGGTAGGCGGCGAGCGCGGTGTCCATGGTGACGCCCTCGACGGTCCAGCCGTGCTCGGCGAAGACGCGCATCGCGCCCTTGGCGTTGTGGAGGACCTTGGGCCGGTCCGCGTCGGCGAGCCAGGTCGCGAACGCCCTCTCGTCGGTCTCGTCCAGCTGGGACGGGTCGAACCAGGCGGCGGCCCCGCCGGGCGCGGCGAGCGCGGCCTCGGCGACCGAACCCGTACCGAGCGCCCAGGCGTCGACCGTGGCGACACCGAGGACCTGCGTTCCGTGCTCAGCGAGCCAGGGGGCCAGCTCGCCGGTGCCCAGCACCGTGCCGTCCAGCTCCACACCGTCCGCCGCGATGGGGGTGACCTCGGCCTCCTCCGCGCCGGGGTCGACGGCGAAGAGCCGCTCGCGCAGCGAGGGGTTCCTGATCTCCAGGGTGTCCAGGACCATCGCGACGGCCTTGCGGTCGTACGGCGCCCGGGCGAGGTCGGCGACGCCCCTGGACAGCTCCACCCGCCGCTCCAGCTCGGTGAGCCGGCGGTTGAGCTTGACGGCCTCCAGGTGGTCGCGCAGGTTCTGCCCGGCCTTGCCCTTGACCTCGTCGACGCGTTCGACCAGCTCGGCGAAGGACCCGAACTGGTTGATCCACTTGGCGGCCGTCTTCTCGCCGACGCCCGGGATGCCCGGCAGGTTGTCCGACGGGTCGCCGCGCAGCGCCGCGAAGTCGGGGTACTGGGCGGGCGTCAACCCGTACTTCTCGAAGACCTTCTCCGGGGTGAACCGGGTCAGCTCCGAGACGCCCTTCGTCGGATACAGCACGGTCGTGTGCTCGCTGACCAGCTGGAAGGAATCCCGGTCGCCGGTGACGATCAGCACCTCGAAGCCCTCGGCCTCGGCCTGCGTGGCGAGCGTGGCGATGACGTCGTCGGCCTCGTAGCCCTCGACGGCGAAGCGGGCGGCGTTCATGGCGTCGAGCAGCTCGCAGATCAGCTCGACCTGGCCCTTGAACTCATCCGGCGTCTTGGAGCGGTTCGCCTTGTACTCCGTGAACTCCTCGGACCGCCAGGTCTTGCGCGAGACGTCGAACGCGACCGCGAAGTGGGTGGGCTCCTCGTCGCGCAGGGTGTTGGCGAGCATCGACGCGAAGCCGTAGATCGCGTTCGTCGGCTGGCCGGTCGCGGTGGTGAAGTTCTCCGCGGGCAGCGCGAAGAACGCGCGGTAGGCCAGCGAGTGCCCGTCCATGAGCATCAGGCGCGGGCGGCTGCCGCCGGAGGGGGTGTCGGTCGTCTTCGATGCTGTCTCTGCCACGCCCCCGATCCTGCCACGAGCCACCGACAGTCGGTCCCGGCCCCGGTCCGGTCCGCCGGGGCGGCGGCCGAAGGGCGGGCGGACGGACGGTGCGGAGGGTTCGGTACGGCGTGACCGCACCCCGGCAGACGCGCAGGTACAGCCGGACCGCCGGACCGCCAGACCGCCTGCGGCCGGACAGGAAGGCGGACGGAACGGACCGGAGGGAAGGACCGGAAGGAGCGGACCGGACGGCGGGCAGGAGGAGGCGGACCGCAGCGGACCGAGAAGGCGGGCAGGAAGGAGCGGACCGGACGGCGGGCAGGAAGAGGCGGACCGCAGCGGACCGAGAAGGCGGGCAGGAAGGAGCGGACCGGACGGCGGGCAGGAAGAGGCGGACCGCAGCGGACCGAGAAGGCGGGCAGGAAGGAGCGGACCGGACGGCGGGCAGGAAGC
>NZ_JBHSNY010000008.1:272809-481148 GCF_042657145.1 Streptomyces bullii
GAAGAGGCGGACCGCAGCGGACCGAGAAGGCGGGCAGGAAGGAGCGGACCGGACGGCGGGCAGGAAGAGGCGGACCGCAGCGGACCGAGAAGGCGGGCAGGAAGGAGCGGACCGGACGGCGGGCAGGAAGCCGAAGGGGACCGCCCACGGTCGTTGTCACCATCCCGTGCGAGGATCGGAGATGTACCTCACATGCACAGTCGAAGGGGAGTGTGCAATGGCCACCAAGCCGCCCAAGAGCGACCCGGTTCAGGACGCGCCGCAGGTCGCCGGGCCGAAGCACGCGGCTGCGGGGCTCCCGGCCATCGGGCACACCCTGCGCGTCGCGCAGCAGCAGATGGGTGTGAAGCGGACCGCGCTGACCCTGCTGAGCGTCAACCAGAAGAACGGCTTCGATTGCCCGGGCTGCGCCTGGCCGGAGCCGGACCACCGGCACAAGGCGGAGTTCTGCGAGAACGGCGCGAAGGCGGTGGCCGAGGAGGCCACGCTGCGCCGGGTCACGCCCGAGTTCTTCGCCGCACACTCCGTCGCCGACCTCGCCGGCCGCAGCGGCTACTGGCTCGGCCAGCAGGGACGGCTCACGCACCCCATGTACCTGCCCGAGGGGGGCGAGCACTACGAGCCGGTGACCTGGGAGCGCGCCTTCGACATCGTCACCGAGGAGATCGCCGCCCTGGACTCCCCCGACCAGGCCGTCTTCTACACCTCGGGCCGCACCAGCAACGAGGCCGCCTTCCTCTACCAGCTCTTCGCCCGCGAGCTCGGCACCAACAACCTGCCCGACTGCTCGAACCTGTGCCACGAGTCGTCCGGCTCGGCCCTGTCCGAGACGATCGGCATCGGCAAGGGCAGTGTCCTGCTGGAGGACCTCTACAAGGCCGACCTGATCATCGTCGCCGGCCAGAACCCCGGCACCAACCACCCGCGCATGCTCTCCGCCCTGGAGAAGGCCAAGGACAACGGCGCGCGGATCATCAGCGTCAACCCGCTGCCCGAGGCGGGCCTGGAGCGCTTCAAGAACCCTCAGACCGCCAAGGGCCTGACCAGCGGCTCCCCCCTGACCGACCTGTTCCTGCAGATCCGCATCGGCGGCGACCAGGCCCTCTTCCGCCTCCTCAACAAGCTGATCGTCGAGACGGAGGGCGCGGTCGACGAGGAGTTCGTGCGCGAGCACACCCACGGCTACGAGGATTTCGCCGAGGCCGCCCGCGCCGCCGACTGGGACGAGACGCTCACGGCGACCGGACTGACCCGGGCGGAGATCCAGGAGGCCCTTCGGATGGTGCTGGCCTCGCGGCGCACCATCGTCTGCTGGGCCATGGGTCTCACCCAGCACAAGCACGCCGTGTCGACCGTCAAGGAAATCGTCAACTTCCTCCTGCTGCGCGGCGACATCGGCCGCCCGGGCGCCGGCGTGTGCCCGGTGCGTGGTCACTCCAACGTGCAGGGCGACCGCACGATGGGCATCTTCGAACGGCCGGCTCCGGCGTTCCTCGACGCCCTGGAGAAGGAGTTCGGCTTCGCGCCCCCGCGCCGGCACGGCTTCGACGTCGTCCAGGCCATCCGCGCGCTGCGCGACGGCGAGGCGAAGGTCTTCTTCGCCATGGGCGGCAACTTCGTCTCCGCGTCCCCCGACACGGAGGTCACCGAGGCGGCGATGCGGCGCGCCCGGCTCACCGTGCACGTGTCGACGAAGCTGAACCGCTCGCACGCCGTCACGGGCGCGCGTGCGCTCATCCTGCCGACCCTGGGCCGCACGGAACGCGACCTGCAGGGCAGCGGCGAGCAGTTCGTGACCGTGGAGGATTCCATGGGCATGGTGCACGCCTCGCGCGGCCGCCTGGAGCCGGCGAGCCCGCACCTGCTGTCCGAGCCGGCCATCGTGTGCCGTCTGGCCCGCCGGGTGCTCGGTGCGGAGAGCACGGTGCCGTGGGAGGAGTTCGAGAAGGACTACGCGACGATCCGCGACCGCATCGCGCGCGTGATCCCCGGCTTCGAGGACTTCAACGCGCGCGTGGCCCGCCCCGGCGGATTCGCCCTGCCGCACGCCCCGCGCGACGAGCGCCGCTTCCCGACGGCCACCGGCAAGGCCAACTTCACCACCGCCCCGGTGGAGTACCCGAAGCTGCCCGAGGGGCGGCTGCTGCTGCAGACGCTGCGCTCGCACGACCAGTACAACACCACGATCTACGGCCTGGACGACCGCTACCGGGGGATCAGGAACGGCCGCCGGGTGGTCATGGTCAACCCGGCGGACGCCGCCGCCCTGCACCTCGCGGACGGCTCGTACGTCGACCTGGTCAGCGAGTGGAAGGACGGTGTGGAGCGGCGCGCCCCTGGTTTCCGCGTGGTGCACTACCCGACGGCCCGCGGCTGCGCCGCCGCGTACTACCCGGAGACCAACGTCCTCGTCCCGCTGGACGCCACCGCGGACGTCAGCAACACCCCGGCCAGCAAGTCCGTCGTCGTCCGTCTGGAACAATCGGCGACCGACTGAGCGTTTGCTCAGTCACTGAACCGAGCCAGAGTGACCGACGACGAACGGAGCCGGACCCCATGGGCGAACAGCACACCGTGAAGTTCCCGCAAGAGGTGATCGACGAGTACGCGGCGCTCGGCGTCGACCTGGTGGCCCTGTTCTCCGCCGGGCATCTGGGCACGCGGATGGGCGTGCAGATCGTGGAGGCCTCGCCGGACCGCGTCGTCGGCACCATGCCCGTGGAGGGCAACACCCAGCCGTACGGGCTGCTGCACGGCGGAGCGTCCGCCGTGCTGGCGGAGACCCTCGGCTCGGTCGGGTCCATGCTGCACGGCGGCAGCTCCAAGATCGCCGTGGGCGTGGACCTGAACTGCACCCACCACCGGGGCGTGCGCTCCGGTCTCGTGACGGGCGTGGCCACCCCCGTGCACCGGGGCCGTTCGACCGCCACGTACGAGATCGTCATCACGGACGAGGACGACAAGAGGGTGTGCACGGCCCGGCTGACCTGTCTGCTGCGGGACGTACGACCCGGCGACGGCGAGCACGTCGGCGCGGCGAGCTGACCAGGCATAGGGAAAACCCTGGAGGGGCGGGCGCGCTCTTGTCGCGGCCGCCCCCGCACGTTTCACTGGCGCTGCTCACCCCCCGCAGGAGAACCCCCGTCCCACCCCGAGAAGGGTCTCTCTTGACCGCCCTACGCGCCTCCGTCGTCACCGCCGCGGCCTGCGCCGCCGTGCTCGCCACCGCGCTGCCGTCCTCCGCGATCAACTCGTACAACGCGACGCCCGCGCCCGAACGCACCGAGGTCGGCGCGCTCGTGGCCACCTGGGACAACGACGGCAACCCCGCGACCCCGGACCGGGTCGACTGGGTCTGCTCCGGCACCATGATCGACGCGGACACCTTCCTGACCGCCGCACACTGCACCACCGACTGGCCCGACAACGTCAGGTTCTACGTGTCGCTGGACCAGGACGTGCAGGCCGGTCTGGACGCCGCCGCGAAGAAGTACCCGGGCGACCCGGCCGCGCAGGCGAACGCCGTCGCCGTCCAGGGAACCGCCCACAGCCACCCCGGCTACCCCGGGCCCGCGTCCGACACCCGCGACATCTCGGTGATCGAGGTGCCCGCCGCGAGGATGAAGGCCCGCTGGAGCTTCACGCCGGCCGCCCTGCCGACCGCGAACCAGCTCGGCAGGCTGGGCCCGCAGGGCCTGAACTCCACCGACTGGGTCGTCGCCGGATACGGCACCCAGGAGGCCGTGAACGGCCCCGGCGGCCAGACCCACCCCGGCGGCGGCGTCCGGATGAAGGCACCCGTCACCTTCGACGCCCTCAACGACTCCTGGGTCCGCCTGGCGATGACCGCGCCGCAGGGCAACGGCGGTGCGTGCTACGGAGATTCGGGCGGGCCGAACTTCGCGGTGATCGGCGGCAAGCGGATCCTCGCCTCCACCACCATCACCGGTGACACGCCCTGCTACGCCACGAATGTGACGTACCGTCTGGACACTCCCGGCGCCCGGGCCTTCCTCGCGCCGTTCGTCGCCCTTCCGTAGCCGGTACCCGCGCAGCCCGTACGAGCCAGGCGAACCAGCCACCGGACCCGCCGCCCCCGGCCTCACGAGCCACCGGGCGGCGGGTCCGCCCGTTCCAGGGCTCCGGCCCCCTGGCCGGATCCGCCGCGCAGCCCTACGGTCGGGGCATGGCAAGGGGAGGAGCACTCCGGTCGAGGGCGCCGCTGGGCCTCGTACTGCTGCTCGCGGGTCCTGTCACCGGATGCGGGCCGTCGGACACGGCACAGGACACCGCCGCGCCACCCGCCACCTCCTCCCCGGCCTCCGCCCCGGAGCCCCGCACCACGTCCCCCGAGGATCTGTGCGTCCGCGTCGTCGCCGACTGGGCGCGCAGGTCGCTGGAGAGCGGCACCTACGGGGACTACCAGTCGATGGGCCTGTCCAATCGGCAGTACGAAATCCTGCGCGAGGTCCTCGACGCCGCGCGGGCCGAGCGGAAACGCCGAGGCGCCCGGGCCGTCGACGAGTCGATCGGCCGTGAGGCACGCCAGCGCTGCGCCGACCGCTACCGCGCCGGGGCACCGAGCAAGGGCCCGTGGCAGTGAGCGGCCTCGGTCCCGTCGAGCCGGGCGAAGGCACGCACGCCTGGGACGCCCCTGCCCCGCACGCACCGGTGCTTTCCGGCCTGCCGGGCCACCGCGTGGCGCGCCGCTACGCCGAGCACCGCCGGGCCGTCCTCATCGCCGCGACGGTGGCCGCCGTCGTGGCGGGCGGCGGCTATCTGTACGCCACCCGCCCCCAGGAGCCGGCCGCGCCACCCCCGCCGTATCCCTCCCAGGTCGTCGCGATCACTTATCTGGACACGCGGTCCACCGCTCGAGACGCCCCGGCGCGCACCTTCAGCTTCGACGTGCTGGTGAGCGTGGCGTCCGGCCCGCCCGTCACCGTGACACGGATCGACCAGCCGTACGCCGGCCTACGGCTGACCTCGGCCCCGTCGGCTCCCTTCCGGACATCGGCGGAGACGCCTCGCAAGATCACCATCACGGTACGGGTGACCCACTGCGGAAATGTGCCGGGAAGCGCCGGACTTCCATTCCTCGACGTAACTCTACGTAATGCGCGCGCAATGGAGCTTCACAGTTTCATCCTGGGCCCGCGTTATGCGCGACACCTCTCCAAGGCTCTACAAGTCGCCTGTAGCAACGATTCCAGGTAATCAGCAAAACCCCGAACACACCTGAACGCACGCCCGCAAGTCCTGCGGGTTCTCAGTATGTGGACTGGGCGAATCGGCAGGAATTCATCTGTTCCCCCCACTCAGTACCGCTCTGCAATACGTCGTGTCATAACAAGAGCGTCACAGCCTTCGTCAGACTCTCCTCCACGTTCCCCACACACGCTTAGAGTCACGGCCAGTCACCGCGCCGTCCGATAGTCACGTCGGCCCAGCGCTCGACTCGGCCGTTCCGACCGGAAGCGGCTGCCTGGGGAAAGGACTGATCGTGCGTCAACGTTCGCTCATCGCCATCACCGCCGCGCTGGCGGCGGGAGCACTCACCCTCACCGCCTGCGGCTCGCGCGACGAGAGCGGCGGCGGCTCGGACAAAGGCAACGGTGGCACCACCGTCGTCATCGGCGTCGACGCGCCGCTGACGGGTGACCTGTCCGCGCTGGGCCTCGGAATCAAGAACTCCGTGGACCTCGCGGCCAAGACCGCCAACAAGGAGAACTACGTCGACGGGATCAAGTTCGAGATCCAGGCCCTCGACGACCAGGCCCAGCCCTCCTCGGGCCAGCAGAACGCCACCAAACTGGTCGCCAACAAGGACGTCCTCGGCGTCGTCGGCCCGCTGAACTCCTCCGTCGCCGAGTCCATGCAGAAGGTCTTCGACGACGCCAAGCTGGTCCAGGTCTCGCCCGCCAACACCAACCCGGCCCTCACCCAGGGCCCGGACTGGCAGAAGAGCAAGACCCGCCCGTACAAGTCGTACTTCCGCACCGCGACCACGGACGCCATCCAGGGCCCGTTCGCCGCGCAGTACCTGTACAACGACGCCAAGAAGAAGAAGGTCTTCGTCATCGACGACAAGAAGACCTACGGCGCCGGACTCGCCGCCACCTTCAGCGAGGAGTTCAAGAAGCTCGGCGGAAAGGTCGTCGGCACCGACCACATCAACCCGGAGACCAAGGACTTCTCCGCGGTCGCCACCAAGGTCAAGAACTCCGGCGCCGACGTCGTCTACTACGGCGGTGAGTACCCGCAGGCCGGACCGCTCAGCAAGCAGATCAAGGCCGCCGGTGCCAAGGTGCCGCTGGTCGGCGGCGACGGCATCTACAGCGCCGACTTCATCAACCTCGCCGGCCCGAGCGGTACCGGCGACCTCGCCACCTCCGTCGGCGCCCCGGTCGAGGAGCTCCCCTCGGCCAAGGAATTCGTCGCCAACTACAAGGCCGCCGGCTACAAGGACGCCTACGAGGCCTACGGCGGCTACTCCTACGACTCGGGCTGGGCGATCATCGAGGCCGTCAAGAAGGTCGTCGAGGACAACGGCGGCAAGCTCCCCGACGACGCCCGCGCCAAGGTCACCGAGGCCATGCAGAACGTCTCCTTCGACGGTGTGACCGGCAAGGTCTCCTTCGACGAGTACGGTGACGCCACCAACAAGCAGCTCACCGTCTACGCCGTCAAGGACGGTGCCTGGAAGCCGGTCAAGTCCGGTACGTACACCGGCTGACCCACCCCGCACCAAACCAGAGCCGCGCGGGGCGCTGTTCCACTGGCGCCCCGCGCGGACTCACATCCGAGCCCCATCCGTCGAACATTCCGAACGTCTCGGAGGACATGCGGTGAACGAACTGCCGCAGCAGCTGGTCAACGGCCTGCTACTGGGATCCATGTACGGGCTGGTCGCCATCGGCTACACGATGGTCTATGGCATCGTCCAGCTCATCAACTTCGCCCACGGCGAGATCTTCATGGTGGGTGGCTTCGGCGCCCTCACCGTCTACCTGTACGTACTGCCCGACGGCACCTCCATGTGGGTCGCACTACCCCTGATGCTCATCGCGGGCATCATCGTCGCCGTCCTGGTCGCCGTGGGAGCGGAACGGTTCGCCTACCGCCCCCTGCGAGGCGCGCCCCGCCTCGCCCCGCTCATCACCGCCATCGGCCTCTCACTCGCCCTGCAGCAAGCCGTGTGGGCCTGGTACCCCGGAGGCGAGGACTCCCTCAACTTCCCCCAGATCGAGGGCGGCCCCTTCGAAATCGGCAACGTCACCATCCAGACCGGTGACATCTTCCTGCTCATCGCCGCCCCGATCAGCATGGCCTTCCTCGCCTACTTCGTCATGAAGACCCGCACCGGACGCGGCATGCAGGCCACCGCCCAGGACCCCGACACCGCCAAGCTCATGGGCATCAACACCGACCGCATCATCGTGATCGCGTTCGCCCTCGGTGCCGCCTTCGCCGCCATCGGAGCCGTCGCCTACGGCCTCAAGTACGGCCAGGTCCAGTTCCGCATGGGCTTCATCCTCGGCCTGAAGGCCTTCACCGCGGCCGTCCTCGGCGGCATCGGCAACATCTACGGAGCCATGATCGGCGGCGTCGTCCTCGGCATCGCCGAGGCACTGTCCACGGCCTACATCGCCGACATCCCCGGCATGCACCAGTTCGGCAGCCAGTCCTGGGCAGACGTCTGGGCCTTCGTACTCCTCATCCTCGTGCTCCTCTTCCGGCCACAGGGCCTGCTCGGCGAGCGCGTCGCGGACAGGGCGTGACACCGATGACGACACAGACCACAGCACCCGAGACCCCCAGCACCCCGGCCGGCACCGCACCCAGGGGCCTGGTCGGCATCCCCGAGAACATCGGCCGCGCCCTCGCCACCGGCGGCGGCGTCCTCGCCGTCATATCCACCTTCCTCGCCTGGACCTGGACCGCCGAATTCCCCGGCAACCTCACCGTCTACGGCTACCCCGGCGGCCTGCAGGTCCTCGTCCTCGTCGGCGGGGCCCTCACCGCCCTGTTCGGCCTCGCCTCCTACGGCGTCAAGGGCCTGCGCTGGCTCACCCCCGCCGGAGCCGACAGCGCCCTCAAGCTGGCCGCCCTCGGCACCTTCGCCACCGCCTGGTACACCGTCGTCGCCATCAGCGTGAAGCTCGGCGGCCTGGTCAACCTCGAACCCGGCGGCTGGATCGTCGCCGTCGTCACCCTCGCCGGCGTCCTCGGCGCGCTCGCCCTGCCGTTCGAACACCCGGCACCCGAGCCCCACGACCCGGACGACGCCGGCTGGGAGCAGTTCCGCCACACCCTCCGCACCAAGGCCACCGTCATCAAGGCAGCCTTCACGACCGGATCGCTCAGCCCGGCGCGCGCACTGCCGTCCTACGCCGAGATCCTCGTCGTCGTCGCCGCCCTCGCCGTCGGCCTGACCGTCTTCACCTACGGCATCGGCACCGAGTACGACGAACTCTTCATCGGCTTCCTCATCACCGCGGGCTTCGGCTTCGCCGCCGTCGCCAAGGCCGGACTCGTCCAGCGGATCTCCGCGATCACCGCCAAGCACCGCACCATCACCATGACCGGCGCCTTCGTAGCGGCCGCGGCCTTCCCCTTCACCCAGTCCGACGACCAGTACGCCACCATCGGCGTCTACATCCTCATCTTCGCCACCGTCGCCCTCGGCCTGAACATCGTCGTCGGCCTCGCGGGCCTCCTCGACCTCGGATACGTCGCCTTCCTCGGCGTCGGCGCGTACACCGCCGCCATGGTCTCCGGCTCCCCGTCGTCCCCCTTCGACATCCACTTGCCGTTCTGGCTCTCGGCCCTCCTCGGCGCGGCCGTCGCCATGGTCTTCGGCGTGATCATCGGCGCCCCGACCCTCCGCCTGCGCGGCGACTACCTCGCCATCGTCACGCTCGGCTTCGGTGAGATCTTCCGTATCGCCGTCCTCAACATGGACGGCACCTCCGGACCCGACATCACCAACGGCTCCAACGGCATCTCCTCGATCCCGAACCTCAACATCCTCGGGTTCGACTTCGGCCAGGAACACACCTTCGCCGGCTTCACCATCGCCCGGTTCGCCAACTACTTCCTGCTGATGCTCCTCATCACGCTGGTCGTGGTGATCGTCTTCCGGCGCAGCAGCGACTCCCGTATCGGCCGGGCCTGGGTCGCGATCCGCGAGGACGAGACCGCCGCCCTCGCCATGGGCATCAACGGCTTCCGGGTGAAGCTCATCGCCTTCGCTCTGGGTGCCTGCCTCGCCGGCCTCGCCGGCACCGTCCAGGCGCACGTCACCTACACGGTGACGCCGGAGCAGTACCAGTTCGCGCACGTCGTCCCGCCCAACTCCGCCTTCCTCCTCGCGGCGGTCGTCCTCGGCGGCATGGGCACCATCCTCGGTCCCCTCGTCGGCGCTGCCCTGCTCTACCTCATCCCGGCCAAGCTCCAGTTCCTCGGCGACTACCAGCTCTTCGCCTTCGGCCTCGCGCTCGTCCTGCTGATGCGCTTCCGTCCGGAGGGCCTCATCCCGAACAAGCGCCGCAAGCTCGAATTCCACGAAGAGGCCGAAGCGCCCACAGTCCTCAGCAAGGCAGGGGTCTGACCACGATGACCACCAACACCACCACCCAGGACGCCACGTCCGGCACCACCCCCGGACAGTCCGTCCTCGACGCACGCGGCGTCACGATGCGCTTCGGCGGCCTCACCGCCGTCCGGAACGTCGACCTTCAGGTCAACAGCGGTGAGATCGTCGGCCTCATCGGCCCCAACGGCGCCGGAAAGACCACCTTCTTCAACTGTCTGACCGGCCTCTACATCCCCACCGAGGGCGAGGTCCGCTACAAGGGCCAGGTCCTGCCGCCCAAGTCCTTCAAGGTCACCGCCGCCGGCGTCGCGCGCACCTTCCAGAACATCCGTCTGTTCGCCAACATGACGGTCCTGGAGAACGTGCTCGTCGGCCGCCACACACGCACCAAGGAAGGCCTCTGGTCCGCCCTCCTGCGCGGCCCCGGCTTCCACAAGGCCGAAGCGGCCTCCCGCGAACGCGCCATGGAACTGCTGGAGTTCGTCGGACTCGCCGACAAGGCCGAGCACCTCGCCCGGAACCTGCCCTACGGCGAACAGCGCAAACTGGAGATCGCCCGCGCCCTGGCCAGCGAACCCGGCCTGCTGCTCCTCGACGAGCCCACCGCCGGCATGAACCCCCAGGAGACCCGCGCCACCGAGGAACTCGTCTTCGCCATCCGCGACAAGGGCATCGCCGTCCTCGTCATCGAGCACGACATGCGCTTCATCTTCAACCTGTGCGACCGCGTCGCCGTCCTCGTCCAGGGCGAAAAGCTCGTCGAGGGCGACAGCGCCACCGTCCAGGGCGACGAGCGCGTCGTCGCCGCCTACCTCGGCGAACCCTTCGAGGACGCCCCCGGCAAGGAGGAGATCGCGGAGGTCGAAGCCGCCGAAGCACACGCCGAGGCCCACTCCGACACCACGACGGACGCCGCGCCCGAGGAGAACGACCGATGACCGCACTGCTCGAAGTCGAGGACCTCCGCGTCGCCTACGGCAAGATCGAAGCCGTCAAGGGCATCTCCTTCAAGGTCGACGCCGGGGAAGTCGTCACCCTCATCGGCACCAACGGCGCGGGAAAGACCACGACCCTGCGCACCCTGTCGGGTCTGCTGAAGCCCGTGGGCGGCCAGATCAAGTTCAACGGCAAGTCGCTGAAGAAGATCCCCGCGCACCAGATCGTCTCCCTGGGACTCGCCCACTCCCCCGAGGGGCGGCACATCTTCCCCCGCATGACGATCGAGGACAACCTCCGGCTCGGCGCGTTCCTCCGCAACGACAAGCCGGGCATCGAGAAGGACATACAGCGCGCCTACGACCTCTTCCCCATCCTCGGGGAACGCCGGAAGCAGGCCGCCGGAACCCTCTCGGGCGGTGAGCAGCAGATGCTCGCCATGGGCCGGGCCCTGATGTCCCAGCCCAAGCTGCTCATGCTCGACGAGCCCTCCATGGGTCTCTCCCCGATCATGATGCAGAAGATCATGTCCACCATCGCCGAGCTCAAGGCCCAGGGCACCACGATCCTGCTGGTCGAGCAGAACGCCCAGGCCGCCCTGTCGCTCGCCGACCACGGCCACGTCATGGAGGTCGGCAAGATCGCCCTGTCCGGCAGCGGCCAGGACCTGCTCCACGACGAGTCCGTCCGCAAGGCGTACCTCGGCGAGGACTGAGGTCCGCCGCCACGGCTCACACGACGAGGCCCGCGCCCCCTGCTCCGGGGGACGCGGGCCTCGTCGTACGGCTCCGGGGCTCAGCCCTTGGACGCCTTCTTCTCCTCGGAGTCGTCGATGACCGCCTGCGCGACCTGCTGCATCGACATCCGCCGGTCCATCGACGTCTTCTGGATCCACCGGAACGCGGCGGGCTCCGTCAGCCCGTACTCGGTCTGCAGGATGGACTTGGCGCGGTCGACCAGCTTCCGCGTCTCCAGCCGCTGGGAGAGGTCCGCGACCTCCTTCTCCAGCTCCTTCAACTCCGTGAACCGCGACACGGCCATCTCGATCGCCGGCACGACATCGCTCTTGCTGAAGGGCTTGACCAGATACGCCATGGCGCCGGCGTCCCGGGCCCGCTCGACGAGATCGCGCTGCGAGAACGCGGTCAGCATCAAAACCGGCGCGATGCGTTCCTCGGCGATCTTCTCGGCGGCGGAAATGCCGTCCAGCTTCGGCATCTTCACGTCGAGAATCACCAGGTCCGGCCGGTGCTCACGGGCCAGCTCGACCGCCTGCTCACCGTCCCCGGCCTCGCCGACGACCGTGTAGCCCTCCTCCTCCAGCATCTCCTTGAGGTCGAGCCGGATCAGGGCCTCGTCCTCGGCGATGACGACACGGGTCGTCAGCGGAGGCACGTGCGACTTGTCGTCATCGGGCACGTCAACAGGCTGGGGCGACTCGGGGGCGCTCACGTGGGCTCCTTGGTGCGGGGCAGGCTGGTACTGCTCCCAAGAGCGTACCCAGCTGCGGTATGGTGGACAGGCAGCGGGTCGGAGAAAACCTTCGATTCGCAGGAGCTCCGGTAGTCCAATCGGCAGAGACGATACCCTCAAAAGGTATTCAGTGTGGGTTCGAATCCCACCCGGGGCACTTTTCCTTCGATTTGAAGGTCGCCTGTTTCCAGCGGATGTCCACGGTGTCGTGAGCATCCGCTTTCTGCTGTCCGCGGTCACGGCGCTGTCCCGTCGGGTCTCATGTGCCCCCGACCACGGAAGGGGGCCCCTCACGCCGAGGGGCCCTGCCAGAGCGTGCGCTACCGGGGACTGTCGTCCTCCCCGATGTGGTGGACCCGGACCATGTTCGTCGAGCCCGGGACCCCAGGAGGCGAGCCGGCCGTGATGACGACCGTGTCTCCCTTGCGGCAGCGGCCGTACCGCAGCAGCAGCTCGTCCACCTGGTCGACCATCGCGTCCGTCGATCCCACGTGGGGGCCGAGGAACGTCTCCACGCCCCACGTCAGGCTCAACTGCGAGCGCGTTGCCGGGTCGGGAGTGAAGGCCAGCAGGGGGATCGGGGAGCGGTAGCGCGAGAGGCGGCGGGCCGTGTCGCCGGACTGGGTGAAGGCGACCAGGAAGCGGGCGCCGAGGAAGTCGCCCATCTCCGCCGCCGCGCGTGCCACCGCGCCGCCCTGGGTGCGGGGCTTGTTGCGTTCGGTCAGGGGCGGGAGGCCCTTCGCGAGGATGTCCTCCTCCGCCGCCGCCACGATGCGGGCCATCGTCCGGACCGTCTCGATGGCGTACTTTCCGACGCTGGTCTCGCCGGACAGCATCACGGCGTCCGTGCCGTCGATGACCGCGTTGGCGACGTCCGAGGCCTCGGCTCGCGTCGGGCGCGAGTTGTCGATCATGGAGTCGAGCATCTGGGTCGCGACGATGACCGGCTTGGCGTTGCGCTTGGCGAGTTTGATCGCGCGCTTCTGGACGATCGGGACCTGCTCCAGGGGCATTTCGACGCCGAGGTCGCCGCGGGCGACCATGATGCCGTCGAACGCGGCGACGATGTCGTCGAGGTTCTCGACGGCCTGGGGTTTCTCGATCTTGGCGATGACGGGGAGGCGGCGGCCCTCCTCGTCCATGATGCGGTGCACGTCCTTGATGTCGCGTCCGCTGCGGACGAAGGAGAGGGCGATGATGTCGAAGCCGGCGTGCAGCGCCCAGCGCAGGTCGTCCTCGTCCTTCTTGGACAGTGCGGGGACGGAGACGGCGACACCGGGGAGGTTGAGGCCCTTGTGGTCGGAGACCATGCCGCCCTCGACGACGGTGGTGTGGACGCGGGGCCCGTCGACCCGCGTCACCTCGAGGCAGACCTTGCCGTCGTCGACGAGGACGCGTTCGCCCGGGGTGACGTCGTCGGCGAGGCCGGCGTAGGTGGTGCCGCACAGGTCGCGGTCGCCCTCGACGCCTTCTTCGACGGTGATGGTGAAGGAGTCGCCGCGTTCAAGGAGTACGGGCCCTTCGGTGAAGCGGCCGAGTCGGATTTTCGGGCCCTGAAGGTCGGCGAGGACGCCGACGCTGCGGCCGGTTTCGTCAGCGGCCTTCCGGACCCGCTGGTAACGCTCCTCGTGTTCGGCGTGGCCACCGTGGCTAAGGTTGAATCGGGCTACGTCCATACCGGCGTCGACCAGGGCTTTGATCTGGTCGTACGAGTCGGTGGCGGGCCCCAGGGTGCAGACGATCTTTGCTCGGCGCATGGGTCGAGCCTATGACTTACCGGTGGGTAGTTAATTGGTCGGGCGTGACTACTCAACAGACTTTCGATGAAGCGTTATTGACAAGTGTTGAATTGTGCGCCGACGCGCTCCGATGAGCATTCAATTCGGATGCGCTTTCGAGGAAATGCGAATTGCGGATCCACCTCGGTCACAGCCGGGGCGGCCTCATGGTGAACCGTGCGTTCACCTCGGCGTGCACCTGTTGCCGCTGGGGTTCGAGGTCGAGGGGTGCCGCTGCCGTGTCCTCGGTGTCCGCGGCGTAGGCCACGGATCGCATGCGGCCGGGGGGCGGTGGGTACGCCGGTGCGCCGTCCGCGCCGATGTCGGCGAGCTCGACGAGGGCGGCGAGCGAGGTGCCGAGCGCTTCGGCGTACTCGCGGGCACGCTGGACGGCTTCCCGTACGGCTTTCTGCCGTGCTTCGCGGTGGGCCGGCGAGTCGGGGCGCAGGGCCCACCAGGGGCCGTCCACGCGCGTGAGGTCCATGTCGGCCAGTCGGGTGGTGAGTTCACCCAGAGCGGTGAAGTCGCTCAGTTCCGCGGTGACGTGGACGGTGCCGTGGTAAGTGCGGACGCGTTCGCCGCGCCCTTGCCTGGTCAGCTCGGGCGTGAGGCACAAGGCGCCGGTCTCCAGGCGTTCGACGGCCTGCCCGTAGGACCTGACGAGGTCGAGGACGGCGGTGTTGCGGCGCGTCAGGTCGTCGAGGGCAGCGCGGCGGTCGCGGCCGCGGGCGGTGACGGTGATGCCGATGCGGGCGATGTCGGGGTCGACCTCGAGGTGGGCCTCGCCGCGGACGGCGATGCGGGGGGCGTCGGGGGTGCCGTAGGGGACGGCGGGCTGGGGCTCGTCGGGTGAGGGGGCGGCCATACGCCCCACTCTGTCACCTCTGGACTGGTTGCGGGGGCGGCCGGTCATCAGATCGCAACCTGACGGGTCTGTTCCGGTACGGCATGCCCAGGTCAGAATCTACGCGCGTTATCTACGCGCGTTGTTGTCCAGCGTGCCGTCGTCCTGCCCGAGGAGAGCCGAAGATGCCCTTGAACCGCCGGAAGTTTCTGAAGAGGTCCGCCGTGACGGGGGCGGGAGTGGCGCTCGCCGGTGCGGCGGCTCCGGCGGCTCGGGCCGCGGAGGACGCTTCGGCCCGAGAGCCCGTCAAGCGGTACTCCTTCACCGTGATGGGCACGACGGACCTGCACGGGAACGTCTTCAACTGGGACTACTTCACGGACGCCGAGTTCGACGACAAGGCGCACAACGACATCGGCCTGGCGAAGATCTCCACGCTGGTGGACCAGGTGCGGGCGGAGAAGGGCCGGCGCAACACACTGCTGATCGACGCGGGTGACACCATCCAGGGCACGCAGTTGTCGTACTACTACGCCAAGGTGGACCCGATCACCGCGCAGGGCGGTCCGGTGCATCCGATGGCGCAGGCGATGAACGCCATCGGCTACGACGCCGCCGCGCTCGGCAACCACGAGTTCAACTACGGCATTCCCGTGCTGCGGAAGTTCGAGGAGCAGTGCCGTTTTCCGCTGCTGGGCGCCAACGCGCTGGACGCGAAGACGCTCCGGCCCGCTTTCCCGCCGTACAGCATGCACCGGCTGCGGACGCCGTTCGGTCGTGATGTGAAGGTGGCGGTCCTGGGGCTGACCAATCCGGGTATCGCGATCTGGGACAAGGCGAACGTGCAGGGGAAGATGACGTTCCCCGGTCTGGAGGAGCAGGCGGCGAAGTGGGTGCCGAAGCTGCGGTCGATGGGTGCCGACGTGGTGATCGTGTCGGCGCACAGCGGCTCCTCGGGCACGTCGTCGTACGGTGACCAGCTGCCGTACATCGAGAACGCGGCCGGGCTGGTGGCGGAGCAGGTGCCGGGGATCGACGCGATTCTGGTCGGTCACGCGCACACGGAGATCCCGGAGTACTTCGTCACCAACAAGGAGACGGGTCGGCCGGTCGTGCTGTCCGAGCCGTTGAAGTGGGGTCAGCGGCTGACGCTCTTCGACTTCGAGCTGGCGTGGGGCAAGGGCCGCTGGACGGTCGAGAAGGTGAGCGCGAAGGTCCTCAACTCCAACACCGTCGAGGAGGACCCGAAGATCGTCCGGCTGCTGTCGGACGAGCACGAGAAGGTCGTGGCGTACGTCAACCAGGTCATCGGGACGAACGCGGCGGAGATGACGTCGGCCGAGGCACCGTACAAGGACGTGCCGATCATCGACCTGATCAACCACATCCAGGCGGACACGGTGAAGCAGGCGCTGGCGGGCACGGAGTACGCGTCGCTGCCGGTGCTGTCGCAGGCGGCGTGCTTCTCGCGCAGCGCGAGGATCCCGGCGGGTGAGGTGACGATCCGGGACGTGGCGGGGCTGTACGTGTTCGAGAACACGCTGGAGGCGCGTCTGATGACGGGCGCGCAGATGAAGGCGTACCTGGAGTTCTCGGCGAACTACTACGTGCAGACGCCGGCGGGCGCCGAGGTGGACCCCGCGAAGCTGACGAACGCGAACGGTACGCCGGACTACAACTACGACGTGGTGAGCGGTCTGACCTACGAGATCGACATCGCGCAGCCGGCGGGGGCGCGGGTGAGGGACGTGCGGTTCGGGGGCGAGCCGCTCGCGGACGACGCGAAGTTCGTGTTCGCGGTCAACAACTACCGGGCGAACGGCGGCGGGAACTTCCCGCATGTGGCGGCGGCGCAGCTGCTGTGGTCGAACTCGGACGAGATCCGCAACACCATGATCGCCTGGGTGAAGGCGAAGGGGGCGCTGGATCCGGCCGAGTTCGCCTCGGTGGACTGGAAGCTCACGCGCAACGGCACACCGGTCTTCTAGAGCCGGAGGAGTGTCAGGTCGACGGCGTCGGCGAGGGCTTTCGCGCCGGCGTCGTTGACGTGGAGGCCGTCACCGCTGTTGAACGCGTCCCGGATCCGGTCGGGCCGGTCCGGGTCCGCGACGGCGGCGGCGAGGTCGGCGACGGCGTAGAGGGGGTGGGTGTCGCCGAGGAGCCAGGTGTTGACCTCGCGCCGTACGCTCTGGCCTTCCTCGGTGTCGTAGCCCGGGTAGACGTGCCGGCGTAAGGGCCGATGGTGCTGCCGATGACGGTGAGTCCGGCGGCGTGCAGGCGGTCGGCGAGTGCGGTCAGGCCGGTCATCGGGTCGTCGACGGTGGGGATTTGCCGGTGTCGGGGAAGGCGATGGCGCCGGGCAGGCCGAGGTCGTTGAGGCCGACGTGGACGAGGACGTGCGTGGCGCCGGGGACGGAGAGGACGTCGCGGTCGACGCGGCCAGGAGGTGCTCGCCGATCTCATCGGTGAGCAGGCGGTTGCCGGAGATGCCCTGGTTGACGATCCAGCCGCGGGTGAGGTGGCTGTTCAGCTGAGCGGGGAAGGCGCTGCCGGTTCCGGGGGTGGTGTTCATGCCCTCGATCCAGGAGTCCCCGAAGGCGACGGCGATCCGGGTGCCGTGCGGGGCGCGGACGTCGACGCCGGTGACGAAGTGGCCGGTGGGGAGTTCCTCGGCGGTGTCGCAGTGGTCCGCGGTGAGCCGGTTGCCGGGGGTGGCGTGACCGATGTCGTACGGGACGGCCGAGTAGGTGGTCAGGCCGGTGTCGCCCGGCACGTAGGGGCTGAGGGCGAGTTCCTCACCGGCGGTCACCGGCTGTTCGGCGGGGTCGGTGACGATCTCGTCGCCGGGTGGGACGGTGGCGGTCTCCAAGCCTGCGAAGAGCAGGGTGGTATCGGTGGCGGGGTCGATGCCGCTGCCCCGGGTGCGTACGGCGAGGTGGGCGCCGCCTACCTCCAGGGGTGCGGTGCCGTAGCGGTTGCTGAGGCGGATGCGCAGCGCCTCGCCGCTTCCGGCGGGGCGCAGCGTCTGGCGTACGGTCTGGTCGGTGAAGCCGCGGACCGCGAAGGGGTGGAAGGTTCTCACTTACCGTCGGTCGACGAGCGGGGTGAGGGTCGGTGCGGGCCGGGCGGCCGGGACCCGGGGCTGCCGGTCCAGGCCGAAGGTGGTGAAGGCGGTGCGCCGCGGAAGTGCGTACGTCTCCTCCCCCACGAGGGAGTTGAGGATGGTCGCGCTGCGCCAGGCGGCGAGTCCGAGGTCGGGGGCGCCGACGCCGTGGGTGTGGGTCTCGGCGTTCTGGACGTACACCGTGCCGGTGACGGACGGGTCGAGGACGAGGCGGAAGTGGTCGTCGACCTGGAGGCGGTCGCGGCCGTCGCGGCGCAGGCAGGGGTCGAGGCCGGCGAGGATGCGGTCGAGGGGGCGTTCGCGGTAGCCGGTGGCGAGGACGACGGCGTCGGTGGTGAGGCGGGAACGGGTCTCCTGCTGGACGTGTTCCAGGTGGAGTTCGACTTTGCTGGTGGCGACGCGGCCCGCGGTGCGCACGCGGACGCCGGGGGTGAGGACGGCGTCGGGCCAGCCGCCGTCGAGGGTGCGGCGGTACAGCTCGTCGTGGATGGCGGCGATGGTGTCGGCGGCGATGCCCTTGTGCAGCTGCCACTGGGAGGCGACGAGCCGGTCGCGTACGGGTTCGGCGAGGGCGTGGAAGTAGCGGGTGTAGTCGGGGGTGAAGTGCTCCAGGCCGAGCTTGGAGTACTCCATGGGCGCGAAGGCCTCGGTGCGGCCGAGCCAGTGGAGCTTCTCGCGGCCGGGCGGCCGGGTGCGCAGCAGGTCGAGGAAGACCTCGGCGCCGGACTGTCCGGTGCCGACGACGGTGACGTGCTCGGCGGCGAGGATCGTGTCGCGGTGGTGGAGGTAGTCGGCGGCGTGCACGACAGGCACGCCGGGGGCCTCGACGAGGGGCTTGAGCGGTTCGGGCACATGGGGCTCGGTGCCGACGCCGAGGACGACGTTGCGCGCGTACGTGCGGCCGAGCGCCTCGGCCTCGCCGTCGGCGTCGAGCCGGGTGAAGTCGACCTCGAACAGGTCGCGTTCGGGGTCCCAGCGCACGGCGTCGACCCGGTGGCCGAAGTGGAGGCCGGGGAGGTGCTCGGCGACCCAGCGGCAGTAGGCGTCGTACTCGGCGCGCTGGATGTGGAAGCGCTCGGCGAAGTAGAAGGGGAAGAGCCGTCCGCGGGCCTTGAGGTGGTTGAGGAACGTCCAGGGGCTGGCGGGGTCGGCGAGCGTCACCAGGTCGGCGAGGAAGGGGACCTGGAGGGCGGTGCCGTCCAGCAGCAGGCCGGAGTGCCAGCCGAAGGCGGGGCGCTGGTCGTAGAAGACGGTGTCCAGTTCGGTGAGCGGGTGGGCGAGGGCGGCGAGGGAGAGGTTGAACGGTCCGATGCCGATGCCGACCAGGTCGCGGGGTGCGTCGGGCTCGTGGCGCGGGGCGTGGCGTGCGGGGGTCGTCGGGGGCGTCGGGGGGGTCATCCGGGGGTGTTTCCTTCCGCGAGTGTCGCTTCCACGAGAGTCAGGAGGGCGGCCAGGTCGGCGGGGCTGGTGGCGGGGTTGAGGAGGGTGGCCTTGAGCCAGAGCCGGCCGTCGAGGCGGGCCCGGCCGAGGACCGCGCGGCCCTCGGTGAGGAGCCTGCGGCGTACGGCGGCGACGGTGTCGTCGCTCGCGCCCGTGGGCCGGAACAGGACCGTGCTGAGGGTGGGCCGGTCGTGGAGGTCGAGGCGGGGGTGGTTCCCTACGAGGTCGGCAAACTCGTGGGCCAGGGCGCAGACCCGGTCGACGAGCTGTCCGAGGCCGGTGCGGCCGAGGGTCTTGAGGGTGACGGCGATCTTGAGGATGTCGGGGCGGCGGGAGGTGCGCAGGGACCGGCCGAGGAGGTCGGGCAGACCGGCTTCGGTGTCGTCGTCGGCGTTGAGGTAGTCGGCGCGCTGGCGGAGCGCGGCCAGGTCGCCGGGATCGCGTACGGCGAGGAGACCGGCGGCGACCGGCTGCCAGCCGAGTTTGTGCAGGTCGAGGGTGACGGTGTCGGCGGCGTCGAGTCCGGTGAGCCGGGCCCGGTGCCGGTCGCTGAAGAGCAGGCCCGCGCCGTACGCGGCGTCGATGTGCAGGCGGGCGCCGTGGACGGCGCAGCGGGCGGCGATGTCGGGCAGCGGGTCGATGAGGCCGGCGTCAGTGGTGCCGGCGGTGGCGGCGACGAGCAGCGGGCCTTCCAGGTGGGTGAGGGCCTCGTCGAGGACGGCGGGGTCGAGGACGCCGGCGGGTGTGGGCAGGACGACGGGCTCGGGCAGGCCGAGCAGCCAGGCGGCGCGGGGCAACGAGTGGTGGGCGTTGGCCCCGCACACGAGCCGTACGGTGCCGCCGTGTGCTGCGCGGGCCTGTTCGCGGGTCAGCTCGCGAGGCCGTTCGCGGGTCTCCTGGCGGGACTGTTCGCGGGTCCGTTCGCGGGCCAGGAGGAGGGCGAGCTGGTTGGCCTCGGTGCCGCCGGTGGTGACGAGGGCGTCGGCGAGTCCGGCCTCCGCGGCGAGGGCCCGGGTGACGAGGGCCTCCAGAGCGGAGGCGGCCGGGGCCTGGTCCCAGGAGTCGAGGGACGGGTTGAGGGCGGAGGCGGCCAGGTCGGCGGCGGTGGCGGCGGCCAGGGGCGGGCAGTGCAGGTGGGCGGCGCACAGCGGGTCCGCCGGGTCGGCGGCGCCCTCGGCGAACATGTGCACCAGGGCGCGCAGGGCGTCCGGGGCGCCCTGCGCGGGCAGGACGTCCCCCACCGCCTCCCGCACCCGCGCGGCGACCGCCTCCGGCCCGCCCACGGGCAGGGGTCCGCCGCGTGCCCGGGTGCCGGCGCGCAGCGCGTCGAGCACGGTGTCGAGCAACGGCCGCAGGGCGTCGGGGCCTTGGGGGCCTGAGGCGAGGGGCGGTATGGGCATGGGGTCCTCCGGGCGCGGGCTGAGGGGGAGTTCCAGCTGGTGCCTGGATGCGTGGCCGCGCCCGAAGACCCCAACGAGCGGGAGGCGGCAGGGGTACGTCCGTGCGGCGAAAGCCGGTGGACGACAACGGCGTTGGACGTGTCCGGCCGGACAGCCCGGTGCGGCGTCGGCCCGGCCCAGACGGCGGCCCGCGCTCAGTTCTTGTAGTCGTCGGCGTGGTCCGCGGCCCAGACGGTGAAGGGACGGGCCGCGGTGCCGGTGACGTCGCGCACGGTGGTGGTGATCTCGGGGGGGCGCCGACGGTGTCCGCCTGGGACTTCAGGAGGGCCTGGAGCATGCCCGGCGGTACGTGGGGGAAGAGCTCGGGGCCGGCCTCCCGCGGCGGCACCTCGACGAAGCGCAGGTCGCGGCCAAGACGGTGAAGGGACGGGCCGCGGTGCCGGTGACGTCGCGCACGGTGGTGGTGATCTCGGGGGGGCGCCGACGGTGTCCGCCTGGGACTTCAGGAGGGCCTGGAGCATGCCCGGCGGTACGTGGGGGAAGAGCTCGGGGCCGGCCTCCCGCGGCGGCACCTCGACGAAGCGCAGGTCGCGGCCAAGGGTGCGACCGATCGCGGCGACCTGCCCGGCGTTGGCGACGGCCTCCGGCCCGGTGAGGCGGTGGGCGGCGCCCTCGTGGCCGTCGTCGTGGAGGGCGCGTTCGGCGACGGCAGCGGTGTCGTCCTCGTGGATGGGCGCGGACAGCCCGTCGGCGAAGACGCCGCGCACGGTGTCGCCGGCGCGGATCTGCGGGGCCCACTGCAGGGCGTTGGTGGCGAACGCATTGGAAGGTCCACGCCAGGCCGCTGTCGCGGACCTGCCGCTCCACGGTGGCGTGCATGACGTGGAGGGGGTGAGACGGGTCGGCGCCCTCCTGCATGATGCCGGAGGACAGCAGAAGAGGTGCCGCACTCCGGCGGTGCCGGCGGCGCGCAGGAGGTCGGGGGTGCGGTCGCCGCCGGCCTGGACGTACAGGAACAGCTCGGTCGCGCCCTCGAACAGGGCGGCGGGTTCGTCGGGGTGGCCGGAACCGGACGACGTCGGCTCCGGCGGGCAGGCCGGCCCGCTGCGGGTCGCGGGTCAGGGCCCGTACGGGCCGGTCGGCGGCGACGAGCCGCTCGATCAGGGCGCGGCCGACGTTCCCGGTGGCACCGGTCACCACGATCACAGCGGTCCTCCTGGGAGGGGGGCTGATCGTCCTCGGGCCCGTCCGAGCCTGGGAAGGACGAGCAGCCGCCGCATCGTCACCAGGGCCAGCCGCGCCCTACGTCGCGGGTCCTACGACGCCTCCCGTACCCGCAACGCCCGGGCAAGGTCGTCCAGTTGGTCGACCAGCTTGCGGCGCAGCGCCGGGATCGGGTCGGCGTCGCGCAGGCAGTCCTCGCCCAGCCGCAGGCTCTCGGCGTCGACGGCGTGGGCGGGGAAGGCCCAGCGGCCGGCGGCGTCGGCGATGGCGGGGCCGCGGCGGGCGGCGACGGCCACCGCGTCGGTGTAGTAGCGCGGCACGTACTCCCTGACGAGGTCGGCCTGTTCCGGCTGCCAGAAGCCCTGGGCGGTGGCGGTGAAGAGGTAGTTGGACAGGTCGTCGGTGGCGAACATCGCCTCCCACGCCTTCGCCTTGGCCTGCGCGTCGGGCAGGGCGGCGCGGCAGCGGGCGGCGCCCTCCTGGCCGGTGGCACTCGGGTCGCGGTCCAGTTCGGCGGCGATGGCGGCCTCGTCGGTGGCGCCGAGGACGGCGAGGCGGGACAGGATGCGCCAGCGCAGCTCGGGGTCGAGTTCGGGGCCGCCGGGCACGGTGCCGTCGGCGAGCCAGGCGTCGATGGTGTCGGGGTGGGCGGCGACGTCGATGAAGTGCCGTACGGCGATCAGGCGCAGACCCGGATGGTCGCCGTCCTCGGTGCGGCGGATGAGGTCGCGGCACAGGGCGGTGAGCGTGCTCAGGGCGGCGGGCCGCTGCTCGGGGGTGAGGAAGCGGTCGGCGATGTGCACGGTGGCGAAGGCCAGGACGCCCTGGACGAGGGCGAGGTCCGTCTCGTGCGGCAGGTGGGTGCGGGCGGTGTCCAGGTAGGCGGTGGCGGGGAGTTCGCCGTCGCGGACGGCGTCCCTGAGGGCGTTCCACACGACCGCGCGGGTGAGGGGCTCGGGCAGGCCGGACAGGTTCGTGCGGACGGCTTCGAAGGACTCGGCGTCGAAGCGGATCTTGGCGTAGGTGAGGTCGCCGTCGTTGAGGAGGAGCAGCGCGGGGCGCTTGCCGACGGGCTGGGCGGTGGTCTGCGGGACGTCCAGGTCGAGGCGCTCGCGCAGGCTGAAGCGGCCCTCGTCGGTGAGGTCGCGGTCGTACAGGCCGACGGCGATGCGGTGCGGGCGGCTGCCGGTGCGGTCGACGGTGAGGGTGTAGGTGCCGCTGCTGTCGCCGTTGGTGAGGCGTGGGGTGAGGGTGTCGACGCCGGTGGTGCGCAGCCAGGTGTCGGCCCAGGCGTGGACGTCGCGCTCGGTGGCTCCGGCGAGCGAGTCGATGAAGTCGGCGAGGGTGGCGTTGGCGAACCGGTGGCGGGCGAAGTGGGTGTTGATGCCGGCCAGGAAGTCCTTCTCGCCGAGCCACGCGACGAGTTGGCGCAGGGCGGAGGCGCCCTTGGCGTAGGAGATGCCGTCGAAGTTCAGCAGCGCCGAGGCGGTGTCGTCGACGGCCTCGGGGGCGACGGGGTGGGTGGAGGGGCGCTGGTCGGCGTCGTAGCCCCAGGCCTTGCGGGCGACGCCGAAGTCGGTCCAGGTGTCGGTGAAGCGGGTGGCCTCGGTGAGGGTCTGGTAGCCCATGTACTCGGCGAAGGACTCGTTGAGCCAGATGTCGTCCCACCACTGGAGGGTGACGAGGTCCCCGAACCACATGTGGGCCATCTCATGGGCGATGACCATGGCGCGGGTCTGCCGCTCGGTGTCGGTGACGGCGGAGCGGTAGACGAACTCGTCACGGAAGGTGACCAGGCCCGGGTTCTCCATGGCGCCCGCGTTGAACTCGGGGACGAAGGCCTGGTCGTAGGAGTCGAAGGGGTAGGGCTCCTCGAACTTCTCGTGGTAGCGGTCGAAGCACGCGCGCGTGATGTCGAGGATCTCCTCGGCGTCCGCGTCGAGGTAGGGGGCCAGCGAGCGGCGGCAGTGGATGCCGAAGGGCAGGCCGCGGTGCTCGGTGCGCACCGAGTGCCAGGGGCCGGCGGCGACGGCGACGAGGTACGTGGAGATCAGCGGGGTGGGTGCGGCCTGCCAGCGGCCGTCGCCGAGGTGCTCGGTGACGCCGTTGGCGAGGACGGTCCAGTCCTCGGGCGCCTTGACGGACAGGTCGAAGACGGCCTTGAGGTCGGGCTGGTCGAACGCGGCGAAGACGCGCTGCACGTCGTCCATGAACAGCTGGGTGTAGACGTAGGTCCGGCCGTCGGTGGGGTCGGTGAAGCGGTGCATGCCCTCGCCGGTGCGGGAGTAGCGCATCGCCGCGTCGACGCGCAGTTCGTGTTCGCCGACGGTGAGGTTCTTCAGCGGGAGCCGGTTGCCGTCCAGCGTCTCCGGGTCCAGGGGTTGTCCGTCGAGGGTGACGGAGCGCAGCTCGGCGGGCTTGACCTCGACGAAGGTGTCCGTGGCGTCCTGGCCGGCGAGGACGCTGAACCTGATCAGGGTGCGGGAGTCGAAGGTCTCGTCGCCGGCGGTCAGATCGAGTTCGATCGTGTAGCGGTGGACGTCGAGGAGCTCTGCTCGGGTCTGCGCTTCGTCGCGCGTCAGTACGGACATGCAGGACATGCTGCCTGATGGCGCTGACAAGGCACAGAGGCGGATCGGTACGCGCCCAATGTCCTGTCTACGTGCGGTCCTTCTCGAGCTCCCCGGCGTGCGCCCCCGGGGGACGCTGGAGCGGGGACCGCGCGTCGGGGTGGGGCGGGGCGGGACGCGGGTGGTGTTCGGCGGGCTCGGCGTTCTTGCGGAGCAGGGCGCGCAGTTCGCGGACCTCGCGCTGCAGGGCGAGGTGGCGCTGGTGGCTGTCGTACAGGTAGCGCACCTTGGTACGCAGGGCCCAGGGGTCCACGGGTTTCATGACGAGGTCGGCGACGCCCAGCCGGAAGGCGGCCGAGGTCAGTGCGTGGTCGGCGCCGAAGCCGGTGAGCAGCACGACGGGGATGTGCTGGGTCTGTTCCAGGCGCCGCATGTAGCGCACCACCTCCAGGCCGCTGACGCCGGGCATGCGCACGTCCAGCAGCAGCAGGCCCACCTGGCCGCGCAGCACCTGCTTGAGCGCCTCGTCGCCGCTGGTGGCCCGGCCGATCAGGTAGCCCAGCGGGGCGAGGGCGCTCTCCAGGGCGTACAGCGCGTCGACGTGATCGTCGACGATGAGGATCCTGGCATCCGACGGCATGGCCCGACGTCCCTCCTGATGGACGACCAGCTGTGTCCGGGACACTGACGACGCGGTGTGCTCGCCGGCTGACGAGCAGTGCACAGCGCAGCATGCCCCTCGCGGGCCGTCGTGTCACTCCCCCCGGGGACGTCGCCGGGCTCAGTTCACGGTGGGCGTAGCGCCGTTCACCGCTTCGTCGGCGATCCGCTCGTGGTGGCGGATCACCTCGGCCACGATGAAGTTCAGGAACTTCTCGGCGAACGCCGGGTCCAGTTTGGCGTTCTCGGCGAGCGCGCGCAGCCGGGCGATCTGCCGGGCCTCGCGGGCCGGGTCGGCGGGCGGCAGGTGGTGCCTGGCCTTGAGGTGGCCGACCTGCTGGGTGCACTTGAAGCGCTCGGCGAGCATGTGGACGACGGCCGCGTCGATGTTGTCGATGCTGTCGCGCAGCCGGGCGAGCTCCTCCCGGACGGCGGGGTCGACGTCGGGGGTGCCGGTGTTGCTGGTGCTCATGGGGAGTCAGCCTACGGGGCCGGCGGGTGCGCGATCATCCGGCTCGGCCTCGGGGCGACGGCCTTGTGGAGGGAGACGTCGGCGTGGCCGCCGGGGACGCCCTCGACACGGCCCACCTCCCGGAACCCGAGCTTCCGGTAGAAATCGGGGGCCTGGAAGGTGTACGAGGAGACGGTCATGCTCGTGCAGCCGCGCCGGGCGCTCTCCTCCTCGGCCGCCCGCATCAGCCGGCTCCCCCAGCCGGCGTGCCGCTGGTCCTCGCGCACCCACAGCATGTCGACGCAGCACTGTCCGCCCCAGACCCAGGCGGTGAGCCCGCCGACCAGGTCGCCGGCGTCGTCGGTGGCGCGGACGGTGAGCGGTTCGGGCTCGCCGGCGCCGGTCGCCTCGGCGTTGAAGGCGGTGAGCTCGTCGTCGAGCCGCTTTTCGAGGTCGTCGTCCTGGCCGCCCACCCGCACCGAGGCGGCGGAACTCTGTTCGCCGGTCACGGCCAGGATTCTGGCAGCGTCCGACGTCCGGCGACGACCGGGTTTCCGGCCGCATCCCGGCCCAGGCCCGCGACATCCCCGTACAGTGGAATCGGGTTCAGGGCGTCTTGGGGGTGAGGCGTGGCGAACGACGGGCCGGTCGAGCACGGCTACCCGCACCTGGAGACGGTGCGGGCCGCCGTCACCGCGCTGTACCGGCGCCTGTCCTACGACACGATCCAGACGTTCTCGGCCAGTGTGGCCCCGGCCGACGTGGCGTTCTGCGACACCGACGACCTGTATCTGGGGGCGCAGCGGGTGGCGCGCGAGCTGGTGCGGCACTACCGTCTGCCGGACGCCCGGCTGATCGTCTCCTTCCGCGAGATGACACACGCGGCGAACATCGAACTCGCGGCGGGCCCGGAGTACTTCGTGGAGCTGAACGACCGGTTCCGCACCCATCGCCGGGACATCGGCGCGGCCCTGGCCCACGAGATCATGCATGTCTACCTGCACCGGCTGGACCTGTCGTTCCGGGGGACGCGGGAGAACGAGATCCTCACCGACACGGCGGCGACGTATCTGGGGGCGGGCTGGCTGCTGCTCGACGCCTACCGGGAGGACGCGACGTCGTCGCAGAAGCTCGGGTATCTCACGCCGGAGGAGTTCGGGTACGTGCTGGCCAAGCGTGCGCTGGTGTTCGGCGAGGATCCATCGGTGTGGTTCACCAGTCCGCAGGCGTACACGGCGTACGTCAAGGGCATGGCACTGGCCCGCCGCGACGAGCAGCAGCCGCCGCTGACGGCGGCGGGCTGGGCCGGGCGCCGCCGGTACGCGCGTGACCGGCGGCACGCGCAGGACCCCCCGCACGCGCGTGTGCCCGCCGAGGGCGGCACGCCGTACAGCTTCACCCCGGACGGGCACGGCCCGCTGCGGGTCACCTTCCCCTGCCCGACCTGCCATCAGCGGATCAGGGTTCCGGTGCGGGGGCGGATGAGGGCGCGGTGCGCGCTGTGCAGGACTGTGCTGGAGTGCGACACGTAGGGGGCGAAGGCGTGCGCCTGCCGGCCGGTCGACCGGTCGACAGGCCGACCGGCCGGCTGAACCACGGACCGGCCGACAGGCCCCGGACCGGCCCACAGGCTGACCCGGGACCGGCCGACAGGCCGATCGCGCCGACCGGACCGGCCGACCTGCGGACCGGCGGCGGACGGACCGGCTGGTGGGCTGACCGGCTGGCCGGCCGACGGAACAGCCGACCGACTGGCGGGCCGATCGCGGACCGGCCGACCGGCTGGCGGGCCGCCCGGCTGGCCGGCCGACCGGCTGGCGGGCCGCCCGGCTGGCCGGCCGACCGGCTGGCGGGCCGCCGAAACAACGACCGGCGTCGGCGGTCGGCCGACCGTTGACCGGCTGACCGACTGAACCCCGGGCGCACAGCCCGGCGGGCTCACAGGCCGGGCGGGGCACCGACCGGCGGGCGCACCGACCGGCGGGCGCACCGACCGGCGGGCGCGCTTACCGAGGATCACCGCGCCCCGTACACCGGCCCGGGTGGCTCCGCCGCGGCGAGGAGGGCGCGGACCGTCTCGCCCGCCTCGGCCGGGTCCCACCGTGCGCCCTTGTCCGCGCTCGGCCCGGGACGCCAGCCCTCCATCACGGTGATCCGTCCGCCCTCCGCCTCGAAGACCCGCCCCGTCACCCCGGCGCTGGCGGCGGACCCGAGCCACACCACCAGCGGCGAGACGTTCTCGGGGGCCATCGCGTCGAAGCCGGCCCCGGGGGCCGTCATGGTCTCGGCGAAGGTGCGTTCGGTCATGCGGGTGCGGGCCGCGGGCGCGATGGCGTTGACCTGAACGCCGTACCGGGCCAGTTCGGCCGCCGCGACCAGGGTGAGCGCGACGATCCCCGCCTTCGCGGCGCTGTAGTTCGCCTGTCCCACCGAGCCCAGCAGGCCCGCGCCGCTGCTGGTGGTGACGACCCGGGCCACGGGCGTCCGCCCCGCCTTGGTCTCGGCCCGCCAGTGTGCGGCGGCGTGCTGCAGGGGCAGGAAGTGGCCTTTCAGATGGACGCGTACGACGGCGTCCCAGTCGTCCTCGTCGAGGTTGACCAGCATCCGGTCGCGCAGGAACCCGGCGTTGGTGACGAGCGTGTCCAGGCGGCCGTACGCCTCCAGGGCGGCCCGCACCAGGGATGCGGCGCCCTCGGCGGTGGCGATGTCGTCCCCGTGCGCCACGGCCTCGCCGCCCGCCGCGCGGATCTCGTCGGCGACCCGGGCGGCGGGGCCGCCGGGGCCGGGCGTGCCGTCGAGGCCGACGCCGAGGTCGTTGACGACCAGCCGTGCTCCCTCGGCGGCGTAGGCGAGGGCGTGGGCGCGGCCGAGTCCGCGTCCGGCGCCGGTGACGACGACGACCCGTCCGTCGCAGATTCCGCTCATGTCACGCCGCATGTCACCTCTCCCATGTCACCCCTCCGCTCGATCTCGGGTTCCTCTCCTCGCCGGCGGCCGCGGCGTCCAGGAACGCGGGCCGCTCGCCGCCGCCGTGCACCAGCAGGCTCGCCCCGGTGATGTAGGCGGCGGCGTCGGAGGCGAGGAAGACGGCGGCGGCTGCGACGTCGCCGGGGTCGGCGAGGCGGCCGAGCGGGACGGTGCGGGAGACGGCGGCGAGGCCGTCCTCGTCGCCGTAGTGCAGGTGGGACAGCTCGGTGCGGACCATGCCGACGACGACGGTGTTGACGCGGATGTCCGGGGCCCACTCCACCGCCATGGAACGGGCCAGGTTCTCCAGGCCGGCCTTGGCCGCGCCGTACGCCGCCGAACCGGGCGAGGGGCGCGTGCCGCTGACGCTGCCGATCATGACGATCGCGCCCCGGGCCCGCGCCAGGTGCTCGTAGGCGGCGAGGGACGCCGTCAGCGGTGCGAGGAGGTTGAGTTCGACGACCCGCGCGTGCCGTTCGGCGTCCGCCTCGGCCAGCAGCCGGTACGGCGTGCCGCCCGCGTTGTTGACGAGGACGTCGAGGCGGGGCAGGGCGTCGAAGAAGGCGCGTACGGCGTCCCGGTCGCGGAGGTCGAGTGGGATGAACCGGACTCCCTCGACGGGCCGTTCGGGGGGCCTGCGGGCGCAGGTGACGACCTCGGCGCCGGTTGCGGCAAAGGCCTGTGCGATGCCCGCGCCCACCCCTCGGGTGCCTCCGGTCACGACGACGGTTCGCCCGCCCGGCGAGTTGTCCACAGGCCCTCCCGCTCCGATCCGCCGACTGCTAGCTTCGAAGCCTCGCACCTAACAAATGTTTGGTGGAAAGGCAGTGAGTGGAAGGTAGCTGATGCGCCCATGGGTGTCTGCACCTCGTCCCCGGAAAAGGGGATTTACGTCGTCACGGTCGACTTCCCGCCGGTGAACGCCCTGCCGGTCGCCGGCTGGTTCGCGCTGGCCGACGCCGTGCGCGCCGCCGGGCGCGACCCGGAGGTCCGGTGCGTGGTGCTGACGGCGGAGGGACGCGGGTTCAACGCGGGCGTGGACATCAAGGAGATACAGACGGACGGGCACGGCGCGCTGATCGGCGCCAACCACGGCTGCGCGGCGGCCTTCGCGGCGGTGTACGGGTGCGAGGTGCCGGTCGTGGCGGCGGTGCAGGGCTTCTGCCTGGGCGGCGGTGTCGGCCTGGTGGGGAACGCGGACGCGATCGTGGCGAGCGAGGACGCCGCCTTCGGGCTGCCCGAGCTGGACCGGGGGGCGCTGGGCGCGGCCACGCATCTGGCCCGCCTGGTCCCGCAGCACCTGATGCGGACGCTGTACTACACGGCCCGGACGGTCACGGCGGCCGAACTGCACGCGCACGGCTCGGTGTGGCGGGTGGTACCCCGGGGTGAACTACGGGCTGCCGCCCTGGAGTTGGCGCGGGAGATCGCGGTCAAGGACGGCCGGCTGCTGCGCCTGGCCAAGGCCGCCCTGAACGGGATCGACCCGGTCGACGTGCACCGCGGCTACCGCTTCGAGCAGGGCTTCACCTTCGAGGCCGCGCTGAGCGGGGTGGGCGAGCGGGTGCGCGCCGGTTTCGGGAAGGAGGGCACGTAGGTGGGCGACAAGACCATGACTCCGGACGAGGTGGTCTCCCGGCTGCACAGCGGCATGACCCTCGGCATCGGCGGCTGGGGCTCGCGCCGCAAACCGATGGCGCTGGTCAGAGCACTGCTGCGGTCCCCGGTCACCGATCTGACGGTCGTCTCGTGCGGGGGCCCGGACGTCGGCGTGCTCGCCGCCGCCGGACGGATCGCCACCCTGGTCACGCCCTTCGTCACCCTCGACTCGATCCCGCTCGAACCGCACTACCGGGCGGCCCGTGAGCGCGCCGCCTTCGCCCTGACGGAGATCGACGAGGCGATGTTCCTGTGGGGACTGCACGCGGCGGCGAACCGGCTGCCGTTCCTGCCGGTGCGCGCCGGGCTCGGCTCGGACGTGATGCGGGTCGGCCCCGGCCTGCGCACGGTGACGTCGCCCTACGAGGACGGGGAGACGTTCGTGGCCATGCCCGCCCTGCGGATGGACGCGGCCCTGGTGCACGTCAACCGCGCCGACCGCCGGGGCAACGGCCAGTACCTGGGCCCCGACCCGTACTTCGACGACCTGTTCTGCGCGGCGGCGGACACGGCGTACGTCTCCTGCGAGCGGATCGTGGACACGGCCGAGCTGACGAAGGAGGCCGCACCGCAGACACTGCTGATCCCCCGCCACACGGTGACCGGCGTGGTGCAGGCCCCAAGCGGGGCGCACTTCACGTCCTGTGCGCCGGACTACGGCCGGGACGAGGCGTTCCAGTCGTGCTACGCGGCCATGCCGTGGCCTAAGTTCGCCGAGCGGTTCCTGAGCGGCGACGAGCAGGCGTACCAGTCGGCCGCCCGGGCCTGGCACGAGGAGCGGCGATGACGACACGCGGCTCCCGCCCCCCTGGGTCCCCGCCCACCCGCGCCCCTGCGTCCCCTGTGTCCCCTGCATCCCCGCCCACCCGCGCCGAGTACTGCGTGATCGCCTGCGCCGAGGCCTGGCGGGGGGCCGGGGAGATCCTGGCGAGCCCCGTGGGCGTGATTCCGTCCATCGGCGCCCGGCTCGCCCGGCTGACCTTCGCACCGGATCTGCTGCTGACCGACGGCGAGGCGATGCTGGTCGACGCCGACGGCACCGTCGAGGGCTGGCTGCCGTACCGCCGGCACCTCGCCCTGGTCACGGGCGGCCGGCGGCACGTGATGATGGGCGCGAGCCAGATCGACCGGTACGGCAACCAGAACATCTCGTGTGTCGGCGACTGGGCGCGGCCCCGGCGGCAGTTGCTGGGGGTGCGCGGAGCGCCGGTCAACACACTGAACCATCCGACGAGTTACTGGATCCCCCGGCACTCTCGGCGGGTGTTCGTGGAGAAGGCCGACATGGTGTGCGGAGTGGGGTACGACAGGGCCGCCGAGCAGCCGGGAGCGGCCCGCTTCCACCACCTCGCGCGGGTGGTCTCCGACCTCGGCGTCCTCGACTTCGCCACGCCGGACCACTCGATGCGGCTGGCCGCCGTGCATCCCGGCGTGACGGTGGAGCGGGTCAGGGAGGCGACGGGCTTCGAGCTGACCGTGCCGGACGAGGTGCCGTGCACGCGTGAGCCCACCGCCGAGGAGCTGCGGCTGATCCGCGAGGTGATCGACCCGGCGGGCGCACGCGAACGGGAGGTAGGGCCGTGATGGAGACCGCCCTGACGCGGCTGGTCGGCGTGCGGCACCCGATCGTGCAGACGGGGATGGGCTGGGTGGCGGGCCCCCGCCTGGTCTCCGCCACGGCGAACGCGGGGGCGCTCGGCATCCTGGCCTCCGCGACGATGACACCGGACCGGCTGCGTCAGGCGATACGCGAGGTGAAGTCCCGTACCGCGCGGCCCTTCGGGGTCAATCTGAGGGCCGACGCGTCCGATGCCGCCGACCGGGTGCGGATCCTGGTGGAGGAGGGCGTCCGCGTCGCCTCCTTCGCCCTGGCCCCCTCCCGGGAGCTGATCGCGGAGTTGAAGGAGGCGGGGGTGGTGGTCGTGCCGACCGTGGGGGCGCGGCGGCATGCCGAGAAGGTCGCGGCCTGGGGCGCGGACGCGGTGGTCGTGCAGGGCGCGGAGGGCGGCGGGCACACCGGCGAGGTGGCCACGACCGTGCTGGTGCCGCAGGTGGTGGACGCGGTGGGGATACCCGTCGTGGCGGCGGGCGGTTTCTTCGACGGGCGGGGTCTGGTCGCGGCGCTGGCCTACGGGGCGGCGGGCGTGGCGATGGGCACGCGGTTCCTGCTCACGTCGGACTCGACCGTGCCGGACGCGGTGAAGGCCCGGTATCTGGCGGCGACGGTAGGGGACGTGACGGTGACCAGGGCCGTGGACGGGCTGCCGCACCGCATGCTGCGCACGGACCTCGTCGGCTCCCTGGAGCGGGCCGGCCCGGTGCGAGCCCTGCTGGAGGCCCTCTGTCACGCGGCCGGCTTCCGGAGACTGTCCGGCCTCACCTGGCGGCAGATGATGCGCGACGGACTCGCCCTGAAGCGCGGCACGGACCTGTCCTTCGGCCAGGTGCTGCTGGCGGCCAACACGCCGATGCTGCTCAAGGCGGCGATGGTGGACGGCCGTACGGACCTCGGGGTGATGGCCTGCGGCCAGGTCGCCGGGGTGATCGACGACCTGCCGTCGTGCGCGGAACTGGTGGAGCGGATCATGACCGAGGCCGGGGACGTCGTCGCTGCGCTGTCGGGGGGCCGTGTGTAGGGCGGGCGGCTCGTCCCCCCGGCCCCGCCTCACCCGGTCCCCGCTCGCCCCAGCCCGCCCCTGGCCCGCCGCCCCCTCAGCACCGCTCGATGATCGTCACGTTGGCCTGGCCGCCGCCCTCGCACATGGTCTGGAGGCCGAACCGCCCGCCGGTGCGCTCCAGTTCGTGCAGCAGCGTCGTCATCAGCTTCGCGCCGGTGGCGCCCAGGGGGTGCCCCAGGGCGATCGCGCCGCCGTTGACGTTGACCCTGTCCGGGTCCGCGCCGGTCTCCCTCAGCCAGGCCAGGACCACAGGGGCGAAGGCCTCGTTGATCTCGACGAGGTCGATGTCGTCCAGGGTGAGTCCGGTCTTCTCCAGGGCGTGGGCGGTGGCCGGGATCGGCGCGGTGAGCATGCGGATCGGGTCCTCGCCGCGCACCGAGAGGTGGTGCACGCGCGCCCGGGGCGTGAGCCCGTGCTCGCGCACCGCCCGCTCGGAGGCCAGCAGCAGGGCCGCCGCGCCGTCGGAGACCTGCGAGGAGCAGGCGGGGGTGACGGTACCGCCGTCGAGGACCGGCTTCAGCGCGGCCATCTTCTCCACGGAGGTGTCCCGGCGCGGCCCCTCGTCGACGGTCACCTCTCCGTACGGCACGGTCTCGCGGTCGAAGCGGCCCTCGTCGATCGCCCGCACCGCCCGCCGGTGCGAGCGCAGCGCGTACTCCTCCTGGTCCCGCCGGCTGATCCCCCACTTGGCGGCGATCATCTCGGCGCCGGCGAACTGGTTCACCGGCTGGTCCCCGTACCGCGCCCGCCAGCCCCCGCTGCCCGCGAACGGCCCCTCGGTCAGGCCCAGCGGCACGGCGGCCTGCCGGGAGGCGAAGGCGATCGGCACCTGCGACATGTTCTGCACGCCGCCCGCGACCACCAGGTCCTGCGTGCCGGACAGGACGGCCTGCGCCGCGAAGTGCACGGCCTGCTGCGAGGAGCCGCACTGCCGGTCCACCGTCACACCCGGCACCTCCTCGGGCAGCCCGGCCGCCAGCCAGCAGGTGCGCGCGATGTCGCCGGCCTGCGGCCCCACCGTGTCCAGACAGCCGAGTACGACGTCCTCGACGGCGGCCGGATCGACGCCCGAGCGGGCCATGAGCTCCTTGAGGACGTGCGCGCCGAGGTCGGCCGGGTGGACGGTGCTCAGTCCTCCCCCGCGGCGCCCGACGGGCGTGCGGACCGCTTCGACGATGTAGGCCTCGGCCATGGCGACTCCCTGAAGACAGAAGGGCTATGCGCGTACGGCGATCCCGTCCAGGACCATCGACAGGTACTGCCGGGCGATCTCCTCCGGGCTGTGCTGCCCGCCCGGCCGGTACCAGGACGCGGCGACCCACACCGTGTCGCGCACGAACCGGTAGGTGAGCCGGACGTCGAGGTCGGCCCGGAAGACCCGCTCGGCGACCCCGCGCTCCAGCGTGGACAGCCACGCCTTCTCGAACCTGCGCTGCGACTCGGCGAGGAACGCGAATCGCTCCTGCGCCACGAGCTGTTTGGACTCCTTCTGGTAGATCGCGACGGCGGCACGGTGCCGGTCGATCTCCCGGAACGACTCGGTGACCAGCGCTTCCAGGGTCTCCCGCGGCCCGGTCCCCGCCTCCAGGACGGTGTCGTAGCCGTCCCAGAGCTCGTCGAGGAAAGTGCGCAGGATCTCCTCCAGCATCGACTCCTTGGAGTCGAAGTGGTAATAGAGGCTGCCCGCGAGCATGCCCGCGTGGTCCGCGATCTTGCGGACGGTGGTGGCGTTGTAGCCCTGCTCGGCGAAGACCTCGGCCGCGGTGTCGAGGAGTTCCCGGCGGCGGGCGGGTGCGGCGGCGGTCACCTGGGGCTTCTTCTTCGTAGGCACGCGCACATTGTCGCTCCCCGACTCACGCGCGCTGGCTGCTCACCGGCACGACCTCCCCGGTCATGTACGACGAGTAGCCCGAGGCCAGGAACACGATCACGTTGGCTACCTCCCACGGGTGCGCGTACCGCCCGAAGGCCTCCCGCGCGGTCAGCTCCTCCAGCACCTCGGGCGTCGTCACCTTCACCAGGTGTGGATGCAGGGCCAGGCTCGGCGCGACGGCGTTGACCCGCACCCCGTAGGCGGCCGCCTCCACCGCCGCGCACCGGGTCAGCGCCATCACGCCCGCCTTGGCCGCTGCGTAGTGCGCCTGCCCGGCCTGGGCGCGCCAGCCGACGACGGAGGCGTTGTTGACGATCACGCCGCCGCGCGTGTCCCGCATCAGGCAAAGGGCCGCGCGCGTGCAGCGGAACGTGCCGTTCAGCGTCACGTCCAGGACGCGGGACCACTGCTCGTCGGTCATGTCGGCCAGGGCCGCGGTGCCTCCCAGTCCGGCGTTGTTGACCACCACGTCGAGCCGCCCGTGCTCCCGTACCGCCGTCTCGAACAGTGTTCGCACCTGGGCCTCGTCCGTGACGTCGCAGGGCACGGCCGTCACCGCGTCCCCGAACTCCCGGGCGAGTTCCGCCTCGTACTCCTTCAGCCGCCGCAGGTGCGCGTCACTGATCAGGACACGCGCGCCCTCCTGGAGGAAGCGGCGCGCGGTGGCCCCGCCGATGCCCGCGCCCGCCGCCGCCGTGACCACGGCGGTGCGCCCGCGCAGCAGCCCGTGGCCGGGCACGTACGCCGGACTCTCGACGTCTGTCATGGCCTCACGCTAACCTACCAAACACTTGTTAGGGAAGAGTCGGGGGAAGCCCGGGAAGGAGGCACGCCGTGGACCTCGCCTTCAGCCCGGACGACGAGGCGTTCCGCGCCGAGGCGCGGCAGTGGCTGCGGGCCCGTGTGCCGCGCGAGCCGCTGCCCTCCCTGGAGACGGCGGAGGGCTTCGCGGCCCACCGTGCCTGGGAGGCCGAGCTGGCCGCCGGCCGCTGGTCGGCGGTGCACTGGCCGGTGCGGTACGGCGGGCGGGACGCCGGTCTGCTGCGGTGGCTGCTCTTCGAGGAGGAGTACTACGCGGCCGGCGCCCTGAACCGCGTCAGCCAGAACGGCGTCAGCCTGCTGGCCCCCACCCTCCTGGACCACGGCACCGAGGAGCAGCGTGCCCGTGTGCTGCCGCCGATGGCCACCGGCGAGGTCGTCTGGGCGCAGGCCTGGTCGGAACCCGAGGCCGGCTCCGACCTGGCCGCGCTGCGGGCCCGGGCGGTACGCACGGACGGCGGCTGGCTGCTGACCGGGCAGAAGACGTGGTCGTCCCGGGCCGCCTTCGCCGACCGCGCGTTCGGGCTGTTCCGCAGCGACCCGGACACGCCGAAGCCCCAGCAGGGGCTGACCTACCTCATGTTCGGCCTGCGCGCGCCCGGCGTCACGGTCCGCCCGATCGCCCGTCTCGACGGGAAACCGGCCTTCGCCGAACTGTTCCTGGACGAGGTCTTCGTGCCCGACGAGGACGTGATCGGCGCGCCCGGGCAGGGCTGGCGCATCGCCATGGCGACGGCGGGCAACGAGCGCGGGCTGATGCTCCGCTCCCCCGGCCGTTTCCTCGCCGCCGCGCGGCGGCTGCACGAGCTGTGGCGGGCGCGGGGCAGCCCGGAGTGGGCCCGCGACCGGGTGGCCGACGTCCTGATCGGCGCCCGCGCGTACCAGCTGTTCACCTACGCGGCGGCCTGCCGCCTCCTCGACGGCGCGCCCCTCGGCCCGGAGTCCAGCCTGAACAAGGTCTTCTGGTCCGAGTACGACATCGCGCTCACGGAGACGGCCCTCGATCTGCTGGACGCGGAGGGCGAGTGCGCGGACACCGACTGGTGCGAGCGGTACGTCTTCGCCCTCGCCGGCCCCCTCTACGCGGGCACGAACGAGATCCAGCGCGACATCGTCGCCGAGCGCCTGCTCGGCCTGCCGAAGGGACGCCGCTGATGCGGGAGGGACCGGCATGACGCGCTTTCTCCTCGACACGGAACAACGCGCGTTCGCCGCCTCACTTGACGCGATGCTCGCGGCCGCCGACACCCCGGCCGCGATCCGGGACTGGAGCCGCGGCGACCACGCGCGCGGGCGTGTGCTGTGGCGCCGCCTCGCCGACGCGGGCGTCTTCGCGCTCGCGGTACCGGAGGAGCACCAGGGGGTGGGGCCGCTGCCCCTGGAAATGGTCGTCGCCTTCGTCGAGTTGGGACGGCACGCGGTGCCCGGCCCCGTGGTGGAGACCGTCACGGCCGCCGCGCTGCTCACGGACCCGGGCCCCGCGCAGCGCCTGCTGCCCTCCCTCGCCTCGGGCGCGACGATGGCGACGGTGGCACCGGCGGATGCGTACGCCCTGGACGGCGACGCGGCGGCGGTCCGCCTCTCCTGCTCCCCCGACGGTCTGCGCCTCGCCCCCGGCCACGGCCCCGTGCGCCTCAGCCTCGACCCGGCCCGCCGCCTCACCCGGCTCACCCCCGGAGGGGAGCTCCTCACCTCCGACCCGCCGCTGGGCCGGGCCCTGACCTGGGCCCGCCTCGCCACCGCCGCCCAGGCGCTCGGCGTCGGACTCGCCCTCCTGGACCGGACCGTCGGGTATGTCGGGCGGCGCACGCAGTTCGGGGTCCCGGTCGGTTCGTTCCAGGCCGTCAAACACCGACTGGCCGACGCGCGGATCGCCCTGGAGTTCGCGCGTCCCCTGGTCTTCGGCGCCGCGCTGACCATGAGCCCCGCCGACGTGGCCGCCGCCAAGGTCGCCGCGTGCCAGGCGGCGTACGCCACCGCCCGTACCGCGTTGCAGTCGCACGGCGCGATCGGCTACACGGCGGAGTACGACCTGTCGCTGTGGCTGACCAAGGCCCGTGCCCTGCGCACCGCCTGGGGCAGTCCGCGGGAGTGCCGGGCCGTCGTCGTCAGTGCTGGTGATCGCCCCTGGTGAGTTCCCGGTACTCCTCCACCGTCGGCTTCGCGATCTGCGCGTCGGGCCCGAACATGGCCCGCGACAGCCGGGCCCGCAGCCGCTGCGACGGCCTGACCCGGCGGCGCACACCGCCCGCGTCGACGAGCGGCCCGATCTCGTACGGCCGGGGCTGCTCGTGCTGGGTGAGGGTGAACATCTGGGCCTGCGAGAGCGGTGCGTGGGTCTCGGTGTACTCGCCGGTCGGCAGCCGCTTGATGGTGCCGGTCTCCCTGCCGTGCAGCACCTTGTTCCGGTCCCGGCGCTGCAGGCCCAGGCAGATCCTCTTCGTGACGACGAAGGCGAGGACCGGCACCACGAAGACGGCGATCCGCACGAACCAGGTGATCACGTTGATGGACAGGTGCAGGTGGGTGGCGACGATGTCGTTGCCGCCGCCGATCAGCAGCACCGCGTAGAGGCTGATCCAGGCCACGCCGAGCCCGGTGCGCACGGGCGCGTTGCGCGGCCGGTCCAGGACGTGGTGCTCACGCTTGTCCCCCGTGATCCACGCCTCGATGAACGGATAGAGCCCGATGGCGATCATGACGAGCGGGAACAGCGCGAACGGGATGAACACGCCCGGCACCAGCGTGTGGCCCCACAGGTTGATCTCCCATCCCGGCATCACCCGGATCAGCCCCTCGGAGAAACCGAGGTACCAGTCGGGCTGGGCGCCGGTGGTGACGAGGTCGACGCGGTAGGGGCCGTAGGCCCACACGGGGTTGATCTGGGCGACGGCGCCCATGATCGCCAGGACGCCGAAGACGAGGAAGAAGAAGCCGCCCGCCTTGGCCATGTACACCGGCAGGAAGGGCATGCCGACGACCGACTTCTCCTCGCGGCCGGGCCCCGGGAACTGGGTGTGCTTGTGGTAGAAGACCAGGATCAGGTGGACCGCCACCAGGCCCAGCATGAGCCCGGGCAGCAGCAGGATGTGGATCGGGTACAGCCGCGCGATGAAGTCGTCGCCGGGGAACTCCCCGCCGAACAGGAAGAACGCCAGGTACGTGCCCACGATCGGGATGGACAGGATCGCGCCGTACGCGAAGCGCACTCCGGTGCCGGACAGCAGGTCGTCGGGCAGGGAGTAGCCGGTCAGGCCGGTGATGATGCCCAGCATCAGCAGCGTCCAGCCGAACACCCAGTTGACCTCGCGCGGCTTGCGGAAGGCGCCGGTGAAAAACACCCGCATCATGTGCGTGAGCATGGCGGTGACGAAGACCAGGGCGGCCCAGTGGTGGATCTGCCGCATCAGCAGCCCGCCGCGCACATCGAAGCTGATGTCGAGCGTGGACTCGTACGCGCGGGTCATGAGGATGCCGTTGAGCGGCGTGTAGGAGCCGTGGTAGACGACCTCGGCGCTGCTCGGTTCGAAGAACAGGGTGAGGTAGACCCCGGTGAGGATCAGCACGAGGAAGCTGTAGAGGCTGACCTCGCCCAGCATGAACGACCAGTGGTCCGGGAAGACCTTGCGCATGTTGGCCTTGGCCAGCGCGAACAGGCCGAGCCGCCCGTCGGCCCACACCGCGAGGCTCTCGCCCTTGCCGGGAGTCCTCGCGCGGTCGGCACCCGCCGTCACACCCACTGATCGCGCGCCGTCGCCCATACGTCGTCGCCTCCCCGTCGGTCTTCCCAGCGTGGCACGGGGACACGGGTACGCCAACGGGAGAAGCGGTCCGCCTAGGCCAACGGGGCGAGGGCCGGCTCAGCGACCGGCGTCCCCTGACCGCACGATGCCCTGGGCCCGTGCCGCCACCAGCCACTGCGGGAACTCGCCGACCAGACGGTCGTACAGCTCGGCGTCGGACACCCGCCGCGGATCCGCACCGGCGTGGAAGAACCCGGCGTTGTCGACGACCCGCTTCTGCGGCACCGCCAGCTCGTCGAGTCTGCGCAGGTAGTCGAACTGCTTGCTGTCCGGGTCGCCGAAGCCGATGAACTGCCAGAACAGCGGCAGTTCGGCTGCCTTGCACAGGTACCGCTCGGCCGCGAGCCTGTTGACGGGCCCGCCGTCGGTCTGGAACACGACCAGGGCGGGCTCGGTGGCCCCGCTGTCCAGGTAGTGGTCGATGACGGCGTCCATCGCCAGGTGGTAGCTGGTCTTCCCCATGTGCCCGAGGCCGGCGACGATCCGCTCGACACGCCCCTCGTGGTCGGCGAGCGCGATGTCGGTGACGGCGTCGACGTCCGTGGAGAAGAACACCACCGGCACGGTCCCGTCGTCGTCGAGGTGCGCGGACAGCCCGAGCACCCGGTCGGCGAGCGCCTGCATGGTGCCGTCCTTGTAGTACGGCCGCATGGAGCCGGAGTAGTCGAGGACCAGGTAGACCGCGGCCCGCACCCCGTCCAGCCCGTGCTTCGCGAGCGACACCCCAGCGCTCTTGTACAGGCTGACCAGCGCGGGCGCGGTCTCCTCCACCTTGCGCAGACTGATCGCGGCCATACGGTTTCCCCCTCGCTCCGGCTGAACTGGGCCGAGGCTACGGCACGCGCACAGGCAACGGCGCCTGCCCGTTCGTCCGGTCGGGGACAGTGGGCAGGCGCCGTCTGGTGTTCCGTACGCCGTTGTACGGGACGTATAGGGGGCGGGTCAGACCGTCAGTGCGCGGTCCGTCGGGCGGATCGGGGCCGGCAGGTCGCTGACGCCCGTGAGGAAGCGGTCCACACCGCGTGCCGCCGAGCGGCCCTCCGCGATCGCCCACACGATGAGCGACTGGCCGCGGCCCGCGTCACCGGCGACGAACACGCCGGGCACGTTGGTCTGGAAGTCTGCGTCGCGGGCGATGTTGCCGCGCTCGTCGAGCTCCAGGCCGAGCTGCTCGACCAGGCCGTTCTCCCGGTCGGTGCCGGTGAAGCCCATGGCGAGGGTGACCAGCTGGGCCGGGATCTTGCGCTCGGTGCCCGGCTTCTGGGTGAGCTTGCCGTCGACGAACTCGACCTCGGTCATGTGCAGCCACTGCACGTTGCCGTCCTCGTCGCCCTCGAAGTGGGTCGTGGAGACGGAGTAGATCCGCTCGCCGCCCTCCTCGTGCGCCGAGGTGACCTTGTACAGCATGGGGAAGGTCGGCCACGGCTGGGAGACCGGGTTCCGCTCGTCGTTCGGGCGGGGCATGATCTCCAGCTGCGTGACGGAGGCCGCGCCCTGGCGGTGGGCGGTGCCCACGCAGTCGGCGCCGGTGTCACCGCCGCCGATGACGACGACGTGCTTGCCCTCGGCCGAGATCGGGGGCGCCACGTAGTCGCCCTCCTGGACCTTGTTGGCGAGCGGCAGGTACTCCATCGCCTGGTAGATGCCCTTGAGCTCGCGGCCCGGCACCGGCAGGTCGCGTGCCGTCGTGGCGCCCGCCGCGATCACGATCGCGTCGTACCGCTTGCGCAGGTCCGTCGCCTTCAGGTCGCGGCCGATCTCGATGCCGGTACGGAAGCGGGTGCCCTCCGCGCGCATCTGCTCGATACGGCGGTTGATGTGCCGCTTCTCCATCTTGAACTCGGGGATGCCGTAGCGCAGCAGACCACCGATGCGGTCGGCCCGCTCGTACACCGCGACCGTGTGACCGGCCCGGGTCAGCTGCTGGGCGGCGGCCAGGCCCGCCGGGCCCGAGCCGATGACCGCGACCGTCTTGCCGGACAGGCGCTCCGGGATCTGCGGGGCCACCTCCCCGGTCTCCCACGCCTTGTCGATGATCGAGACCTCGACGTTCTTGATGGTGACCGGCGGCTGGTTGATGCCGAGCACGCATGCCGACTCGCACGGAGCGGGGCACAGACGGCCCGTGAACTCCGGGAAGTTGTTCGTCGCGTGCAGGCGCTCGCTCGCCGCCGCCCAGTCCTCGCGGTAGGCGTAGTCGTTCCACTCGGGGATCAGGTTCCCCAGCGGGCAGCCGTTGTGGCAGAACGGGATGCCGCAGTCCATGCACCGGCTGGCCTGCTTGCTGATGATCGGCAGCAGCGAGCCGGGGACGTAGACCTCGTTCCAGTCCCTGACGCGCTCCTCGACCGGGCGGGACTTGGCGACCTCACGGCCGTGGTTCAGAAAGCCCTTCGGGTCAGCCATTGATCGCCGCCTCCATCATCTTCTCGTGGGTCTCGGACTCGGAGAGACCGGCTCGCTCGGCGGCGTCCTTGGCGGCGAGCACTGCCTTGTACGTGCTGGGGATGATCTTGCTGAAGCGCTCCACGGCGCTGTCCCACTCGGCCAGCAGCTTCTCGGCGACGGTCGAGCCCGTCTCCTCCTGGTGCCGGCGGACCACGTCGTGCAGCCACTGCTTGTCGGCGTCGTCGAGCGCCTCGACGGCGTTCAGGTTGCCGACGTTGACGTTGTCGCGGTCGAGGTCGATGACGTACGCGATACCACCTGACATGCCGGCCGCGAAGTTGCGGCCCGTCTCGCCGAGCACCACCGCGTGACCGCCGGTCATGTACTCGCAGCCGTGGTCGCCCACGCCCTCGGAGACGACCAGCGCGCCGGAGTTGCGGACGCAGAAGCGCTCGCCGACCTTGCCCCGCAGGAACATCTCACCGCTCGTGGCTCCGTACGCGAGGGTGTTGCCCGCGATGACGCTGTACTCGGCGAGGTGGTCGGCCGCGCGGTCCGGGCGGACGATGATCCGGCCGCCGGAGAGGCCCTTGCCGACGTAGTCGTTGGCGTCGCCCTCCAGGCGCAGCGTGACACCGCGCGGGACGAAGGCGCCGAAGGACTGGCCGGCGGAGCCGGTGAAGGTGATGTCGATGGTGTCGTCGGGCAGGCCGGCGCCGCCGAACCTCTTCGTCACCTCGTGGCCGAGCATGGTGCCGACCGTGCGGTTGATGTTGCGGATGGCGACCTGGGCGCGCACCGGCTGTGCCTCGGTCGCGTCCGAAGCGGCCAGGGCATCGGCGGCGAGCCTGATGAGCTCGTTGTCGAGCGCCTTCTCCAGGCCGTGGTCCTGGGCGATGACCTGGTGGCGGACCGCGCCCTCAGGCAGCTCGGGCACGTGGAACAGCGGCTCCAGGTCCAGGCCCTGCGCCTTCCAGTGGTTCACCGCGCGGGTCACGTCGAGCGCCTCGGCGTGACCGACGGCCTCCTCGATGGAGCGGAAGCCCAGTTCGGCGAGGAGCTCGCGGACCTCCTCGGCGATGAACTGGAAGAAGTTCACGACGTACTCGGCCTTGCCGGAGAACCGGTCCCTGAGGGTCGGGTTCTGCGTGGCGATGCCGACCGGGCAGGTGTCCAGGTGGCAGACGCGCATCATGACGCAGCCGGAGACGACGAGCGGCGCGGTGGCGAAACCGAACTCCTCGGCGCCGAGCAGTGCGGCGATGACGACGTCGCGGCCGGTCTTCAGCTGGCCGTCGGTCTGGACGACGATCCGGTCGCGCAGGCCGTTGAGGAGCAGCGTCTGCTGGGTCTCGGCGAGGCCGAGCTCCCAGGGGCCGCCCGCGTGCTTCAGCGAGGTCAGCGGGGAGGCACCCGTACCGCCGTCGTGGCCCGAGATGAGCACGACGTCCGCGTGCGCCTTGGACACACCCGCGGCGACCGTGCCGACACCGACCTCCGAGACCAGCTTGACGTGGATCCGCGCCTGGGGGTTCGCGTTCTTCAGGTCGTGGATCAGCTGGGCCAGGTCCTCGATGGAGTAGATGTCGTGGTGCGGCGGCGGCGAGATCAGGCCGACACCCGGCGTCGAGTGACGGGTCTTGGCCACCCACGGGTAGACCTTGTGGCCGGGCAGCTGGCCGCCCTCGCCGGGCTTGGCGCCCTGGGCCATCTTGATCTGGATGTCGTCGGAGTTGACGAGGTACTCGCTCGTCACACCGAAGCGGCCGGAGGCGACCTGCTTGATGGAGGAGCGGCGCGCCGGGTCGTACAGGCGCTCCGGGTCCTCGCCGCCCTCACCGGTGTTGGACTTGCCGCCCAGCTGGTTCATGGCGATGGCGAGGGTCTCGTGCGCCTCCTTCGAGATGGAGCCGTACGACATGGCGCCCGTGGAGAAGCGCTTGACGATCTCGGAGGCCGGCTCGACCTCGTCCAGCGGGATCGGCTTGCGGTCGGACTTGAACCCGAACAGGCCGCGCAGCGTCATCAGCCGCTCGGACTGCTCGTTCACGCGCTCGGTGTACTTCTTGAAGATGTCGTAGCGGCCGGTGCGCGTGGAGTGCTGGAGGCGGAAGACCGTCTCCGGGTCGAACAGGTGCGGCTCGCCCTCGCGGCGCCACTGGTACTCGCCGCCGATCTCCAGCGCGCGGTGCGCCGGGGCGATCCCGGAGGCCGGGTACGCCTTGGCGTGGCGGGCGGCGACCTCCTTGGCGATGACGTCGATGCCGACGCCGCCGATCTTGGTGGCCGTGCCGTTGAAGTACTTCTCGACGAAGGCCTGGTCGAGACCGACGGCTTCGAAGACCTGGGCGCCGCGGTAGGAGGCGACCGTCGAGATGCCCATCTTGGACATGACCTTCAGCACGCCCTTGCCGAGGGCGTAGATCAGGTTGCGGATGGCCTGCTCGGGCTCGATGCCGGGCAGGAAGGTACCGGCGCGGACCAGGTCCTCGACGGACTCCATCGCCAGGTACGGGTTGACGGCGGCGGCGCCGTAGCCGATGAGCAGGGCGACGTGGTGCACCTCGCGGACGTCGCCGGCCTCGACCAGCAGGCCCACCTGGGTGCGCTGCTTGGTGCGGATGAGGTGGTGGTGGACGGCCGCGGTGAGCAGCAGCGACGGGATCGGGGCGTGCTCGGCGTCCGAGTGGCGGTCCGACAGGACGATCAGGCGGGCGCCGTTGTCGATGGCGGCGTCGGCCTCGGCGCAGATCTCCTCGATGCGCGCGGCCAGCGCCTCACCACCGCCGTGCACCCGGTACAGGCCGGAGAGCGTCGCGGCCTTGAAGCCGGGCATGTCGCCGTCGGCGTTGATGTGGATGAGCTTGGCCAGCTCGTCGTTGTCGATCACCGGGAACGGCAGGACGACGGAGCGGCAGGACGCGGCGGTCGGCTCCAGCAGGTTGCCCTGCGGGCCGAGGGAGGACCGCAGGGAGGTGACGAGCTCCTCGCGGATGGCGTCCAGCGGCGGGTTGGTGACCTGCGCGAACAGCTGGGTGAAGTAGTCGAAGAGCAGCCGCGGACGCTCGCTCAGCGCGGCGATCGGCGAGTCGGTGCCCATCGAACCGATCGGCTCGGCGCCGGACTTGGCCATCGGCGCGAGGATGACGCGCAGCTCCTCCTCGGTGTAGCCGAAGGTCTGCTGGCGGCGGGTGACCGAGGCGTGGGTGTGCACGATGTGCTCGCGCTCGGGCAGGTCGCCCAGCTCGATCTCGCCGGCCTCCAGCCACTCCGCGTACGGGTGCTCGGCGGCGAGCTGCGCCTTGATCTCGTCGTCCTCGATGATGCGGTGCTCGGCGGTGTCCACCAGGAACATGCGGCCGGGCTGGAGGCGGCCCTTGCGGACCACCTTGGCGGGGTCGATGTCCAGGACGCCGACCTCGGAGCCGAGGACGACCAGGCCGTCGTCGGTGACCCAGTAGCGGCCGGGGCGCAGGCCGTTGCGGTCGAGGACCGCGCCGACCTGGGTGCCGTCGGTGAAGGTGACGCAGGCCGGGCCGTCCCAGGGCTCCATCATCGTGGAGTGGTACTGGTAGAAGGCGCGCCGGGCCGGGTCCATGGAGTCGTGGTTCTCCCACGCCTCCGGAATCATCATCAGCACGGAGTGCGGCAGCGACCGCCCGCCCAGGTGCAGCAGCTCCAGCACCTCGTCGAAGGAGGCGGAGTCGGAGGCGTCCGGCGTGCACACCGGGAAGATCCGGTCCAGGTCGCGCTCGCCGAACAGGTCGGAGACCAGCTGCGACTCGCGGGCGACCATCCAGTTGCGGTTGCCCTTGACGGTGTTGATCTCACCGTTGTGCGCGACGAAGCGGTACGGGTGGGCGAGCGGCCAGCTCGGGAAGGTGTTCGTGGAGAACCGGGAGTGCACGAGTGCGATCGCGGAGGCGAACCGGCGGTCGGACAGGTCCGGGAAGAAGGGCTCCAGCTGGCCGGTGGTCAGCATGCCCTTGTAGACGATGGTCCGCGCGGACAGCGACGGGAAGTAGACGCCGGCCTCGCGCTCGGCGCGCTTGCGCAGCACGAACGCCTTGCGGTCGAGGTCGATCCCGGTGCTGGCGGCGCCGTCGCTGACGAAGATCTGGCGGAAGACGGGCATGGTCGACCGGGCCGTGGCGCCGAGCAGCTCGGGAGCGACCGGCACCTCGCGCCAGCCGAGCACGGTCAGGTGCTCCTCGGCGGCGATCGACTCGATCTGCGCCACGGCGTCCGCCGCGGAGTCCTCCGGCAGGAAGGCGATACCGACGGCGTACGCACCGGCCTCGGGCAGCTCGAATCCGGCCACCTCGCGGAAGAAGGCGTCGGGGACCTGCGACAGGATGCCGGCGCCGTCACCGGAGTCGGGCTCGGAGCCGGTGGCGCCGCGGTGTTCCAGGTTGCGCAGGACGGTGAGGGCCTGGTCGACCAGGGTGTGGGACGCCTCGCCGGTGAGAGTGGCGACGAAGCCGACGCCGCAGGCGTCGTGCTCGTTGCGGGGGTCGTACATACCCTGCGCAGCAGGGCGAGCATCCATGAACGACCAGTTCTGGCCATTCGCGGAGTGCTGGGACGGCTGGCGCGGCGTACGCATCGGCTCTCCCGTCGTCGTCATGTGGCATATGCAGATTGCCGAGGGACGACGTTGGCCCTCTGCGTGATCGCAAAATTTCGTGCAGGTTACATGATGGAGCGGTTCTCGGGAACCGGGATAATCCGTTCCAACATGCGGACGCCGCGAGGGGGTACGCGGCGGATGCGCCGCCCGTCGGCGGCGGAAGTATGGGGGGACCGGCACGGACAGATCGATGCCCGGCGGCCCGAAGGAGCGGGGGGAGCGTCGTCGCTCACCCGCGGGTGCGCGGCAGGCCTCATTGCCCACAGCGCTTACGGCTCATGCCCCGTGGTCACGCATCCGAAACCAGCGAGTAACGGCTACTTATGCGGCCCCACGCATAGGTGCGAGCCGCGCTATCCTACGGCCGTTCCGAACAGACTGCCCAGGGCGTACGTCACACCGGCCGCCGCGCCCCCCAGGGCGAGTTGCCGCAGTCCGCTGAACCACCAGGTCCTTGCCGTCACCTTGGCCACGACTGCGCCGCACAGGAAAAGCCCGAGCAGCGCCAGCAGCACGGCCGGCCACAGACTGCTCGCGCCCAGCAGGTAGGGCAGGACGGGGACCAGCGCGCCGAGCGCGAAGGAGCCGAAGCTGGACACCGCGGCGACGGTGGGTGAGGGCAGGTCGCCGGGGTCGATGCCGAGCTCCTCGCGGGCGTGGATCTCCAGGGCCTGCTCGGGGTCGCGCGAGAGCTGCCGGGCGACTTCGCGGGCCAGCGGGGGCTCGACGCCGCGCGCCTCGTAGAGGGCGGCGAGCTCGGCCTCCTCGTCCTTGGGGTGCTTTCTCAGCTCGCGCCGCTCGACGTCCAGTTCCGCCTCGACGAGTTCGCGCTGGGAGGCCACGGACGTGTACTCGCCGGCGGCCATGGAGAAGGCGCCGGCGGCCAGGCCCGCGAGGCCGGACAGGACGACGGTGTGGTGGCTGACCGACCCGCCCGCGACACCGGTCATCAGCGCCAGGTTGGAGACCAGACCGTCCATCGCGCCGAAGACGGCGGGACGCAACCAGCCGCCGTTGACGTCCCGGTGCGTGTGGTTGTCACGGTGCGCCTCGTGCAGCGCGGCCTCGGTTTCGATGATGGCCATACGGTCCCCCTGGGAGCTTCCTTGGACACGTTCTATCTTTCGACAACAACAAAACTACGCTGGTCATTTCCGGTCCGCCAGCAAGGAGAGGCTGCTCTTACCTGGGGTTTTGCCGGTTTACGCTCATCCGTACCGAGGCATCTTCAGATGTCGACCGGGTGACGCTGGGTCGTGGGAGGCTGCGCCGCGCACCGCACCGGGGACAGTTCCGCAAAGGGCTACCGCGTCGTGACAGGTGCTCCCCGAGAGGAGGCCGCGCATGGCATCCATCCGCGAACGGGCGCGCGGCGCGCTGCTCGGCCTGGCCGTCGGCGACGCCCTCGGAGCCCCGGCCGAGAACCTGCGGCCCTCGGAGATCCGCGCACGGTGGGGCCGTATCACGGGCTTCGTCGCCGACAACCCCTCGGGCACGGACGACACCGAGTACGCGATCTTCTCGGGCCTGCTGTTGTCCCGGCACGGCTCCGCGCTCGCCCCGGCCGCTGTCGAGGCGGCCTGGCACGAGTGGATCGCGGACCGTGAGGAGGGCCCCTTCCGGGGCGCCGGCTTCAGCGAACGCGGCACCCTGGAGAACCTGCGCCGCGGCCTGGCCGCCCCCATCTCCGCCCAGCACCGCCACGCGTGGAGCGACGGTCTGGCCATGCGCGCGGCGCCGTACGGCGTCTTCGCGGCCGGCCGCCCGGCGGAGGCGGCCCGGCTGGCGGCGATCGACGGCTCGGTCAGCCACGACGGCGAGGGCATCTACGGCGGCCAGGCCGTCGCGGCAGGGGTGGCGGCGGCGATGGCGGGAGCGCCACCGACGGCGGTCGTCGCCGCCGCCCTCGCCGTCGTCCCGGACGACTCCTGGACGGCGCGGTCCCTGCGCCGGGCCGTCGCGGTCGCCCACCGGGGCGAACGAGCGGTCCGCTCGGCGGTCGTCATCGGCGGCTACCCGTGGACCGACCTGGCCCCGGAGGCGGTCGCCCTCGCGTTCGGCGCGTACGCGGCGGCCGACGGCGACTTCCGGCAGGCCGTACTGACCGCCGTCAACATGGGCCGAGACGCCGACACCACGGCAGCGGTGGCGGGCGCCCTGGCCGGTGCGACCCAGGGCGCCGCCGCGATCCCGGCCGACTGGGCGGCGGCCATCGGCCCGGCGCGCGGCAGCTGCCTGCCGGCGATGGCCGGGCATCACGTACTGGAGATCGCCGATCTGCTGAGCCCGGAGCACGAACAGGCGGAGGTCCCCTCGTGAGGCCGCCGGGCCCGTGGGACGAGGGCTTGATCGGGACCCCTCTCGCACCCGCGCCCGCCGACGGCGGGAACGCCCCCCATCGGCCACCCGCACCCCACGCACCCCACGCACCCGACGCATTCGACACACGCGAAGCACCGGAGGCACCCAAGGCACCGAACACACCGAACACACCCGACCACCGATCCCGCACGGCTGGACCGGCCGGGAACGACCCGGCCGAAGGCGAAGCCGAAACCGTCGACACCGCACAGCCGCCGCGGGCACGACGCATCGAAGGCCTCCTGCTGGGCCTGGCCGCGGGCGACGCCGCCGGCTGGCCCGCCGCACGCCACCGCGCTGCCCGCATGCCCGAGTGGACCCGCCGCCTCACCCGCGAACTGGACACCTTCGCCGAGCAGAACGCGACCACCACCCTCCCCGTCCCCATCGCCCTCAATCAGCCCCCCGAACCCCTCCGCCTGGGCCCCTCCGACGACGCCGAATGGGCGGCCTTCGCCGCGGAGGCCGTCCTGCGCGCCGGCGACGACACCGCCCTCGGCGACCTGAGCCGCGAACGCCGCACCCGCGCCGCGATCGACCTCACCTGGAGCGCCCTGGCCGGCGAGGTGGCCGCGGCCACCGAACGGGCCCCGGAGACCGAGTCGGCCGTCCTCCCGCTGCGCGCCCGTATCTCCGTCCGCGCCGGGCTCGGCAATCTCGCCACCGGCCTGCGCCCGCCCGCCACCGGTCACGACAACCCGCACTACTTCGACGACGCGGCCTGCGTACGGGCCTGCGTCCTGGCCGTGGCGCACCCCGGCGACCCCCGACGCGCCGCCGAACTGGCCGAGTTCGACGCCCGCTACACCCAGGACGAGGACGGTGTGCACGGCGCCCGCGCCATGGCGGCGGCCCTCGCACTCGCGCTGGCCGGCGCCCAGGTCGACGCCTGCGTCACGGCCGCGCTCGCCGAACTGCCCGAGGAGACGGAGATCGGCCGCAACGCCCGCCACGCCCTGCGCCTGGCCCGGGACGCGGACAGCGCCTTCGCCCTGGTCCCCCCTCTGGAACACCAGATCGTCGACCATGTCTACAGCTACGGCGTCGCCGCCGCCGAGACCGTGCCGGTCGCCCTCGCCCTGGCGACCGCCGCCCGCGGCCGGATCGCGGACGCGGTCCCCGCGGCGGCCTGCCTGTCCCGGGTGGCCGACTCGGCCCCGGCGCTCACCGGCGCCCTCACCGGCGCGCTGGGCGGCGGCGCGGCGATCCCGGCGACCTGGCGGAAGACCTGCCGCACCCTCCCCGGCTGCGTCCTGCCCCGGCTCACCGGCACGGACCTGGTGGAACTCGCCGGACTGCTGGAAGCCGCGCAACCGGCCGCGCCAGGTGGATGATTCGGGCATGACGCCCAAATACCAAGAAAGCCGGGACGTGCCTCTGGACGAGCGGATCACCGGCGCGCTCGTGGGAGCCGCCGTCGGCGACGCCCTCGGCGGCCCCGTCGAGGGCTACTCCCCCGAGCAGATCACCGAACGGCACGGCGGCCGCGTCCACGGCATCGTCGGTCCCTGGAACGGCGACGCCTGGCGCACCGCCCGCCCCCTCGCCCCGTACCACAAGGGCGACGGCCACGTCACCGACGACACCCTGATGACGCACGCGCTGGTCCGGGTCTACGGCACGGTCCGGGACCACCTGGACGCCTACGCGATCGCCGACCACCTGGTCCCGGACCTGATGACGACCCCGCGCTGGATCCCGGAACTGGAGACGGAGGCCCTGCCCCTGCAGCGGATCTTCCTGGCGGAGAAATGGCTGGCGGCCCGTCTCCACTACGGCCACGTCGACCCACGGGAGGCCGGTGTCGGCAACATCGTCAACTGCGGCGCCGCGATGTACATGGCCCCCGTCGGCCTGATCAACGCGGCCAACCCGGCGGGCGCCTACGCCGAGGCGCTGGACATCGCGGGCGCCCACCAGTCGTCGTACGGACGTGAGGCGGCCGGCGTCCTCGCGGCGGCGGTCGCGGCGGCCTGCGCACCGGGCGCGACTGCGGACTCGGTCGTCGCGGCCTGTCTGTCGCTGGCCAAGGACGGCACCCGCGCGGCGATCGAGCGGGTCTGCGAGGAGGCGTCCCGCCACGAGGACTTCGAGTCCGCGCTGCGCCCGCTGCGGGCGGCCGTCGCCCCGTACGACACGGTGGGCCCCGACTACCGCTCCCCCTCGCTGGGCGCCCGCCGCCCTTCCCGCCTGCACGCCATCGAGGAACTGCCCATCGCGCTGGGCATGCTGCTGGTGGCCCGGGGCGACTACCGCCACGCGGTTCTGGGCGCGGTGAACTACGGCCGCGACTGCGACTCCATCGCCACGATGGCCGGCGCCCTGGCCGGGGCGCTGGGCTCACCCGTGCCGGAGGACTGGGCGAAAGCGGTCGGGGAGGCCAGCCGCCTGGACCTGTGGGAGCCGGCGCGCACGCTCACCGAGGTGACGCGGGAGGTCTTCGCCCGCGACGTACGCCGACGCCGCGCCCACGAGCGGGCGTTCGCGGAGCTGGGAGGCCCGGCATGCTCCGACTGACCTGGGTCCAGCCGGAGGACCTCATCGGCCACGAACTGCGCCAGGCTGTCCAGGACGGCCGCGAACCGTCCGCGATCGCGGCGCGATGGCGAGCGGCGGGCGGCAGCGAGGCCCCGTCGCGCGCGGGTGCTTCCCCCGAACCGGCCTCCCGCTACCTGCGCCGGCTCGCGCAGGACCTGCTGGACGAACTGGCCGACCTGCCCAGCAGGTTGGCGGACGACGAACCGACGGACCTGGAGCGGATCAGGTCGCTGTGCCCCGGCTGGCCGCAGCCCGCGGGCCGTCGCGCCGGTGGAGCGGCAGCCTCCCTGGAGGCCGCATGGCTCGGCCGGGCCGTCGGCTGCCTGCTCGGCAAGCCGGTCGAGAAACTCCCCCTCGACGGCATCCGCCGACTCGCCCGGTCCACCGGCAACTGGCCCCTGCACACCTGGTTCACCGCCCGCGGAGTCCCCGAGGACCTGGCAGCGCGGTACCCCTGGAACCGCCGCTCGGCGGCCACCTCCCTCGCCGAGAACATCGACGGCATGCCCGAGGACGACGACCTCAACTACCCGCTCCTCAACCTGCTCCTGCTGCGACGCCACGGCAGGGACTTCACCACCGCGGACGTGGCCCGCACCTGGCTCGACCACCTCCCCGCCGGCCGCACCTTCACCGCCGAACGCATCGCCTACCGCAACCTCCTCACCGGGGTGGAGCCCCCGCGCACGGCCCGCCACCGCAACCCCTTCCGCGAGTGGATCGGCGCGCTGATCCGCGCCGACGTGCACGGCTGGACCAACCCCGGCGACCCGGCGGCCGCCGCCGAACAGGCCCACCGCGACGCCACGCTCACCCACACCGCCAACGGCGTCTACGCCGCGATGTTCGCGGCGGCCACCATCGCCGCCGCCGCGACCGGCGGCCAGGACGTGCACGCCTGCCTGCGCACCGGCCTCGCGGTCGTCCCCCCCAACTCCCGTCTGGCCCGCGCCGTCCGCCACGCCGTCCACCTGGCCCGGGCCCACGACGACTTCGACACGGTCGTGGACGAACTCCACGCCACCCACGGCGCGACTCACCACTGGGTGCACGCCGTCCCCAACACCGCCCTCGTCGCCGCCGCCCTCACCCACGCCGACGGCGACTTCACCGGCTCCATCTGCCGTGCGGTGTCCGGGGGCTGGGACACGGACTCCAACGGCGCGACGGCCGGCAGCATCGCGGCCCTGCTGGCCGGACACCCCGCGGCGCTCCCCGACCACTGGACCGCCCCCCTCAAGAACCGACTGTCCACGTCCGTCGGCGACTTCGACGGCATCGGCTTCGACGCGCTCGCCCACCTCACGCACCAGGAGACCCGTCGCTCATGACCGCCCCCCTCACCGGCCTGCGCGTCCTCGACCTCGCCACCCTCTTCGCCGGCCCGCTCGCCGCGACACTGCTCGGCGACTTCGGCGCGGACGTCGTCAAGGTCGAGCACCCGGCCAAGCCCGACCCCTCGCGCGGCCACGGCCCGTCGAAGAACGGCGTGGGCCTGTGGTGGAAACTGCTCGGCCGCAACAAGCGCACCATCACCCTCGACCTGTCCACACCGGGGGGCCGCGCCACCCTGCTGCGCCTGGCCGCCACCGCCGACGTGGTCATCGAGAACTTCCGCCCCGGCACCCTGGAGAAGTGGGACCTGGGCTGGCCCGAGCTGTCGGCCGCCAACCCCCGCCTGGTCCTGGCCCGGGTCACCGGCTTCGGCCAGTTCGGCCCGTACGCGCACCGCCCCGGCTTCGGCACGCTCGCCGAGGCCATGAGCGGCTTCGCCGCGATCACCGGGGAGCCGGACGCGCCGCCGACCCTCCCGCCCTTCGGGCTGGCCGACTCGATCGCGGGTCTGACCACGGCGTACGCGGTGCTCACCGCGCTCGCCGCCCGCGACCGCACCGGCGAGGGGCAGATCGTCGACCTGGCCCTGATCGAGCCGATCCTGACCGCCCTCGGCCCCCAGCCGCTCTGGTACGACCAGCTCGGCCACGTCCAGCCCCGCACCGGCAACCGCTCCCAGAACAACGCCCCGCGCGGCATCTACCGCACCGCGGACGGCACCTGGGTCGCCGTCTCGACCTCCGCCCAGTCGGTCGCCGAGCGCGTGATGCGCCTGGTCGGCCGCCCCGAGCTGATCGACGAACCGTGGTTCGCGACGGGCGCCGACCGGGCCCGGCACGCCGACGTCCTCGACGAGGCGGTCGGCGCCTGGATCGCCGGCCGCACCCGTACGGAGGTCCTCGCGGCCTTCGAGAAGGCCGAGGCGGCGGTCGCCCCGGTGCAGGACGTACGCGACGTGATGGCGGACCCGCAGTACCGGGCCCTGGACACCATCACCACCGTCGACGACCCGGAACTGGGCCCGCTCCGCATGCAGAACGTCCTCTTCCGCCTGTCCGCCACGCCCGGGGCGATCCGCTGGGCGGGCCGGCCGCACGGCGCGGACACGGACGAGGTCCTGACGGAACTGGGCCTCACCCCGGACGAGTTGGCCGCCCTGCGGGCGGAGGGCGCCCTGTGACGGCCGTCCCGCTGACCTGGCTGTACGCCCCGGGCGACCGACCGCACGTCGTCGCCAAGGCCCTCACCTGCGGCGCCGACGTCGTCGTGATCGATTTGGAGGACGCGGTCGCCCCCGACCGCAAGGCCTACGCCCGCCAGGCCACGGCCGAACTGCTCCGTGACCGGCAGCCCGTCCCGGTGCACGTCCGCGTCAACGCCCTGGACGGGCCCTGGGCGGAAGCGGACCTCGCCGCCATCGCCCCGGCCCCGGGCCTGTCCGCCCTCCGGCTGCCCAAGGTGACCTCTCCCGCGGAGGTCGCAGGCGTCGCCCGACGCGCGGTCCCCGCCGGCGGCGGGGAGCTTGCGCTGTACGCCCTGCTGGAGACGGCGCTCGGCGTGGAGCGCGCCTTCGCCGTCGCCACGGCCCAGTCCGCCCTGCGCGGCATCGCGCTCGGAGAGACCGACCTGCGCGCCGACCTGGGCGTCCGCGACGACGCGGGCCTGGACTGGTCCCGCTCCCGCGTGGTCGTGGCCGCCCGGGCGGCCGGCCTGCCCCCGCCGGCGCAGTCGGTCCATCCGGACACCCGTGACCTGGCGGGCCTTGCCGCCTCCTGCGCCCACGGCCGCTCCCTCGGCTTCCTGGGCCGGGCCGCCGTCCACCCCCGGCAGCTGCCGGTGATCGAGCGGGCCTACCTGCCCACCCAGGAGGAGACCGAACGGGCGGAGACGATCATCAAGGCCGCAACCGCCCAGCAGGGCGCCCAGGCGCTCCCCGACGGGAGGTTCGTCGACGCGGCGGTGGTGGCGGAAGCCCGCCGCACGCTGGCACTGGCCCGCAGGACCTGACGCCCCCGCGCCGGACGACGCCGAGGGCGCCCGGCAACCCGGGCGCCCTCGGCGTCGTTCACGCGGCCGTCAGCTCTTCTTCGCCGACTCGGCCCCGTCCTTCACGTCTTCCTGCTCCCCGGACTCGTCACCGGAGGTGTCCCCGGACTCCGGCCCGGACGTCTCTGCGGCCTTCGAGTCGGACGCCCCTTCGGACTTCGAGCCCGACTGCCCTGCGGACTTCCGCCCGGGCTCGCCCGCGGACTCCTTGTCGGAGAACTCCGCGGCGGCCTCCTCGTCCCCATCCGTGGGGGACGCCCCGTCGGCTCCCCCGTCGGAGGCACCCGGCTCCACCACGGCTTCCCGGCCCGGCCGCCTCCTCGCCGACAGCACCATGTAGATCACCGCGAGGATGAACACGAACATCGCGGTCCAGTTGTTCAGCCGCAGGCCGAGGATGTGGTGGGCGTCGTCGACCCGCATGTACTCGATCCAGAAGCGGCCCACGCAGTACGCGGCGACGTACAGCGCGAAAGCCCGGCCATGGCCCAGCCTGAAGCGGCGGTCGGCCCAGATGACCAGGAGCGCGACGCCGATGCACCACAGGGACTCGTAGAGGAACGTCGGGTGGTAGGTGCCCGGAACCCGCCCGTCCGCCGAGGACGTGATCTCCAGCGCCCACGGCACGTCCGTGGGCCGCCCGTACAGCTCCTGGTTGAACCAGTTGCCCCAGCGGCCGATCGCCTGCGCGAGGGCGATGCCCGGCGCGACGGCGTCGGCGTACGCGGGCATCGGGATGCCCCGGCGTCGGCAGCCGATCCACGCGCCGAGCGCACCGAGCGCGATGGCGCCCCAGATGCCGAGGCCGCCCTCCCAGATCTTGAAGGCGTCCACCCAGTCACGGCCCTCGCTGAAGTACAGCTCGTAGTCCGTGATCACGTGGTAGAGCCGGCCGCCGACGAGACCGAAGGGCACGGCCCAGACCGCGATGTCGGCCACCGTGCCGGCCCGCCCGCCGCGGGCGATCCAGCGCTTGTTGCCGAGCCAGACGGCGACGAAGACGCCGATGATGATGCAGAAGGCGTAGCCGCGCAGCGGAATGGGGCCGAGGTGGATCACCCCGCGCGACGGGCTGGGAATGTAGGCAAGTTCCATGGCAAGGTCGACGCTACCGTGCCGGACCGCGGGCGCGGCAGGCAGCCCGGCTACGGCTCCATAACGGGCGGGTGAGAATGTGCCTTACCCCTTGGCTGCTTCCTGGACCATCTGCTTCAGCTTCGCCGGCGTCATCGTCTGGTCCTGGTAGATGTTCTTGTCGCCCAGCAGCACGGTCGGCGTGCCGGAGTAGCCGCCCTTCTGGAAGGCCTCGTTGGACTTCTCGACCCAGCCGTCGTGCGTGCCGTCCTCGACGCAGGTGCGGAAGGCGGGGGTGTCGAGGCCGTCGACCTTGCCGGCCAGCTCGATGAGCCTGTCGCTGTCGGCGTAGGCGTCGTCGGCCTCCGCGGGCTGGTTGTCGAACAGCACGTCGTGGTACGCGGCGAACTTCCCGGCGTCCTGCGCGCACGCCGCGGCGTTGGCCGAGGCACCGGAGCCGGCGCCGCCCATGTTGCCGTCGATGAGCCGGACCAGGTGGTACTCCACCTTCAGCTGTCCCGCCTCGGTCAGCTCGTGGATGACCGGGCGGTACGCCTGCTCGAAGGCCTTGCAGGCCGGGCAGCGGAAGTCCTCCCACACCGTGAGGGTGGACTTGGCGCTGTCCTTGCCGACCGCGATGGCCAGGCCGTCCTTGCCCTGTGCTCCGGACGGCGCGACGACCGGGCCCGTCGCCTCGCTGTCGTCCTTGCCGGCGTTGGCGGCGACGACACCGATCACCGCCGCGAGTCCCAGGACGGCGGCGACGGTCGCGCCCACGATCAGCGCGCGCCTGCGCTTGTCCGCGGCCTTCTGCTTCTCACGCTCGACCGCCAGCCGCTCCCTGGCGGTGCGCTTTCCCTCACGGTTCTTCTCGCTCACACCCCGCAGAACGAACCGGGGAGGCGCAGCGCGCCTCCCCGGTCCCAGGTCCACCCGTACGAGGGACCCGTATGACCGCGCGGTGGATCATGCCTGCGGGCGCACGCCCTTCGCGAGGTCGGCGGCGAGCGCGCGGACCGCCTCGACACCGGCCGCGTGGTCGGGCGCGTCCAGCATCCGCTTGACGAAGGCCGAGCCGACGATCACGCCGTCGGCGAAGCCGGCGACCTCGGCCGCCTGCTGGGCGTTGGAGACACCGAGCCCGACGCAGACCGGCAGGCCGGTGCCGGCCGCACGGGTGCGTGCCACCAGGTCCCGGGCCTGCGAGCTGACCGTCTCGCGGGTGCCGGTGACGCCCATGAGGGAGGCGGCGTAGACGAAGCCGCTGCCCGCCGCGGTGATCTCGGCGAGCCGCTCGTCCTTGCTGCTGGGCGCGACGACGAAGACGGTGGCGAGCCCGTGCTTGTCGGCGTGCTCCCTCCACAGCGCCGACTCCTGCACCGGCAGGTCGGGCAGGATGCAGCCCGCCCCGCCCGCCTCGGCGAGTTCGGCGGTGAACCGCTCGACGCCGTAGCGGTCGATCGGGTTCCAGTACGTCATGACGAGGACGGGCTTCCCGGTGGCCTCGAAGGCCTCCCGGACCGTGCGCATGACGTCGGCGATCCGGACGCCGCCGCGCAGGGCGATGTCGTCGGCGGTCTGGATGACGGGGCCGTCGAGGACGGGGTCGCTGTGCGGCAGCCCCACCTCCACGACGTCGGCGCCGCCGTCCAGGACGGCCTTGATCGCCTCGATGCCGCCGTCCACGGTCGGGAACCCGGCCGGGAGGTAGGCGATGAGCGCCGAGCGTCCCTCGGACTTCGCCGCGGCGAGGGTGTCGGTCAGCAGCTGAATGTTCCCGCTCACTTGGCGTCCCCCTCGATCTCGGCGGTGTCGGTGTCGGCGTCGGCGGCGACCTCGGCGTCGGTGTCGTACAGGCCGAAGTAGCGGGCGGCGGTGTCCATGTCCTTGTCGCCGCGGCCGGAGAGGTTGACCACGATCAGCCCGTCCTCGCCGAGTTCCCGGCCGACCTCCAGCGCGCCGGCCAGCGCGTGGGCGCTCTCGATGGCCGGGATGATGCCCTCGGTGCGCGACAGCAGGCGCAGGGCCTGCATGGCGGCGTCGTCGGTGATCGCGCGGTACTCGCCGCGGCCGGTGTCCTTGAGGTAGGAATGCTCCGGCCCGATGCCCGGATAGTCCAGACCGGCCGAGATGGAGTACGGCTCGGTGATCTGGCCCTCGTCGTCCTGGAGGACGTACGAGCGCGAGCCGTGCAGGATGCCGGGTTCGCCGGCGGTGAGGGTGGCGGCGTGCTCGCCCGTGTCGACGCCGTGCCCGGCGGGCTCGCAGCCGATGAGGCGGACGCCCTCGTCGGGGATGAAGGCGTGGAAGAGACCGATGGCGTTGGAGCCGCCGCCGACGCAGGCGATGGCCGCGTCGGGCAGGCGTCCGGCGCGCTCCAGGAGCTGGCGGCGGGCCTCGACGCCGATGACGCGGTGGAAGTCGCGGACCATCGCCGGGAAGGGGTGGGGCCCGGCGACGGTGCCGAAGAGGTAGTGGGTGTGGTCGACGTTGGCGACCCAGTCGCGGAAGGCCTCGTTGATGGCGTCCTTCAGCGTGCGGCTGCCGGACTTCACGGCGATGACCTCGGCGCCGAGCATGCGCATGCGGGCCACGTTGAGGGCCTGCCGCCGGGTGTCGATCTCGCCCATGTAGATGGTGCAGTCGAGGCCGAAGAGGGCGCAGGCGGTGGCGGTGGCCACGCCGTGCTGGCCGGCGCCCGTCTCGGCGATGACCCGGGTCTTGCCCATCCGCTTGGTGAGCAGGGCCTGGCCGAGCACGTTGTTGATCTTGTGCGAGCCGGTGTGGTTGAGGTCTTCGCGCTTGAGGAACACCCGGGCGCCACCGGCGTGTTCGGCGAACCGGGGCACCTCGGTCAGGGCGCTCGGGCGGCCGGTGTAGTGCACGAGCAGGTCGTCGAGCTCACGGGCGAACTCGGGGTCGGCCTTGGCCTTGTCGTACTCGACGGCCACCTCGTCCACGGCGGCGACGAGCGCCTCCGGGATGAACTTGCCGCCGAACGCGCCGAAGTAGCCCTCGGCGCTGGGGACCTGACCCTCCGGGTCAGGGATGAAGAACTGGCTGGGCATGCGGAACCTCACGGTGAGTGTGTGTTGGACACTGATCGCCGTGGGGGCGGGGCTGTGACGGTCGGCTACCGGCCGACTGTGGCTTGTCGCGCAGTTTCCCCGCGCCCCTGAGGGGCGCGCTGCCATCGACGGCCGTTGACCTGCCCAGGTTCGTCGCCGATCACGTAGCGGACCCGGCGGCCGTGCACCCTGCGCGCGGGCGCGCGGCAGCCCCGGGGACGGCAGCCGCGCGCGAGGCGGGCATACGGGTCCCTGGTCGGCAAGGTGATCGAGACGGTCATCGGGGCTCAGCCTACCGGGTGATCAGCTTCGGCCGTGCCGCAATGCGGGATGCTCGCCCGCCGCCACGAGGTCGGAGACCGCGGACTTCGGGTCCTTGCCCGTGACGAGGGACTCGCCGACCAGGACCGCGTCGGCGCCGGCGTTGGCGTACGCGATGAGGTCGTGCGGGCCGCGGACCCCCGACTCGGCGATCTTGACGATGTCGTCGGGGATCTCCGGCGCCACCCGCTCGAACGTGGAGCGGTCGACCTCCAGGGTCTTGAGGTTGCGGGCGTTGACGCCGATGATCCGTGCGCCCGCGTCGACCGCGCGCTCGACCTCCTCCTCGTCGTGCACCTCGACGAGCGGCGTGAGCCCGATCGACACCGCCCGCTCGATCAGCGACTCCAGGGCCGGCTGGTCGAGGGCCGCGACGATCAGCAGCGCGAGGTCGGCGCCGTACGCCCGGGCCTCCCACAGCTGGTAGGAGGTGACGATGAAGTCCTTGCGCAGGACGGGGATGTCCACGCGGGCGCGGACCGCCTCCAGGTCGGCCAGCGAGCCGCCGAAGCGGCGCTGTTCGGTGAGGACGGAGATGACGGCGGCGCCGCCCGCCTCGTAGTCGGCGGCGAGTCCGGCCGGGTCGGCGATCGCGGCGAGCGCGCCCTTGGACGGGCTGGAGCGCTTGACCTCGCAGATCACCTTGACGCCGTCGCCCTTGAGCGCGGCGACCCCGTCCTTGGCCGCGGGAGCCTTCGCCGCGCGCTCCTTGAGCTCGTCGAGGCTGACGCGCGCCTGCCGCTCCGCGAGGTCGGCACGGACTCCGTCGATGATCTCGTCGAGCACACTCACGCGAGCGGCCCCCTTCCAGACGGTCGTAAGTCGAAGCGGTCGTTTCCGCCGCGGGGTCCGCCTCCTCGGGCGGATCATCGGGCGAAACCGATGGTCACTGCGATGGTATCCGGAGGAGGGCGAAGGCCCCGCATCCGGTTGACGGCGGTCCCACTACCTGGACATCCGCCAGTTGATCAAGGATGCAACCAGCCACCGAACGGCAGGTTCCGGACAACGGTGAAGACCAGCAGCAACACGCCGAGGCTCCACGACAGCACCGGCCCGGGCTCGATGCGCAGCGGCCGGCCCCGCACCGCGCGGACCACCCATACGGTCCACAGCACGGCGAACCCCAGATAGCCGAGGACGGCCAGCGCGTTGTCCTGCAGGGCGGCCAGGACGTGCCCGTGGACGACGTCGTGCGCGCTGCGCAGTCCGCCGCAGCCGGGACAGTACAGGCCGGTGAAGCGCAGCAGCGGGCAGACCGGGTAGTGGCCGGGCTCGTGGGGGTCGACCGTCCCCACGTACGCGAAGGCCCCGGCGACGGCCGCGAGCACCCCGGCGGGGACGGCCAGGCGCCCCGGCAGGCTGCGTGTCACCCTCTGACGGTCGGCGTTCACGTCAGGCATTGTGCCCCGCACGCGCGCGAGGGGCGGTTCCGGCACGCGTGTGCCGGAACCGCCCCTCGGCGCAGTCGTCGGCGGGTCGGTGCCGCGCGGATCAGGCGTCGACGCGGGCCGGCGCGCCCTCGCCGGTCCGCCGGTGCACCGGGTGGGCGTCCTTCGGCTGTCCCAGGCCCATGCTCTTCATGATGCCGCCGACGACAGCGCCGAGGAGCGTGATGCCGATGCCGGCCCAGAAGCCCACCGGCTGGTCCATCACCATGAACGCGCCCGCGACGCAGAAACCGATGAAGGCGATGATGACACCGGTCCAGGCGGCCGGGGTGTGACCGTGGCTGCTGCCCGCCATTGCTTGCTCCTCGTTGCTGTGTGCGTGTCTGAGCAGGACGCTCGTGCTCATTGTCCCGCACGCGCGCGCGTGCGGTGAGCGGGGGTGGCCCCCGTGCTGGTCCCCGTGCGCGAACGGCCGACGGACCCGCGTCCCGGCGGCATCCTCACGGTCGGCGTGTCCGCGCCCGGCCGGGTCCTCGCCTCGGCGTGCCTACGCCCCGGTCGGGTCCTCGCCCCGGTCCAGCGCCTTCCACAGTTCCTCGGGCCGGTCGGGGTCGACGGCCGGGGCGCGGCGGCGCGGACGGGGGGCGCCGCCGCGTTCGTACCGGCCGGACATGGCGGGCCACAGCCGGCCGTAGCGCAGGGCGAGCAGTCCCGCCAGGAGGATCAGGGCGCCGCCCACGGCCGCGACGTACGGCCAGGCCGTGTGGGTGAGGGCGTCCACGGTGGCGGCGGTGTCGCCGGAGGCCTGCGCGGCCTTCTCGTCGAGGGCGGAGCTGTCGGAGGCGCCGAGCAGGGCCGCGGCCACGGTGCCCAGGCCGGACAGGGTGAGCAGCACGGCGACCACGAGGCGCCCGGCACGGCGCACGGCGAACACGGCGACGAGCGCGGCGAGGCCCACTATGGCCAGGGCCGCGGGGACGCCCGTGACGTCGCTGCCCTTGGCGGTCAGGGGGAACGCGCCGCCGGCCACCGTCGCGGTGCCCTCCGACCAGCGCTGCCGGGTGGCGAGCAGCGCCACGGCCGCGCCCAGCGCACCGCACAGCAGCGCGGCGGCGAGGCTCAGGCGGCCGGCCCGGGCGGATCCGGAGGCTTGGGAACGGGGCTCAGGTGCAGCAGTCACGTACTCCACTATCGCCTGAACCCCGGACGAACCCGCACCCGGGGCTCCGTGAGACGCGTCCTACCGCCCCCGCGGCGTGCCCTGCCGCCCCAGCCGGTTCGCGGTGTGCACGGCCCTCAGGACCGCCGCCGCCTTGTTGCGGCACTCGGTGTCCTCGGCGACCGGGTCGGAGTCGGCGACGATGCCCGCACCGGCCTGGACGTACGCGGTGCCGTCCCGCAGCAGGGCCGTACGGATGGCGATGGCGGTGTCGGAGTCGCCCGCGAAGTCGAGGTAGCCGACGCAGCCGCCGTACAACCCGCGCCGGGACGGCTCCAGTTCGTCGATGATCTGCATGGCGCGCGGCTTCGGGGCGCCGGAGAGGGTGCCGGCGGGGAAGCAGGCCGTGAGCACGTCGAAGGCGGTGCGGCCCGCCGCCACCCGGCCCGTCACCGTCGAGACGATGTGCATGACGTGCGAGTACCGCTCGATGGACATGAAGTCGACGACCTCTACCGAGCCCGGCTCGCAGACCCGCCCCAGGTCGTTGCGGCCCAGGTCGACAAGCATGAGGTGCTCGGCGCGCTCCTTGGGGTCGGCGAGGAGTTCGTCGGCGAGGGCCTGGTCCTCCTGGGGGGTGGCGCCGCGCCACCGCGTGCCGGCGATGGGGTGGACCATCGCCTGCCCGTCCTCGACCTTGACCAGCGCCTCCGGGGAGGAGCCGACGACGTCGAAGGCACTTCCGTCGCCGCAGGGGAAACGGAACAGGTACATGTACGGGGACGGGTTGGTGGCCCGCAGCACCCGGTAGACGTCCAGTGCGCTCGCCGTGCACGGCGTTTCGAAGCGCTGGGAGGGGACGACCTGGAAGGCCTCGCCGGCCCGGATGCGCTCCTTGATGTCCTCGACGGCCTGCTGGAAGTCGGGGCCGCCCCACCGCGCGGTGTACTCGGGCAGTTCGGAGGGCGGCAGCACGGCCGGGGGCTGGGCCACCGCGCGCGACAGGTCGGCCTCCATGGCGTCGAGGCGGGCGACCGCGTCCGCGTAGGCCTCGTCGACGCCGGTGTCGAGGTCGTTGTGGTTGATCGCGTTGGCGATCAGCAGGACCGAGCCCTCCCAGTGGTCCATGACGGCCAGGTCGCTCGTGAGCAGCATGGTCAGCTCGGGTAGCTTCAGATCGTCGCGCTCGCCGGGGCCGATCTTCTCCAGGCGGCGGACGATGTCGTAGCCGAGGTAGCCGACCATGCCGCCGGTGAAGGGCGGCAGGCCCAGGTCGTGGGCGAGGTCGCGGGGGGTGTGCAGGGCCTCGATGGTGGCGCGCAGGGCGGTGAGCGGATCGCCGTCGAGCGGGACGCCGACGGGCGGGGTGCCGAGCCAGTGGGCCTGCCCGTCGCGTTCGGTCAGGGTGCCTGCGCTGCGCACTCCCACGAAGGAGTAGCGGGACCACTGAAACGCGGCGCGTCCGTTCTCGGCGGACTCCAGCAGGAAGGTGCCGGGGCGCTCGGCGGCGAGCTTGCGGTAGAGCGCGACCGGGGTGTCGCCGTCGGCGAGGAGCTTGCGGGTGACCGGGATGACCCGGCGGTCGGTGGCGAGCTTGCGGAACGTCTCGAGGTCCATGGCGGCAGACCTTACTGATCCGAGGCGGGTGCGCCGGAACCGGCGCCGCTGCCGGCGTCCTTGAGCAGCACGTCGGCGTCGAAGCAGGTGCGGGCGCCGGTGTGGCAGGCGGCGCCGACCTGGTCGACCTTGACGAGGACCGTGTCGGCGTCGCAGTCGAGGGCGACGGACTTGACCCGCTGGACGTGCCCCGAGGTGTCGCCCTTCACCCAGTACTCCTGGCGGCTGCGCGACCAGTACGTGCAGCGACCGGTGGTCAGCGTGCGGTGCAGCGCCTCGTCGTCCATCCAGCCCAGCATCAGCACCTCTCCGGTGTCGTACTGCTGGGCGATGGCGGGCAGGAGGCCGTCGGCGCTGCGCTTGAGGCGCGCGGCGATCTCCGGGGCGAGGCGGCTGGGCCGCTGGGAGGACGAGCTGGTCATGCCGACCATTGTGCCGCGCGGCGCCGACAGGCCCGGCGCGGTGTCCACCGATCGGAAGAGGCGGCGCCCCGGGGCGCCGAACGGCGGGGCGGTGCCCGGCGACGGGTGGGCGTCGCGCATACCCGGTCGTAGGCTGACTCCATGTCGACCCATGCCAAGCGTGAACGACTTCTTCTCGCCGATCTGTTGGAGACCGCGGGCCCTGAGGCGCCGACCCTGTGCGAGGGCTGGACGACCCGGGACCTCGCCGCGCACGTCGTGGTGCGCGAGCGCCGCCCGGACGCCGCCGGCGGGATACTGATCAAGCAGCTCGCGCCGCGCCTGGACCGGGTGATGGCGGAGTACACCGAGAAGCCGTACGAGGAGCTGATCCAGCTGATCCGTACGGGCCCGCCGCGCTTCTCGCCCTTCTCGTTCAAGCCGGTCGACGAGCTGTCGAACCTCGTCGAGTACTACGTCCACACCGAGGACGTCCGGCGTGCCCAGCCCGACTGGGCGCCGCGCGAGCTCGACCCGGTCTTCCAGGACGCGCTGTGGTCCCGGCTGGAGCGCAGCGCCCGGCTGATGGGCCGGGGCGTCCCGACCGGCCTGGTGCTGCGCCGTCCGGACGGCCAGACGGCGGTCGCCCAGCGCGGTACGCCGGTGGTCACGGTGACCGGTGAGCCGTCCGAGCTGGTCCTGTTCCTCTACGGCCGGCAGAACGCCGCGAAGGTGGAGCTGGACGGCGACGAGAACGCGATCGCGAAGCTCCACGAGACCAAGCAGCTCGGGATCTGAGCCGAGCCCGGCCGGAGCGGCATGGCCGGGCCCGCCGGGTCGGCGCGCGAGGGTCGCGCGGGTGCGCGGGGCGGGGAGGCCGCCCAGCGCTGACCGCCGCGCGGGCCCACCGGGCAGGCAACAGGTCACCAGCCCCATCAGCCGAGCGAAGGTCCCGGCCACCCGGCCGGGACCTTCGTCGATGTCAGCCGACGTCAGCCGATGTCAGTCGACGTCAGTCGTTGTCACCTGACGGGATGGCCCGCCTCGCGCAGCGTTTCCTTCACCTGGCCGATCCGCAGGTCCCCGAAGTGGAACACGGAGGCGGCCAGTACCGCGTCCGCTCCCGCCGCGATCGCCGGCGGGAAGTCGGCCAGCTTGCCCGCGCCGCCGGACGCGATGACCGGCACCGTCACATGCTTGCGGACCGCGGCGATCATCTCCAGGTCGTAGCCGTCCTTGGTGCCGTCCGCGTCCATCGAGTTCAGCAGGATCTCCCCCGCGCCCAGCTCGGCGGCCCGGTGCGCCCACTCGACGGCGTCGATGCCGGTGCCACGACGGCCGCCGTGGGTGGTCACCTCGAAGGAACCACTGTCCGTGCGCCGCGCGTCCACCGACAGCACCAGCACCTGCCGGCCGAAGCGCTCGGCGATCTCCCGGATGAGGTCGGGGCGGGCGATCGCGGCCGTGTTGACGCCGACCTTGTCGGCACCGGCCCGCAGCAGCCTGTCCACGTCCTCGGCGGTGCGCACGCCGCCGCCGACGGTGAGCGGGATGAACACCTGCTCGGCCGTGCGGCGCACCACGTCGTACGTCGTCTCGCGGTTGCCCGAGGACGCGGTGATGTCCAGGAACGTCAGCTCGTCGGCGCCCTCGGCGTCGTACACCTTGGCCATCTCGACGGGGTCGCCCGCGTCGCGCAGGTTCTGGAAGTTGACGCCCTTGACGACCCGGCCGTTGTCCACGTCCAGGCAGGGGATGACTCGGACCGCCAGGGTCATGAATCGGGCTCCTCTAAAGCTCTCTGAATGCTTCCAATTCCACCGAGACCAGGACACGCGGGTCGACGAAGCCCTCCACGACCAGCACGGTCGTGACCGGGCGCACGGCGTCGAACAGTTCCTTGTGGGCGCGGCCCACCTCGTCGACGTCCCGTGAGTGCGCCAGGTGCATCCGGGTCCTGATCACCGACTCGGGCCCCAGCCCGAACTCGGCGATCGCCTCCAGGGCGCTGGTGAAGGCCACCTTGGCCTGTTCGTAGGGGTCGCCCTCCCCGTAGAGCACACTGCCCTTGAAGGACGTCGTGCCCGCCACCAGCACCCGATCGCCCGCCGCCACGGCGCGCGCGAAACCGAAACTCTCTTCCCAGGGACTTCCGCTCTGCACGCGCCGCACGGCATCGCTCATGACGACACAGCCTCCAAAGCCTCTTCCAGGGTGAACGCCTTCGCGTACAGCGCCTTCCCTACGATGGCGCCCTCGACACCGAGGGGGACCAGGTCGGCGATGGCCCGCAGGTCGTCCAGCGACGACACGCCGCCGGAGGCGACCACCGGGCGGTCCGTCGCCGCGCAGACGTTCTTCAGCAGGTCCAGGTTGGGGCCCTGGAGCGTGCCGTCCTTGGCGATGTCCGTGACGACGTACCGGGCGCAGCCCTCCTTGTTGAGGCGCTCCAGCGTCTCGTACAGGTCGCCGCCGTCGCGGGTCCAGCCACGGCCGCGCAGGGTGGTGCCCCGTACGTCGAGGCCGACCGCGATCTTGTCGCCGTGCTCGGCGATGACCTTGGCGACCCACTCGGGAGTCTCCAGGGCGGCGGTGCCCAGGTTCACGCGGGTGCAGCCGGTGGCGAGGGCCGCGGCGAGGGTGTCGTCGTCGCGGATGCCGCCGGACAGCTCGACCTTGATGTCCATCGCCTTCGCGACCTCGGCGATCAGCTCCCGGTTGTTCCCGGTGCCGAACGCGGCGTCCAGGTCGACCAGGTGCAGCCACTCGGCACCCGACCGCTGCCAGGCCAGGGCGGCCTCCAGGGGGGAGCCGTAGGAGGTCTCCGTACCGGACTCGCCGTGCACCAGGCGGACCGCCTGGCCGTCACGGACGTCGACGGCGGGGAGGAGTTCGAGCTTCCCAGAGGGGTTCGAGGACATCAGAGGGTTCCGATCCAGTTGTTCAGCAGCTGGGCTCCGGCGTCGCCGGACTTCTCGGGGTGGAACTGCGTGGCCCACAGGGCGCCGTTCTCGACGGCCGCGACGAACGGCTTGCCGTGCGTGGACCAGGTGACCTTCGGGGCCGCGATCGCCGGGTTGTGCGTCTCCAGCTGCCAGTCGTGGACGGCGTAGGAGTGCACGAAGTAGAAGCGGGCGTCCGCGTCCAGGCCGGCGAACAGCTCGGAGCCGGGCGGCACGTCCACCGTGTTCCAGCCCATGTGGGGCACGATCTCGGCCTGCAGCGGCTCGACCGCGCCGGGCCACTCGGCCAGGCCCTCGGTCTCGACGCCGTGCTCGATGCCGCGCGCGAACAGGATCTGCATGCCGACGCAGATGCCCATCACGGGGCGGCCGCCGGACAGCCGGCGTTCGACGATCCAGTCGCCGCGCGCCTCCTTCAGGCCCTTCATGCAGGCGGCGAAGGCGCCGACGCCGGGCACCAGCAGCCCGTCGGCGTTCATGGCCCGGTCGTAGTCGCGGGTGATCTCCACGTCGGCTCCCGCGCGCGCGAGGGCACGCTCGGCGGAGCGGACGTTGCCGAAGCCGTAATCGAACACCACGACCTTCTTCGGGGTGCTCATCAGTTCCACACCTCCAGCCTCAGGACACCGGCGACGAGACAGAGCGCGGCGCCGAGGGAGAGCAGCACGATCAGGCTCGCCGGCATCTTCTGCTTGACGAACGAGATGATCCCGCCGACGAGGAAGAGGCCGACGACGATCAGCAGGGTCGAGATGCCGTTCACAGCGCGCCCTTCGTGGACGGGAGGATGCCCGCCGCCCGCGGGTCGCGCTCGGACGCGTACCGCAGGGCCCGCGCCAGCGCCTTGAACTGGCACTCCACGATGTGGTGCGCGTTGCGCCCGTAGGGCACGTGCACGTGCAGCGCGATCTGCGCCTGGGCGACGAAGGACTCCAGGATGTGCCGGGTCATCGTGGTGTCGTACTCGCCGATCATCGGCGCCATCTTCTCGGGCTCGGTGTGCACGAGGTAGGGGCGGCCCGACAGGTCGACGGTGACCTGGGCGAGGGACTCGTCCAGCGGGACCGTGCAGTTGCCGAAGCGGTAGATGCCGACCTTGTCCCCGAGGGCCTGCTTGAAGGCGGCGCCCAGCGCGAGGGCGGTGTCCTCGATCGTGTGGTGCGAGTCGATGTGCAGGTCGCCGTCGGTCTTCACGGTCAGGTCGAACAGACCGTGCCGGCCGAGCTGGTCGAGCATGTGGTCGTAGAAGCCGACGCCCGTGGAGATGTCGGTCTTGCCGGTGCCGTCGAGGTTGATCTCGACGACCACCGAGGTCTCCTTGGTGGTGCGTTCGATCCTGCCGAGGCGTCCCTCGCGAGTCATGCGTTCTGCTCCTTCTTCAGTTCACGTACCGCGTCGAGGAACGCGTCGTTCTCCTCCGGGGTGCCGGCGGTGACCCGCAGCCATCCCGGTACGCCGTTGTCCCGGACCAGGACGCCCCGGTCGAGGATCTTCCGCCAGGTGGCGTGGGAGTCCTGGAACCTGCCGAACTGCACGAAGTTCGCGTCGGACTCGGTCACCTCGTAGCCGGTCGCGCGCAGTTCGGCGACCAGCCGGTCCCGCTCGGCCTTGAGCTGCTCGACGTACTTCAGCAGTGTGTCGGTGTGCTCCAGGGCGGCCAGCGCGGTCGCCTGGGTGACGGCCGACAGGTGGTACGGCAGCCGGACGAGCTGGACGGCGTCCACGACGGCCGGGTCCGCGGCGAGGTAGCCGAGGCGCAGGCCCGCCGCGCCGAACGCCTTCGACATCGTGCGGGAGATGACCAGGTGCGGCCGTCCTTCGAGGAGCGGCAGCAGCGAGTCGCCGTGGCTGAACTCGATGTAGGCCTCGTCCACGACCACCATGGACGGCTTCGCGGCCTGGGCGGCCTCGTACAGCACGAGGACCGTCTCGGGCGGGACCGCGTTGCCCGTGGGGTTGTTGGGGGTGGTGACGAAGACGACATCGGGCCGGTGCTCGGCGATGGCCTCCCGCGCCGCCGCCAGGTCGATGGTGAAGTCGTCGCCCCGGGGGCCGGAGAGCCAGCCGGTGCCGGTGCCGCGCGAGATCAGGCCGTGCATGGAGTACGACGGCTCGAAGCCCATCGCGGTGCGGCCCGGTCCGCCGAAGGTCTGCAGCAGCTGCTGGATGACCTCGTTGGAGCCGTTGGCGGCCCAGACGTTGGCCGGGCCGACCTCGTATCCGGAGGTCTTCGTCAGGTACTCGGCGAGCCTGGTGCGCAGCTCGACCGCGTCCCGGTCGGGGTAGCGGTTGAGGTTCCGGGCCGCCTCGCGGACCCGCTCGGTGATCCGCTCGACCAGCGGCTCGGGCAGCGGGTAGGGGTTCTCGTTGGTGTTCAGCCGTACGGGGACGTCCAGCTGGGGCGCGCCGTAGGGGGACTTGCCGCGCAGTTCGTCCCGTACGGGGAGATCGTCGATCCTCACGTCGCTCACTTGCTCTCGGGCACCTTCCAGCCGAACCTGGCCTTGATCGCCGCGCCGTGCGCGGGCAGGTCCTCCGCCTCCGCCAGCGTCACCACGTGGTGCGCGACCTCGGCCAGCGCGTCCTTGGTGTAGTCGACGACGTGGATGCCGCGCAGGAAGGACTGGACGGACAGGCCCGAGGAGTGGCAGGCGCAGCCGCCGGTGGGCAGGACGTGGTTGGAGCCCGCCGCGTAGTCGCCGAGCGAGACCGGGGCCCAGGGGCCGACGAAGATGGCGCCGGCGTTCCTGACCCGGTCGGCCACGGCGGCGGCGTCGGCCGTCTGGATCTCCAGGTGCTCGGCGCCGTACGCGTCGACGACCCGCAGGCCCTCGTCGATGCCGTCGACCAGGACGATCGCGGACTGCCTGCCGGACAGGGCCGGGACGATCCGGTCGTCGACGTGCTTGGTGGCCTCCACCTGCGGCCCCAGCTCCTTCTCCACCGCTTCCGCCAGTTCCGCGGAGTCGGTGACGAGGACGGCGGCGGCGAGCGGGTCGTGCTCGGCCTGGCTGATCAGGTCGGCGGCGACGTGCACCGGGTCGGCCGTGGAGTCCGCGAGGATGGCGATCTCGGTCGGGCCGGCCTCGGCGTCGATGCCGATCCTGCCGGTGAAGTAGCGCTTGGCGGCGGCGACCCAGATGTTGCCGGGGCCGGTGACCATGTTCGCGGGCGGGCAGGTCTCGGTGCCGTACGCGAACATCGCGACGGCCGTGGCGCCGCCGGCCGCGTACACCTCGTCGACGCCGAGCAGCGCGCAGGCGGCCAGGATCGTCGGGTGCGGCAGGCCGCCGAAGTCGGCCTGGGCCGGGGAGGCGAGCGCGATCGACTCGACGCCGGCCTCCTGCGCCGGGACGGCGTTCATGACCACGGAGGACGGATACACGGACCGGCCGCCGGGCGCGTACAGCCCGACCCGGTCGACCGGCACCCACTTCTCGGTGACCGTGCCACCGGGGACGACCTGGGTGGTGCGGGTGGAGCGGCGCTGCTCGCGGTGGACGAGGCGGGCGCGGCGGATGGACTCCTCCAGGGCCGCGCGCACGGCCGGGTCGAGCTCCTCCAGCGCGCGGGTGAGCGCCGCGGCCGGCACCCGGACCTGGTCGAGCTTCACGCCGTCGAACTTCTCGGCGAAGTCGATCAGCGCCGCGTCGCCCCGATGATGCACGGCCTCGCAGATCGGACGCACCTTCTCCAGGGCGGCCGAGACGTCGAAGTCGGCTCGGGGCAGCAGGTCACGCAGGGCGGGGCCCTCGGGGAGGGCGTCGCCGCGCAGATCGATTCGGGAGATCACGTGCTCAATTCTCTCAGACCCCGCCCGTGCGCCGTCCGCACGTTCCAGTGGCTGATACGGCGTGCCGCCGGAAAGCGGAAGATCGCCGTCACGTCTAGTGTTCCGTGCGTCACACAGCGGGCATGAACACCTGTACGAGGCACTGACCCGCGAGTAGCCAGGGAGGAAGGACAGAGCTGTGACCGAGGGGGCCGGCCTGCGGGCCGGGGAGCTGCCGGACGACCTGACCGCCGCGGAGGCCGGCATGTGGCAGGCCTTCCGCAACGGCAGCGTGTACGACCTGAGCAGCGGGGACGCTGTCGTCGACGATCCGCACGGCGGGCATCCCTGGGGCCCCGAGCGCACCGTACGGGCCCGGATCATCTGCTGGCTGCTCCTGGACGGGCCGCCCGCGCTGGCGGGCCGGGTGTCGTCGCTGAAGCTCGTCGGCGTGCAGGTCAGCGGCTCGCTGGACCTCGCGGGCGGCACGGTGGTGCCGTACGTGGAGATGCGGGGCTGCCGCTTCGAGCGGGACGTCCTGCTGCCGGAGGCCCGCTTCACGACCGTACGGCTGGTGGACTGCTCGGTGCCGCGGCTGGAGGCGGCCCGGGTGCACACCGAGGGCGATCTGCACCTGCCGCGCTGCCGGTTCCACAACGGCATCCGGCTCACCGACGCGCAGATCGGCACCGACCTGATGCTCAACCAGGCGATCGTGTACCGGGACCGCAGCGGCCGCTCGATCGCCGGGGACGGCATGAGCGTCGGCCAGGACTTACAGGCGGAGATGCTGGAGTCGCACGGCGAGCTGAGCCTGCGCAGCGCGAAGATCGGCGTGTCGCTGAGCCTGCGCGGGGCCCGTCTGTTCAACCCGTACGCGCGGCTCGCGCTGAACGCCCCGCAGCTGACCGTCGAGCGGACGCTGTACCTGACGCCGGCGGGCCTGGGCGCCCAGACGCTGAGCGGCACGACCCCGGCGCGCGGCACGCGCGTGCAGCGGTTCGAGTGCCGGGGCGGGGTGCGGCTGGACGACGGCCGGTTCGGGGACGCGGTCGACTTCGAGCGGGCGCGGTTCATCCTCACCGACGACCAGGAGGTGTCGCTGCGCCGGGTGCAGACGCCGGAGCTGCGCTTCCTCGGGGAGCGGCCGGCACGCGGGCGCGTGGTGCTGTCGGGAGCGCGGATCGTCAACCTGATGGACCGGGCGGACAGCTGGCCGGGCCCGGGCCGGCTGCACATGGGCGGCTTCGCCTACGAGAACCTCGTGCCGCGCGGCCCCTTCCCACTGGCCGAGCGGCTGGAGTGGGTGGCCGCCGCGACCGCCGAGTACAACCCGGAGCCGTACGAGCGGCTGGCGGCGGTGCTGCGGGCCGGCGGGGAGGACGAGGACGCCCGTGAGGTGCTGCTCGCCAAGCAGCGCCGGCGCCGCGAGAGCCTGCCGCTGGCCGCCAAGCTGTGGGGGTACGCGCAGGACTGGACGGTCGCCTACGGGTACCGGCCGGGCCGGGCGGCGGTGTGGATGGCGGTGCTGTGGGCGGCGAGCTCGTACGCCTTCGCGCACGCCGAGCACCCGCCGCTGAAGACCGGTGAGCATCCGGACTGGGACCCCGCCCTGTTCGCCCTCGACCTGCTGCTGCCGGTGATCGACCTGGGGCAGGTGGGCTTCTGGCAGCTGCGCGGCGGCTGGCAGTGGCTGGCCGCGGTGATGGTCCTGCTGGGGTGGGTGCTGGCGACGACGGTGGCGGCGGGGGCGACGCGGCTGTTGCGGCGCGGTTAGCGGCGGTTCGTGTTGCTGCTGTGACAGCAGTTGTTGAACGGTCACCATTTTGCCGCGCCTTGACCAAGTGGCGTACAACCTTCGACGAGTTCGGTGAAGGGTCTGGCGCCGTGGTGACGTGCGGTCTTTCAATGGTCGGCACCATGGCTCTGCTGCCCCCCTTCATCCGCACGACCCGGATGGCGAGGACCGTCTCCCGCCCCGTCGCCGGGCCCCGCCCCGACGACGAGGTGTTCCTCGACGCGCCCGACGATCGTCTGGCTCCCGCGCTGGTCGGGGCCGCGGACGACTCGTACGCCCCCGCCGCCGGGCTGCTCGCCACCACCCGGGCGGGTGCCGAGTGGGAGCGCCGCGACCGGTACGCGACCCGGCTGGCCGCCTTCGCCCGCTCGCGCCCCGACTGGCTGGACGCCTGGCACGCGGCCGCACCGCACGACCCGGACGCCCTGCTGGTCGTGGCCCAGCTGGCCGTGGACCGCGCCTGGCAGTCCCCGGCCCGGGCCGAGCTGCTGCGCGAGGTGAGCCCGCTGATCACGGCCGCAGCCCGGGCCGACGACCGGGACCCGGTGCCGTGGCGGGTGGCGCTGGATCACGCACGCGGCGCCCAGGCCGGGCACAAGTACTTCGAGGAGCTGTGGGCGGCCGCGGTACGCCGTGCTCCGCACCACTACGGCTGCCATGTGGCGGCCCTGCGGTACCTGGCCGAGTCCTGGCACGGTTCGCACCGCGAGTGCTTCGACTTCGCCGACCGGGCCGCGCAGGACGCCCCGGCCGACGCCCTCGTCCAGGCGCTCCCGCTGCACGCCGCCTTCGCCTACCTCACCGACGGCTGCGGGCCCAAGGTGCCGCGCGAGCGGCTGGACGCGGCGGCCGACCGGGCGATCGCGCTGTCCCCGCGGCTGCCGTCGGCCGACCCCTGGCCGGCCCGGATGCGGAACCTGCTGCTGTTCGTCCTCGTCCGCCTGGAGCGCTGGGCCGACGCCGTGGAGCAGCTGCGCCTGAACGGCCCGTACGCCACCTCCTTCCCCTGGGACCGGCTGTCGGACGACCCGCTCGGCCACTTCCTGCGGATGCGCGAGGACGTCCGGGGCGCGGCGGCCGGAGGGCCCCCGTGGCATCCACCACGTGGGCACGGCGGACGGATCGGCGTCGGCGACCATTAGGCTCTTGCGTCGTGACCACCGTCCGGCTCCCCCTCTTCCCCCTGAACTCGGTGCTCTTCCCGGGGCTCGTGCTCCCGCTGAACGTCTTCGAGGAGCGTTATCGGGCCATGATGCGCGAGCTGCTCAAGACGCCGGAGGACGAGCCGCGCCGGTTCGCCGTCGTGGCGATCCGCGACGGCCACGAGGTGGCGCCGAGCGCCCCCGGCATGCCGGATCCCACGGCCCTGCCCGAGCGCGGGCCGGCAGCGGGCTTCGGCCCCGATCCGCTCACGTCCTTCCACAAGGTGGGCTGCGTGGCGGACGCGGCCACGATCCGCGAGCACACCGACGGCACCTTCGAGGTCCTGGCGACCGGGACGACGCGGGTACGGCTGCTCTCGGTCGACGCCTCCGGGCCGTTCCTGACCGCCGAACTGGCGCCGCTGGCCGAGGAGCCGGGCGACGAGGCCGGCGCGCTGGCCGAGGGCGTGCTGCGCTCCTTCCGCCAGTACCAGAAGCGGCTGGCGGGTGCGCGGGAGCGGTCGCTGTCCGCCGACGCCGAGCTGCCCGACGAACCGGGTGTCGTCTCCTACCTGGTGGCTGCCGCGATGATGCTGGACACCCCGACCAAGCAGCGCCTGCTCCAGGCGCCGGACACGGCCTCCCGCCTGCGTGACGAGCTGAAACTCCTTCGCTCGGAGACGGCCATCATCCGTAGTCTGCCGTCGTTGCCGGCGTCGGATCTGACGCGGGGCACGACGAGTCTCAACTGACGCACGATCCTCTGGGGTACTGGGCGGGATGGCGAAGAAGGCGAAGAAGCAGCAGCAGTCCGGGGGCACGCCCGCGACGGTGGCCCTCACGGCGGCCGGGGTCGGCTACACGGTCCACTCCTACGACCACGATCCCTCCCACCCCTCCTACGGCGAGGAGGCGGCCGAGGCGATGGGCGTCTCACCGGACCGGGTCTTCAAGACACTGGTTGCGGACGTCGACGGAGCCCTCACGGTCGCCGTGGTCCCGGTGGCGGGCCAGCTGGACCTGAAGGCGCTGGCGTCGGCGGTGGGCGGCAAGCGGGCCGCGATGGCGGACCCGGCCCTGGCCGAACGCACCACGGGCTACGTACGGGGCGGCATCTCCCCTCTCGGCCAGCGCAAGAGGCTCCCCACGGTCATCGACGCGTCGGCCTCCGCCCACGAGACCATCTGCGTCTCGGCGGGCCGCCGGGGCCTGGAGGTCGAACTCTCCCCGGACGACCTGGCCAACCTCACGGACGCGGTCCTCGCCCCCATCGGCCGCGCGTGACGTCCGTGCGGCACGCCGCGCAGCGCCCGGGGCGCGGCGCCAAGCGCGCCGCCCCCAATGGCGGCGTGTGACCTCTGACGGCACCCCGCAGCGCCGGGGCGCGGCGCCTAGACCGCGCCGAGGCACCTGGCAGCGCCGGGCGAGTGTGCCGCCCCCAACGGCCGCGTGTGACCTCTGGACGGCACCCCGCAGCGCCAGACCACGGCGCCTGGGCCGCGCCGACAGAAGGCAGGCGTGCCCCCGATCCGCACCCGTGCCCCCTGGTCAGCACCCGGCAGGAGCGGGACGCGGAACCTGGAGCGCCCCCCGCTAGGGCAGATCTGCCACCCCATCGGCCACCCGTGCCCTCTGGCCGGCATCCCGCAGCGCCGGAGCGCAACGACGGGACCGCTCCCGCCGCAGGCAGGCGTGCCCTCGGCCACCCGGTCACCTTTGGGCGGCACCCCGCAGCGCCGGGGTCGCGCACGCGCCTGCCGGGGCGCACGCCGAGCACCGAAGACCACGGCACACCTACGGCGCCGGCACTCCCCCGTACGGCCCGTACCCCTGCGGCTCCGGGTCCCTCGGGCCGAACAGCGCCGTCAGCCCGAGGTGGACGACCAGCCCGGCGAGGGGCCAGGCCAGCAACGCCCCCTTGGCGCCCAGTTTCATCGGCGCCGAGAACGTGACCCCCTTGCCCACGTCCTTCGCATGGGCGATCACATCCTGCGCCGGCCCGAGCCACACACCGACCCGCCATGCCAGCAGCGATCCGAGCAGCGCTCCGAGGGCCAGTCCCACCACCAGCGGCACGCCCCCGCGCCTGCGCACGGCGAAGACGGCCAGCGCGGTCACGGCACCGAAGGCCAGCCCGAGCAGCGTGAACGTCCCGTCCACCCCGACCGCCTGTTCGCCCTCGGTCTCCTTGAGGTAGACGACCCAGTTCCCGTCCGTCACGTCACCGACCAGCGGCACCCGCGGGGCCAGCCACCACCACAGCAGCCCCAGCAGCACCCCGCCGAGCGCCACCGCCACCGTGGTCACGGCGGCCTCCCGCACTTCGGTCTTCATCCCCGGGCCGTCCTGTCGGTACGCGGATCCCACGGCACCGGGACCGGCGGGCGGCACCTGCCATCCCTGGTACGTCGATTGTTCATGCGGTGGCGGAGGTGGAGTAAGTGGTGCGGTCACTCTGACATCGTGCCAGGTACGCCTGTGGGGCGCGTCACCGGAGGACCGCCCCGCCGTCACCGGACGGCCGCCCGGCGGTACGCCCAGGTCGCCACGCCCAGCGAGATCACCCCGACGGCCCCGCACACCGCGAGGTCGCCGAGGACGAAGGCCCAGTCCGGGTCCGGCCCGAAGGTGCGCGCGAAGGCCTCCACGCCGTACGTCGACGGCAGCAGGTCCCGCGCGAGACGCACCACCTCCGGCATCCGGTCTGCGGGCAGCACGCCCAGCAGCAGCGCCGCCGACATGCCGAGCTGCCCGAGCAGCGTGGCCAGCTCCGGCCGCGGCGCGAGCAGCCCCAGCGCGGCCCCCAGCCCGGCGAGCGCCGCGCCCGCGAGCGGGATCACGGCGACGAGGATCCACAGGTGCGCGAGCGGCAGCCCGAACAGCACGCACCCGAAGACGGCCGTCACCACGGTCCCCGGCACGGTGAAGGAGGCGTAGGCGCCCGCCGCCCCGAGCACCACGGCCGCCGGCGGCACCGGCAGCGTCGCGTAGTGGTCGAGCCCGCCGCTGGCCCGCAGCTGCCCGAAGTACTGGGCGAGCAGGTTCAGCGCGACGAAGGCGACGACGAGCACCGACGACCCGGCGACGACGGCTCTGGCCTCACCCCCGCCGTCCACGACGCCGCGCATCAGGATCATGATGCCGATCGACTGGAAGGTCGCCACGAACAGCAGCGGGATCCGCGCGACACGCGCCCGGGACAGCTGCGCCCGGTACACGGCCACCAGCGACGGCCACAGCCGGGCCCGCGGTCCGAGCTCGGCCGGGCCGCAGGCGGCCTCCTCCACGGCCAGGGCACTGCCCGGCAGGACATCGGCGGATACGACACTCACGTCGCGCTGCTTCCCTTCACCAGTTCCGGCAGTCGCTCTGTTCCGTACGGACGCGGCGCTCCCCGCACTCAAGGCCTCGGTGCTCACACCTTCACCAGCCCCTGCTGCGCGGCCCCGCCCAGCGCCAGGTACACGTCCTCCAGGCTGGGCGTGGCGAGCGTGAAGTCGTCCAGGGCTGCGAAGGCGGCCCCGCCGGTGACGGTGGCGACGACCGCGCGGGCCTCCTCGGGCGCGAGCCGCAGCGTCCAGCGGCGCCCCGACTCCACGGCGCGGTCCTGCAGCGCGGCGACCTCGGGTACGTCCAGCGGGGCCGCCTCGCGCCACACCAGGTCGACGCGCACTTCCCCGGCGACCTTCTCCTTCAGCCCGGACGGGCTGTCGCAGGCGATGACCCGGCCCCGGTCGAGGACGGCGACCCGGTCCAGCACGGTCTCGGCCTCGATGACGTTGTGGGTGACCAGCAGCACGGTCGTACCGCGCTCGGCCCGTCGGCGGTCGACGGCGGACCACACCGCGCGCCGCGCCACGGGGTCCATCCCGGTGGTCGGCTCGTCGAGGACGAGCAGCGGCCGCTCCCCCACCAGCGCGGCGGCGAAGCAGGCGAGCCGCCGCTGCCCGCCGGACAGTTTCTTCAGGGGGCGGCCGGCGAGCGGAGCGAGGCCCAGTTCGTCGAGGACCGCGTCCCGCTCGGCCCGCGCCTGCCGCGCTTCCAGGCCGCGCAGCCGCCCGGTGGTCTCGGCGGCGAGGGACACGGTCAGCTCGTCCAGGGCGGTGGACTCCTGCCCGAGGTAGGCGAGGATCCGGGAGGCCCGCTCGGGGTGGCGCACGATGTCGTGGCCGAGGATCTCCACGCTGCCCTGGTCGGGCCGCATCAGGCCGGTGAGCTGCCGTACCAGCGTGGACTTGCCGGCTCCGTTCGGGCCGAGCAGGCCGAAGATCTCGCCGCGCCGGATGTCCAGCCGTACGTCGTCGGTGGCCCGGACCTCGGGCGTCGCGGGGACGCCGCGCCGCCCGCGCACCGCCGGATAGGTCTTGGTCAGCCCGCGCACCGCACACACGACGTCACCACCGTGCCGAAATGCCTGTGCCGCGCGCGTACTCACAAGGGACGAGACTACGGGGTCGAGGAGCCCCGCCCGTTCTCGGGTCGGTCGACAACGGGAAATCCACCGGTAAATATTTCGGGCACCGTCCCGCACTCGGCCCAGGCACCGTCTCGCGCTGGGCTCCAGCCCCGTCGTCGGACCCGGCTCAGGCAGGGTCTCGGGCACCGACCGAGTCGCCCGCTCAAGCGCCGTCTCAGGCGTTCGGCCCAGTCGTTCGGCTCAGTCGCGGTCTCAAGCGCCGTCTCCAGCGCGTGTCAGCCGTCGGCCGGCGTGCGCTCGACGCCCGTGCGCACGTCGATCTCCCGCCAGAACCCGGCCCGGATCGCGTACCGGTCCCGTTCGTCGATCTGGTCGTCCTTGTGGGCGAGCAGCCCGAAGCGGGCCGCGTAGCGCAGGAGCTCCCCGTCGACGCGGTGCGGGATGCGCGGGTACATCGCGGACAGCTTCTGCAGGTGGCTGCGGTCGCCGAGCCGGTCCACCCAGCGCCGCGCGAAGACCTGCCCCACCTCGTACGGGTCGCCGCCGACCGTCGTGATGTCCTCCTCCCGGTCGGCCCAGCGCTGCTCGGCGGTGGTGAGCTGGGCGAGCGTCGGCATGGAGGCGGCCTCGGGGGGCTCGGCGACGGGCCGGTCGACCCAGCCCTTGTCGGAGGACCAGCGCAGGGTGGCGGTGGCCGGGTGCTGGGGGTGCTGGGCGCCGGGGGCGCGCAGGGCGGCCAGGTCCTTCGGGGTGGGCACACCCTTGGTGGCGGGGACGGCCCGGTCGGCGGTGCCGTTCTGCGCGGCGGTGGCGGCGGGGTGCTGGGGCTGGGGGGCGGGCCGCTCGGCCGTCGCCGCGAGCGCGGACTCGGGCAGCGGCGCGGACAGGATCGCGGCGATCTCGGGCCGGGGCGCGGGCGGCGGCGCGCACACCCCCGTGAGCTCCTTGGCGCGGACGGCCTTGGTGATCCACGTACGGTCCAGGACACGCCGTTCGTCGGCCTCGGCGACCAGGTCCTCGGACTGGTTGTAGTCGCCGTCGGCGGCCTGCACGGCCCACAGGTGGACGGCGACGCCGTGCTCCTTGGCGGCCATCATGCCGGGCAGCAGGTCGCCGTCGCCGGTGACGAGGACGATGTCGGAGCAGGCCCGGTTGCGGGCCAGCTCGGTCAGTTCGGCGTGCATGGCGGCGTCCACGCCCTTCTGCGCCCAGCGGCCGTCACTGCGGGTCAGCGCACCGAGGCGGACGGTGACCCGGGGCATGACGCGCAGTCGGCGGTGCTCGGGCTGCGGCACGCGGTCGGGCGCGCCGTCGAACCAGTAGATGCGCAGCAGGGGCTGCTGGGTGTCCGCCTCGGCGCGTTCGCGCAGCCCCTGGATGAGGGCGGCGTGGTCGATGGCGATGCGGGACCGCGAGGGCTCCCCGGCGAGGAGACTCGCCGCGGCTCCCAGCAGATACCCGGCGTCCACCAGGACGATGCAGCGGTCCACGCGACTCACCCTCTTCCCGGGAGGTTTGCTTCGGGCTTCCTTCGAGTCTGCCCGACGGCGCGGAGGTTAACGGCCCGAACTCGATCTTCGGCGTGGCGTTTGTGGAGTTCCCGCGACACCAGCCCTGTCACGCACGGTAATTGTCCGACATGCATCTGTTGTCAGCCTATGTGAATCTGGTCCCGGCCCTGGCCCCTAGATTCCCCAGGAGGCATCACCATGGCCAAGAACAAGAACCGTGACCGTAAGCAGCGGCCGACCGAGCGTGGTCAGCGGGCGGACCGGATCCCCACCGCCGAGACGGAGCCGCAGCCCGACGTGGAGACGACCCCCGGTGAGGTGGCGTCCCGCAAGCGGAAGCGCAGCTTCGGCCACAACTGACCGACGCCCGACGGGTTTTGGAGCCCCGGGCACACAGATGAGGGGCGCACCCGGGCTCGGGAGCGCCCCTCACGCGCGTCGGCCGCTCAGCCCGCCAGGCAGGACGGCCCGAGCAGCACCTTGAGGTCGCCGAAGAGCGCCGGGTCCGGCTTGACCCGGTGCCGGTCGAGGCGCAGCACGGTCGTCTTGGTCGGGCCCTGGAGCTTGATGCGGACCTCGCTGTCGCCCTTGTGGTGGCTGAGGACCTCACCGAGGCGGCTGACCAGCGGCGGGGTGACCTTGACGGCCGGGATGGTGAGCACGACGGGCGCGTTGGTGCCCGCGTTGGACAGGTCCGGGACCATCAGCTCCATCGCGACGAGCCTCGGCACGTCCTCGCGCTTGTCGAGCCGGCCCTTGACGAACACCACGGCGTCCTCGACGAGTTGGGTCGACACCAGCTGGTAGGTCGCCGGGAAGAACATGCACTCGATGGAGCCGGCGAGGTCCTCCACCGTGGCGATGGCCCAGGCGTTGCCCTGCTTGGTCATCTTGCGCTGCAGGCCGGAGATGATGCCGCCGATGGTCACCACGGAGCCGTCGGAGTAGTCACCGCCGGTGAGCTGGGAGATGCCCGCGTCGGCCTTGTCGGACAGGACGTGCTCCAGGCCGAAGAGCGGGTGGTCGGAGACGTACAGACCGAGCATCTCCCGCTCCTGGGCGAGCAGATACGTCTTGTCCCACTCGTCGGTGGAGAACTCCACGTCCAGCCCGAAGCCCGGCTCGGTGCTGGTCTCCTCGCCCATGCCGCCGAAGAGGTCGAACTGCCCCTCGGCCTCCTTGCGCTTGACCGCCACCACGTTGTCGATCATCGGCTCGTACTGCGCCATCAGGCCCTTGCGGGTGTGGCCCATCGAGTCGAAGGCACCGGCCTTGATCAGTGATTCCGTCGTCCGCTTGTTGCAGACCACCGCCTCGACCTTGTCGAGGTAGTCGGGGAAGGAGGTGTACTTCCCCTTGGCCTTTCGGCACTTGATGATCGACTCGACCACGTTCGTGCCGACGTTGCGCACCGCGGAGAGGCCGAAGAGGATTACGTCGTCGCCCTGCGCGGCGAAGTTCGACTCGGACTCGTTGACGTTCGGCGGGAGCACCCGGATGCCCATACGGCGGCACTCGTTGAGGTAGACCGCCGACTTGTCCTTGTCGTCCTTGACGGAGGTCAGCAGCGCGGCCATGTACTCGGCGGGGTGGTTGGCCTTGAGGTAGGCGGTCCAGTACGACACCAGTCCGTACGCGGCGGAGTGGGCCTTGTTGAACGCGTAGCCGGCGAAGGGGACCAGCACGTCCCACAGGGCCTGGATGGCCTCGTCGCTGTAGCCGTTCTTGCGGGCGCCGGCCTGGAAGATGACGAAGTTCTTCTCCAGCTCCTCCGGCTTCTTCTTGCCCATCACGCGGCGGAGGATGTCGGCCTCGCCGAGCGAGTAGCCCGCGATGATCTGGGCTGCCTTCTGCACCTGCTCCTGATAGACGATCAGGCCGTAGGTGACGTCCAGGACCTCCTTGAGCGGCTCCTCCAGCTCGGGGTGGATCGGCGTGATCTCCTGCTGGCCGTTCTTGCGGAGGGCGTAGTTGGTGTGGGAGTTCATGCCCATCGGGCCCGGGCGGTACAGGGCCGACACGGCGGAGATGTCTTCGAAGTTGTCCGGCTTCATCAGCCGGAGCAGGGAGCGCATGGGGCCGCCGTCGAACTGGAAGACGCCGAGGGTGTCGCCGCGCTGGAGCAGTTCGAAGGTCGTCGGGTCGTCGAGCGGGAGGCTCAGGAGATCGATGTCGATCCCCTTGTTGGCCTTCACCATCTTGACGGCGTCGTCCATGATCGTCAGGTTGCGCAGGCCCAGGAAGTCCATCTTCAGCAGGCCGAGCGACTCACAGCTCGGGTAGTCCCACTGCGTGATGGTCACGCCGTCGGTGTGCCGGACCCAGACGGGGACGTGCTCGGTGATGGTCTCGCTGGACATGATCACGCCGGCGGCGTGCACGCCCATCTGCCGGACCAGGCCCTCCACGCCGCGCGCGGTGTCGATGACCTTCTTCACGTCCGGCTCGTTCTCGTACATCGACCGGACCTCGGCCGCCTCCGAGTAGCGGGGGTGCTCGGGGTCGGTGATGCCGGACAGCGGGATGCCCTTGCCGAGGACGTCGGCGGGCATCGCCTTGGTGATGCGGTCGCCCATCGCGTACGGGTAGCCCAGCACGCGCGCGGAGTCCTTGATGGCGTTCTTGGCCTTGATGGTGCCGTACGTGCCGATCATGGCGACCTTGTCGGCGCCGTACTTCTCCGTCACGTACCGGATCACCTCGACGCGCCTGCGCTCGTCGAAGTCGATGTCGACATCGGGCATCGAGACGCGCTCGGGGTTGAGGAACCGCTCGAAGATCAGACCGTGCGGGATCGGGTCGAGGTCGGTGATCCCGAGGGCGTACGCCACGATCGAGCCTGCCGCGGAGCCTCGGCCGGGGCCGACCGCGATGCCGTTCTTCTTGGCCCACATGATGAAGTCGGCGACGACGAGGAAGTAGCCCGGGAACCCCATCTGGATGATGACGTCCATCTCGTACTCGGCCTGCTTCTGACGGTCCTCGGGGACGCCGCCCGGGAAGCGGCGCTCCATGCCGCGGCGGACCTCCTCCTGGAACCATGTGACCTCGGTGTAGCCCTCGGGGATGTCGAACTTGGGCATGAGGTCGCGCTTCTCGAACATGCCCGTGGTGTCGACCATCTCGGCGATCAGCCGGGTGTTGGCGCAGCCCTCCTGCCAGGCGTCCGAGGAGTCGATGGCGTACATCTCCTCGGTGGACTTGAGGTAGTAGCCCGTGCCGTCGAACTTGAAGCGGTCCGGGTCGGAGAGGTTCTTGCCGGTCTGGATGCACAGCAGGGCGTCGTGGGCCGACGCCTCGTGCGCGTACGTGTAGTGCGAGTCGTTGGTGACCAGCGGCGGGATGCCGAGCTTCCGGCCGATCTCCAGCAGGCCGTCGCGGACCCGGCGCTCGATCTCGATGCCGTGGTCCATCAGCTCCAGGAAGTAGCGGTCCTTGCCGAAGATGTCCTGGTAGTCGGCGGCCGCCTTCAGCGCCTCGTCGAAGTGGCCGAGGCGCAGCCGGGTCTGCACCTCGCCGGAGGGGCAGCCGGTGGAGGCGACCAGCCCGTCGGACCACTGGGCGATGGTCTCCTTGTCCATCCGGGGCCACTTCTGCAGCCAGCCCTCGGCGTAGGCGTCCGAGGAGAGCCGGAAGAGGTTGTGCAGGCCCGTCTTGTTGTACGCCCAGATCGTCTTGTGGGTGTACCCACCGGAACCGGAGACGTCGTCCCGCTTCTGGTGCGGCTGACCCCAGAGGATCTTGCGCTTGTTGCGCCGGGATTCGGGGGCGACATATGCCTCGATCCCGATGATCGGGGTGATCCCGGCTTTCTGCGCGGAGTGGAAGAAGTCGTATGCCCCGTGGAGGTTGCCGTGGTCGGACATGGCGATGTGCGTCATGCCCATCTCGTTGCAGGCGTTGAACATGTCCTTCAGCCGCGCGGCACCGTCCAGCAGCGAGTACTGGGTGTGGACGTGCAGGTGCGTGAACGGCGGCTTTGACACGGCTGGAGCCTCCAAGAAAAACGTACGCCGACGAGGGTCCGACGGGCTGCGGACAGTCTGGGGGACAGCGTCGAAGTCTATGCCTCGGCACTGACACTCGAGGGCCATCCCCGCGTACCTTCGTGCGGGGGTCGCGGGCACGCCCGCCGGCCGTCGCACGTTAGGCAGGGGACGGACCAGCCGTCCCCGAGACGTCATGCACCAGGAGGCACCCAGCGATGTCGGTCCCGCAGCTCAACGACGAGCACCGCGGCGAGGAGATCCTCGCCGTCTTCGACACCGCCTTCGGCCAGCTCCTGGCCGCCGACCCGGCCGCGTTCCGCGTGAAGTTCCGGAAGATGGCGGCCTCGGCCTTCGCGTTCTACCGGGGTACGGCGTGCCTCTTCTACCACGATCTCGACCAGGACGAGCGGGGCGGCCCGTACCTGGACGAGCGCACCTCCCGCGTGTGGATCCACGGCGACCTGCACGCCGAGAACTTCGGCACGTACATGGACGCCAACGGCCGCCTGATCTTCAACGTCAACGACTTCGACGAGGCGTACGTCGGCCCCTTCACCTGGGACCTCAAGCGCTTCGCCGCCTCGGTCGCGCTCATCGGGTACGCGAAGGCGCTCAGCGACGAGCAGATCACCGAGCTGGTGAGCATCTACGCCGGCGCCTACCGGGAGCGCATCCATGCCCTGGCCACGGGCGCCAAGAGCGACGAGGTGCCGCCCTTCACCCTGGACACCGCGCAGGGCCCGCTGCTGGACGCGCTGCGGGACGCGCGCTCGCTGACCCGCTTCGGGCTGCTGGAGTCGATGACGGAGATCCGGGACTTCGAGCGCCGCTTCGCGCCGGGCGGCGGCTCCGTCGAGCTGGACGCGGCCACGCGCTACAAGGTGCTCGCCGCCTTCGACGGCTACCTGGAGACGCTCCCGGACAGCTCGCTGGCCCGCCCGGACTCCTACCGCGTGAAGGACGTGGTCGGCCGCCGGGGCATCGGCATCGGCTCGGCCGGGCTGCCGTCGTACAACATCCTCCTGGAGGGCCACAGCGACGCCCTGGAGAACGATGTCGTGATCTACATCAAGCAGGCCCAGACCCCGGCCGTCTCCCGGCACGTCACGGACGAGGCGATCCGCGACTACTTCCAGCACGAGGGCCACCGCACGGTGATCTCCCAGCGCGCCCTGCAGGCGCACGCCGACCCGTGGCTGGGCTGGACCGAGCTGGACGGCGCGGGCCAGCTGGTCGCCGAGGTCTCGCCGTACGCCGTCGACCTCGACTGGGGCGACATCGACGATCCGGAGGAGATCGCCCAGGTGGTCGCCGACCTCGGCCGGGCCACGGCCACGATGCACTCGGCGGCCGACGACCAGTCCGGCGAGTCCCTGGTGCCGTTCTCCACGGAGCGGGCCATCGACGCGGCGATCGCGGCCGACGAGGACGGTTTCGCGCCCCTGCTGGTCGACTTCGCGCACAGCTACGGCGCACGCGCACGCGCCGACCACCAGATCTTCGTCGACCTGTTCCGCAACGGCCGGATTCCGGGTCTTTGACGGTCGCCGTCCCACCGGCACGCTTGACTCACATCCATCCTTTAGGGGTCCCTTACAGGTTCCCGTGACAGACTCTCTCCCGCCATGGACATATCCGGAACCCAGCTCAGAGCCGTCCGCGCGGCGCTGTTCACGGCAGTGGTCGTGACGCTCAGCGCCGCGTCGCACGTGCTGCTGTCCCGGGTCCCCCTGCCGTTGAACACGGTGGCCGCGATCGCCGCCGCCGTGTTCGTGCCGGCGTACGCCCTGGCGGGCCGGGAGCGCTCCTTCGGGCGGATAGCCGCCCTGCTGATCCCACTGGAGCTGGCCGCCGACACGGTCTTCACCACCGGCCAGCACGTCTGCTACGGCCGGGCGGGCGGCCCGGTCGCCGGCCCGCTGCGCTCCGTCGGCTTCGACGTGCTGTGCGGCGACGGCACCAGCGTGGGCACCCCGCTGGCCCAGGTCACCGGGTCCGGCGCCGGCGGCGAGCGGCTCGCGGCCGCACTCGCCCACGGCGGCCCGGCTACCGCCTGGCTGCTGCTCGGCGCGCACGTCGGCGTCGGCCTCCTCGCCGCCGCCTGGCTGCGCCGCGGCGAGCGGGCCCTGGCCCAGCTGCTGCGGGCCGTGGCGGTGACCGCTTCGGCGGCGGTCCGGCCGCTGCTGCTCGCGGTCGCGGCGGTGACGGTCCGGCGGTCACCGGCGGTGCGCCGCCCGGCCCCGCGCACCGTCCGCCGTACGGCCCTCGCCCGTGACCTGCTCCTGACGCACTCCCTGGGACGGCGGGGACCGCCCCGCTCGGTCGTCTGCGCGTGAAGCACCTGCGTCACGCGTGACCCCCTCCGAGCACCAGCAGTCCCCCTTACGTATCCCGCACACGACGTGTGCGCGTCCCCATGGAGAACACCACTATGAGCAAGCGGAACAGCCAGACGGCGAAGACGGCGGCCCGTGAGCGGCTGCGCGCCGAGCGCGAGCGCGCGGCCAAGCGCGCGAAGGTCAAGCGGCAGATCGTCGTCGCCTGCTCCGTCGTCGGCGTCCTGGCGATAGCCGGCGGCGTCGGCTACGCCGTCGTCCAGGCCAACAAGCCGAGCTACTGGGAGGCCGCGAAGGACGACAAGCTCGTCAAGCCGGCCCACACCAGCGGCGAGAACGGCACCACGGTCGTCATCGGCAAGGCCGACGCGAAGAAGACCCTGGAGCTGTACGAGGACCCGCGCTGCCCGATCTGCGCCCAGTTCGAGCAGGGCGTCGGCAAGACCGTCGAGAAGGACGTCGAGGACGGCAAGTACAAGGTCCAGTTCATCGGCGCCACGTTCATCGACAGGTCGACGAACGGCGAGGGATCCCGCAACGCCCTCAGCGCCCTGGGCGCCGCGCTGAACGTCAGCCCGGAGGCGTTCCTGCAGTACAAGTCCGCGCTGTACTCGGCGCAGTGGCACCCCGAGGAGACGGACGACAAGTTCAAGGACGACGCCTACCTGATCAAGGTGGCGAACACGGTCGGCGCCCTGAAGAACAACGCGCGGTTCCAGAAGGACGTGAAGGACGGCACCTACGACAAGTGGGCGCTGGAGATGTCCCAGAAGTTCGACGACAGCGGGGTGCAGGGCACCCCGACCCTGAAGATGGACGGCAAGACGCTCCAGACCGCCCAGGGCAACCCGCCGATGACGGCGTCCGACTTCAAGACGGTGATCGACGCGGCGCTGAAGGGCTGAGCCGACACCGCGTCAACCCCCGGGCGAAGAGCGGGCGAACTTTGGCGAGTTCGCCCGCTCTTCGCCCATACCGATCAGTAACCTGATCGGCCGTGACCAGTCGATACAGATCACCCGAGCACACCGACTCACCCGTTCCGAGAGCCAACCCGCTCTCCCCGCGCCGCCGTTCGGTCGTCAAGGCCGCGGCGGCGACCGCCGTCCTGGCCGGCCCGCTCGCCGCCGCCCTCCCCGCCCGGGCCGCCACCGCCGCCCCCGCCTTCCTGCACGGCCTGGCCTCCGGCGACCCGCTGCCCGACGGCGTCCTGCTGTGGACCCGCGTGACGCCCACGCCCGAGGCGATACCCGGCTCCGGGCTCGGCCCGGACACCGAGGTCAGCTGGGTCGTCGCCAAGGACAAGGCGTTCACGACCGTCGTCGCCAAGGGCTCCACCGTCGCCACCGCCGCCTCCGACCACACCGTCAAGGCGGACATCCGCGGCCTGGAACCGGCCACCGACTACTGGTTCCGCTTCTCCGCCGGCGGCACCGACTCCCCCGCCGCCCGCACCCGCACCGCCCCGGCCGCCGGCGCCTCCGTCGCCAACCTCCGCTTCGGCGTGGTCTCCTGCGCCAACTGGGAGGCCGGCCACTTCGCCGCCTACCGCCACCTCGCGGCCCGCGGCGACCTGGACGCCTGGCTGCACCTGGGCGACTACGTCTACGAGTACGGCACCGGCCAGTACGGCACCCGCGGCACCGTCGTACGCCCCCACGCGCCCACGCACGAGATCCTCACGCTCGCCGACTACCGCGTCCGGCACGCCACGTACAAGACGGACCCCGACCTCCAGGCGCTGCACGCCAAGGCGCCGGTCATCGCCATCTGGGACGACCACGAGTTCGCCAACGACGCCTGGTCGGGCGGCGCCGAGAACCACACGGAGGGCGCGGAGGGCGCCTGGTCCGCTCGCCAGGCCGCCGCCAAGCAGGCCTACTTCGAGTGGATGCCCGTCCGTCCGGCGGTCGCGGGCACCACCTACCGCCGGCTGCGCTTCGGCAAGCTCGCCGACCTGTCCCTGCTCGACCTGCGCTCCTTCCGCTCGCAGCAGGTCAAGGTCGGCAACGGCGAGGTGGACGACCCGGACCGCACGCTCACCGGCCGCGCCCAGCTGGACTGGCTGAAGGCCGGCCTGAAGACGTCCGACACCACGTGGCGGCTGGTCGGCAACTCGGTGATGATCTCGCCGTTCGCCATCGGCTCGCTCTCCGCCGACCTGCTCAAGCCCCTCGCCAAACTGCTGGGCCTGCCGCAGGAGGGCCTCGCCCTCAACACCGACCAGTGGGACGGCTACACCGACGACCGCCGCGAGCTGCTGGCCCATCTGCGCTCCCACGCCATCCGCAACACGGTCTTCCTGACCGGCGACATCCACATGGCGTGGGCCAACGACGTTCCGGTGGACGCCGGGACGTACCCGCTGTCCGCCTCCGCCGCCACCGAGTTCGTCGTCACCTCGGTCACCTCCGACAACCTCGACGACATGGTCAAGGCGCCCGAGGGGACCGTCTCGGCCGTCGCCGCGCCGCTGATCCGCGCCGCCAACCGGCACGTCCACTGGGTCGACACCGACCGGCACGGCTACGGCGTCCTCGATCTCACCGCCGAGCGCGCGCAGATGGACTACTACGTCCTGTCCGACCGTACGAAACGCGACGCCGGCTCGTCATGGGCCCGTTCGTACCGCACGCGCAGCGGCACCCAGAAGATCGAGCGCTCCTACGACCCCGTGTGACCACGCCGAGTCAGTGACGTTTTTCGGCCAATGACGGCCCGGTCGCGCTCCGGCCGCCCGGTGCCCGGGGCCGGCCGGGCCTAGAGGGTCTCCAGGAAGCCGAGTGCCACCCGCCAGGTGGCCTCGGCGGCCTCCTCGTCGTAGTCCGGCAGGTCGGGGTCGGTGTACAGGTGACCGGCCCCGGCGTATCTGTGGACCTCCACGTCGGCGCCGATCCGGCCCATACGCAGGTACCAGGCGGTCAGCCAGTCGTCCGTCTCGAACGGGTCCGGCTCGGCGACGTGCAGTTGCACCGGCAGGTCGTCCACCTGCGCGTTGGGCGCGATGTCCGACGTGCCGTGCAGGAGCAGCAGCCCGCGCGCCTTGTCGTCGCCGAGGGCGAGGGTCTGCGCGACGGAGGCGCCGAACGAGAACCCCGCGTACACCAGCCCGCGCTCGGAGTAGGGGGCGGCGGCCAGCACGGCCCGCTTGAGCAGTTCGTCCTTGCCGATCTCCTCCTGGTACGCCATGCCCTCCTCGACCGTCTCGAACGTCCGTCCGTCGAACAGGTCAGGCGTCCACACCTCGTGTCCGGCCGATCGCAGCCGGTCAGCGGCCCCACGCACCGCGGGCCTGAGGCCATAGGTCGAGTGAAAGAGCATGATGTTCATGAGGCCATGGTGCCAGCCGGGTGTGACAGCGCAGGTCGGTTGCACTACCCGGAACGTTCCCGAAGTCACATGTTCGTGTCGCCGGGTGCCGGTTAGGTTCCGAGGCATGGAGAACCTGCTACGACCGCTGATCGTGGTCGGTGGCTCGGTCGTGCTCACGCTGGTGATCGGCTGGGCCACCGACCTGCTGCTGCGCAAAGCGGACGAACGGCACCACGAGACCCCGCTGTGGGGTCTGCTGCGCCGTGGCCGCATCCCCTACCAGCTCGTCCTGTGCGCGGCCCTGCTGAGAGGGGCGTTGGAAGAGGTCCCTCTGCTGCGGGAGCACCGCGTCGGCCTCGGCCGGACGCTGACGCTGGTCCTGATCGGGTCGGCCGCCTGGCTGGTGATCCGCATCGCGGCCGCGATAGTGGAGACGTCCTACAGCCGGTACGCCAATGGCCGCTCCCACCGGGACCCGGCCCGGGTCCGCCGGGTGCGCACGCAAGTGACGCTGATCAGGCGGGTGGTCTCCGCGATCGTCGGCGTGGTCGCCGTGGCGGCGATGCTGCTGACGTTCCCGACGTTCCGCGCGGCCGGTGCCTCGCTGCTGGCCTCGGCCGGCATCCTCGGCATCGTCGCCGGTGTAGCCGCGCAGTCCACGCTCGGCAACATGTTCGCCGGGCTGCAGATCGCCTTCGGCGACATGGTGCGCATCGGCGACACCGTCGTGGTGGACGGCGAGTGGGGCACGGTGGAGGAGATCACGCTGACGTTCCTGACCGTGCGCACCTGGGACGAGCGGCGCATCACGATGCCGGTGTCGTACTTCACGTCCAAGCCGTTCGAGAACTGGTCGCGCGGCACCCCGCAGATGACCGGCACCGTCTTCTGGCACCTCGACCACACGGCCCCGCTGGACGCGATGCGCGACAAGCTCCGCGACGTCCTGCGCGCCTGCCCCGCCTGGGACGGCCGCGCCTACGACCTGTCCGTCACGGAGACCACCCCGAACACGATGCAGGTGCGGGGCCTTGTGACGGCCAAGGACGCCGACGACCTGTGGACGGTGCGGGTCGCGGTCCGCGAGCAGATGATCCGCTGGCTGGCCGACGAGCACCCGTACGCCCTGCCCCGGGTCAACACGGCCGACGCGGTGCTGCCGCCGGGCCGCGACGGCGACCGCCCGTCCCCGGACGGCGTGCCCGCCCAGCGCCGCTACCACGGGCCGCCGCGTCCGGAGCGCTGACCGGCTGTCAGTGGCCGCGTTCGGCTCCGCCGTTGACCTGGATGATCTGCGAGGTGATGTGGGAGGCCGCGTGGGACGCGAGCCAGTGCAGGGTGGCCGCGACGTCCCCCGGCGTCGCGGCCCGCCCGGTCGAGGTCTCGGCGACGAGCCGGGCCCGCCGCTCCTCGTCCATCACGTCCCCGAAGAACTCGGTGTCCTCGACATAGCCGGGCGCGACCACGTTCACGGTGACGCCGCGCGGCCCCAACTGCCGGGCCAGATCGTGGGCGTACGGGTGCAGCGCGGCCTTGGACCCCGCGTACGCCCCGCTCCCGGAGCCCCGGTACGCCGCGATGGAGCTGAGGAACAGCACCCGCCCGCCGGGGTCGGCGAGCCGGTCCTTCAGTGCCTCGGTGAGCAGGACCGCGGTCAGGGTGTTGAGTCCGAAGTTGAGGGTCCAGTTGTGCAGGACGACGTCGAGGGGCTCGTCGCTGTCCACCTTCGGTTCGAGGTACCCGGCGCCCCCGGCACTGTGGATCAGCACGTCCACGGTGCCGAACTCCCTGGCCACGAACCGCTCCACCCCGCGCACAGCGCGCGGTTTGCTGAGGTCCGCCGCGTAGACGAGGGCGTAGGGCACGCCCGCCCGCTCCAGCACCTCGGCCCGCCGCCCGAGCAGCAGCACCCGGTCCCCGTCCGCGGCGAACGCCTGCGCCGCGGCAAGCCCGATTCCCGTTCCTCCACCACTGATCACGACGTTGCGAGTCATGATCAAACCCTACGGCCGGACAACCGCCACGGCGGGAAGGTCACCGCGAACGCCGCACATCACCGCAGACTCCGCACATCGAGATGGCGCAGCACCCGGTCCACCACCTCCGGGTCGGCCCCCGGTTCACCGCGCGCCGCCAGCACCTCGTGGCGCGCCGCGCTCAGCATCTCCCCCTGGATCCGTCGCACCCGCTTCAGCCGCCGGGCCCGCTGCCGGTACGCCTCCCGCCGCTCCTCCTCCGCCAGGTCGGGACTGATCCGCAGCCCGATGTCGAAGGCCCGCCGCAGCATCTGCTCGGACAGCTCCTCCGGGAGCTCCTCCACGGCCTCGATCTCGCGGAGCCTGCGCTTCGCCGCCTTGGCCGCCCGCACCGCCAGCTGCTTCTCGAACTCCTTCTCCCGCTCGGTGTCGGCCCGCACCCCCAGCCGCCGCACCAGCCACGGCAGCGTCAGCCCCTGCACCACCAGCGTCGCCATGATCACGCCGAAGGCGATGAAGACGATCTCGTCCCGGCTGGGGAAGGCGCCCCCGTCGTCGGTCTCCAGCGGGATCGCCAGTGCCAGCGCCACCGAGGCCACCCCGCGCATCCCGGACCACCACATCACCACGGTCTCGCGCGCGCTCATCGGGATGTCCTCGTCGTGGTCCCGCCGCGCGTGCAGCCGCTGGGTCAGCCAGGTCGCCGGCAGCAGCCACAGCAGCCGTACGAGGATCACGACGCCCACGACCGCCGCCGCCCAGCCGAGCAGTTCGCCCCATCGTCCGGAGGCCGTCCGGACCGCGTTGTGCAGTTCCAGCCCGACCAGCCCGAACGCGACGCCGGTGACGAGGGTGTCGACGATGTTCCAGAAGGTGTGCCCGGCGAGCCGCGTCATGACGTCGTCGGCGTCGGTCGCGTAGTCCGTGAGGAACAACGCGGTGGTCAGCACCGCGAGCACCCCCGAGCCGTGCAGCTCCTCGGCCAGCACGTACGAGGCGTACGGCACCAGCAGGGTCAGTCCGATCTGCAGGGTCGGGTCGCCGAGCAGGTCCATCAGCTTGTTCGCGCCCCAGCCGAGCGCGAGCCCGACCGCCACCGCCACCACGGCGGACAGCACCAGGTCCAGTCCGGCCCGCCACGGCGAGAAGGTGCCGCTGACCGCGGCGGCGATCGCCACGTGGTACAGGACGATGGCCGTCACGTCGTTGAACAGCCCCTCGCCCTCCAGGATCGACACCAGCCGCCGGGGCAGCCCCAGTTGCCCGGCGACGGCGGTCGCCGCGACCGGGTCGGGTGGCGCGACCAGGGCGCCGAGCGCGACGGCGGCGGCGATCGGCAGTCCCGGAACGATCGCGTTCGCCACGACCGCCACGCACGCCGTCGTGACGAAGACCAGCGCCACCGCCAGCAGGAAGATCGGCCGCTTGTTCGCCGCGAACTGCCGCCACGAGGTCCGCCGCACCGCCGCGTACAGCAGGGGCGGCAGCAGCAGCGGCAGGATCAGGTCCGGCGGAACATCGACGTTCGGTACGAAGTCCAGCAGCGCGAGGACGATGCCGAGCAGCGTCATCAGCACCGGCGCCGGCAGCTTCAGCCGGTCCCCGACCGGCACGCTCACCACGGCCCCGACCAACAGCACGAACAGCAGGGCCAACTGATCCACGGTCAGCGCTCCGGGAGGTCAGGCGGGCACAGAACGGAACTCAAGCCTGCCACGCCGCGCTGTTCACCGGTGTTCCGGCCCTGTCGGCACGCGCGCCGCGGCGCTACAGCGCACGCCTCATCGCCTGGTGCGGGATGCCCGCCTCCAGGTACTCCGGCCCGTACGCCTCGTACCCGAGCCGCTCGTAGAATCCCAGTGCGTGCGTCTGCGCGTGCAGATCCACCGCCCTCAGACCACGCGCGCGTGCCGCCTCCTCGATGGCCCGCACCAGCGCGGCCCCGACGCCGAGGCCCCGCGCGCTCTTCGCCACGGCGAGCCGCCCGAGGGACCCGACGGACCGGTCGCCGCCGTTCTGCGCGGCCGCCGCCTCGCCGTACAGCAGCCGCCCGGTGCCGAGCGCCACCCCCTCCCGGACCGCCAGCACGTGCACGGCACCGGCGTCATACGCGTCGTACTCGATGTCCTCGGGCACGCCCTGTTCGCCGACGAAGACCTCCTTGCGCACCGCGAAGCACGCCTCACGGTCGGCGGGGTCCTCGGCGACGCGCACGACGTACGACGAGGACGGCGAGGGCGACGACGGCGGCAGGCTCATGCGTACGTCTCCTCGTGGACCTGGTCCAGGGCCTTCTGGAGGTCCTCCGGATAGTCGCAGGCGAACTCCACCCACTCGCCGCTGCCGGGGTGCTCGAAGCCGAGCCGCACGGCGTGCAGCCACTGGCGGGTCAGGCCGAGACGCTTGGCGAGCGTGGGGTCGGCGCCGTACGTCAGGTCGCCGACGCAGGGGTGCCGGTGCGCGGCCATGTGGACGCGGATCTGGTGGGTGCGGCCGGTCTCCAGCTTCACGTCGAGCAGCGAGGCCGCGCGGAAGGCCTCGATGAGGTCGTAGTGCGTGACCGAGGGCTTGCCGTCGGCGGTGACGGCCCACTTGTAGTCGTGGTTCGGGTGCCGGCCGATGGGAGCGTCGATGGTGCCGCTGGTCGGGTCCGGGTGGCCCTGGACGAGCGTGTGGTAACGCTTGTCGACCGTGCGCTCCTTGAACTGGCGCTTGAGCGACGTGTACGCGTACTCCGACTTGGCCACCACCATCAGCCCGGAGGTGCCCACGTCCAGCCGGTGCACGATGCCCTGCCGCTCGGCCGCGCCGGACGTCGAGATCCGGTAGCCGGCTGCCGCCAGCCCGCCGATCACGGTCGGCCCGGTCCAGCCCGGCGACGGATGCGCGGCCACCCCGACGGGCTTGACGATCACCACCACGTCATCGTCGTCGTGGACGATCTCCATCCCCTCGACCGGCTCCGCGACCACCTGCACCGGCGCGGGCGCCTGTGGCATCTCCACCTCGAGCCAGGCGCCGCCGTGCACCCGCTCCGACTTGCCGACCACCGACCCGTCGACCGTGACCTTCCCCGCCGCCGCCAGCTCGGCGGCCTTGGTACGGGAGAAGCCGAACATGCGGGAGATGGCGGCGTCGACGCGCTCGCCCTCCAGACCGTCGGGCACGGGCAGGGTACGGATCTCGGGAATCGTGCTCACCCGTCGAGTATGCCGGACGCCTCCGACACGGCCGTACGCGCGCTCAGTCCTTGTGGACGGTCCCGTCCGGGTCCAGGCCCCGGAACGACAGCAGCACGATCAGGATGCCGCCGCACACGATCGCCGAGTCGGCCAGGTTGAAGACGGCGAAGTGCTTGGGCGCGATGAAGTCGACGACCGCGCCCTCGAACACACCCGGAGAACGGAAGATCCGGTCGGTGAGGTTGCCGAGCGCACCGCCCAGCAGCAGGCCGAGCGCGATCGCCCAGGGCAGGCTGTACAGCTTGCGGGCGAGGCGGGCGATCACCACGATCACCACCGCGGCGATCATGGTGAAGATCACGGTGAAGGCCTCGCCGAACCCGAAGGCCGCGCCCGCGTTGCGGATCGCCTCGAACCTCAGCCAGTCCCCGATGATCTCGATCGGCGGGTGGTGCTCCAGCTTCTCGACCACGATGATCTTGCTGATCAGATCGAGGGTGTACGCGAACGCGGCGACCGTGAACAGCACGGCGATACGGCGCCTGCCCCGGGGCTGCCCGGCCGCCGCCTCGGGCTCGGTCGTCTCATCGGCGCCGGACCCGCCGACCGGGGTCTGTGCCTGCTCGGCGCCGGACCGCTCACCCGACGCCGCGCTCTCGCCGGGCTGCTCCTGCCCCGCCCGTGCCGCGTCCGGGGTGTCCGGCGTACCGATGATGCGCTCCGCCTCTGCCACGTGAGTCCCTCAACCTAGGTACCTGACTGAGGACGAGGGTACGGCACACCCTGTGCGCCCCTCGTGCTCAGGAGGCATCCGGCGGCTGATCAGTACCGGCGCTCCTGCTTCTGTTTGCACTCCACGCACAGGGTCGCCCGGGGGAAGGCCTGCATGCGGGCCTTGCCGATGGGGTTGCCGCAGTTCTCGCACAGGCCGTAGGTGCCCGCGTCGAGGCGTTCCAGGGCGCGTTCGATCTGGGTGAGCATCTCCCGCGCGTTGGCCGCGAGCGCCAGCTCGTGCTCCCGCGTGATGTTCTTGGTGCCGGTGTCCGCCTGGTCGTCGCCCGCGCCGTCCCCGGAGTCCCGCATCAGACCGGCGAGCGACCGCTCCGACGACGTGATCTCCTCGCGCAGCCGCGTCTCCTCCGACATCAGCTCGGACCGCGCCTCGTCGACCTCCTCCGCGGTCCAGGGGTCCTCGCCGGGGCGTACGGCGAGCTCGCCCGGCTCCGCCGCGGCGACCCGTGCCTTCGGAACGGCGGTCTTCGCCGCCGTGGCCGTGCCAGGAGTCTTCTTCGCAACCACCGTCGTCGCTCCCGTCTGCTGCGCGGCCTCGGCCGCGCCCGCCTTCTCGGCCGTCCTGCTCACGGCCTTGTCCTGTGTGACCGCGCTGGTCCTGGTGGTGCTCTTCGCGACCGCGCTCTTCCCGGCCGCCCTCTTCCGGGCGGCCGCTTCCTTCTTTGCTGTGACCTTCGTGGTTGTGGCTTGCTTGGCCACGGCCTTCGTGGCCCGCTCCTTCTTGGCCGTGGGCTTGGCGGCCGTGTCCTCGGTGACTGTGGGCGTGGTGGCCGTGGCCTTCTTGACCGTGGTCTTTGTGGGTTGCGCCTTCTTGGCCGTGTCCTTGGCGGCCGTGGCCTTCCTGGCCGTGGCCGTGGCGACCGTGGCCTTTGTGGGTTGCGTCTTCTTGGCCCCCTTGGCAGCGGCCTTTGCGGTTGTGGCTTGCTCGGTCACGGCCTTGGCTGGGGTGGCCGTCTTGGCTGTGACCTTTCTGACCGGCGCCTTTGCGGAGGTGGCCGCGGCCTTGGCTGCCGTTGCCGTGGCTGCCGTGCCCTTCGTGGCCTCCGCCTTCGTGGCCGCCGCCTTCTTGGCGGTGCCCTTGGCAGCCGGGGTCTTCTTGGCGGCGGCCTTTGTCGCTGTGGCCTTCGCGGCCGGTGCCTTCTGAGCAGCCGGCTTGGAGGCAGCCGACTGCTTGGCGGTCGACTTCTCGGCCACCGGCTTCTCAGCCGGAGCCTTCGCGGCAGCCGTCTTCTTCGCGCTCGCCCCGGTGGCCGTCGCCTTCCTGGCCGCCACCTCCTTGGCCGCCGACTTTTTGGCACCCTCCCTCGAAACCACCGTCTCACCAGCCGCCACCGTGGCGGCCATCCCCCCACCGGCCATCTCCTTCCCGGCCGCCCTCTTGCCCGCAGCACGCTTCGGAGCCGCCGCCTTCCCCGCCGTCGTCTTCCCCGCCGCCGCCTTCCCCGCCGTCGTCTTCCCCGCCGCCGCCTTCCCCGCCGTCGTCTTCCCCGCCGCCGTCTTCGAAGCAACCGCCTCAGAAGCCGCCGCCTCCAGCGCAGCCGCCGCCCTGCCGAGCACCGCCTTCTTGGCGCTGGCCACCTTCTTGGCGCTCGCCGTCCCCTTGGTGCTCGCCTTGCGAGCCGCCGTCTTCTTGACCGCCGCCTGCACAGCCGTCCGCCTCTCAGCCGCCGCCTCTCGCACCGCCGACTTCCCGCCGACGGCCCGCTCGGCGGCGGCCTCCACGCCCCGCTTCTCGACATCCGGCTTCTCGGCAGCCGCCTTCCGGGCAGCCGCCTTCTTGGCCGCACTCTTCACCAGCCCAGTCACCATGGCCGCAGCCCCCTTGGAAACGCTCCCCCCAACCGCCCCCTTCTCACCGGCCCCCTTCGCTCCCTTCCCCCGGGCCGCAGCCCCCCGCACCGTCTTCACCACCCGGGCCGCCCGAGTCGCCGCCGCGCCTCCCTGCGTGCTCTTCTTCCCGTCCGCCCCCTTGGCAGCACCACCGGCACCGCCAACTCCACCGGCCCCGCGAACAACACCACCGGACCCCCGAACACCGCCGGAGGCCTCCGCGCTCCCGGACCCGCCGGACACCGACTGCTGTACGGCGGTCTTCTTCGCCACCATGGCCGCGGCCCCTTCACATATTGTGATCTTGCTCGCGAATCGTGCTGGGACGATAAATCGACTCGAGTCCCGCGGCAACGGGGCACACCGCCCGATTCGCCCGCCTCGCGCATGCCGCGCGGCCAGCATGCATCCGTTGTGCCCAGCTCCCCGCCGGGTAATCCGCCGAGCCCGACGTCCCAGGATCCGAACACGCGTACCGTGGCATTCGGGTCATCCAGCGCCATACGCCACGCCCGCCCCCGGCCCGCCGAAATCCGGTCGGCCGCTGTCCGCGCGGCGCCGTACACTGGGCGGAGCGAAAAGCGTGGATGGGGACGAGTAGCGGCGTACGCAGCCCAGAGCGACCCGGGGACGGTGTGAGCCCGGGGGCGAGCGCGACGTGAAGATCACCCCGGAGCCGCCGGAAGAAAGCCGCAGGCAACCCCGTGGGGGACCGGCCGCGGTGAGTAGAACCGGCATCGCGACCCCAATGAGGGGGCTCACCGGTGCGCACCAGGCGCCGGAGGGCCAAGGAGGGTGGTACCGCGGGAGCGCGCCGAAGGCGGCGTAGGGAATGACGTAGCTCTCGTCCCTCCGACGGAAGGCAACATGTCCGCCGGAGGAAGATCGATGACGCAGTACCGCCAGGTGCCCGCCCAGGTCGACCTGCCCGCGCTCGAGCACGCGGTGCTCGACTTCTGGCGCGAGCAGAAGATCTTTGCCAAGAGCCTCGAGCAGTCCGCCGGGCGCCCCGAGTGGGTGTTCTACGAGGGCCCGCCCACGGCCAACGGCATGCCGGGCGCCCACCACATCGAGGCCCGCGTCTTCAAGGACGTCTTCCCTCGCTTCCGCACCATGCGCGGCTACCACGTGGCCCGCAAGGCCGGCTGGGACTGCCACGGCCTCCCGGTGGAGCTGGCGGTCGAGAAGGAGCTCGGTTTCTCCGGCAAGAAGGACATCGAGGCGTACGGCATCGCCGAGTTCAACGCCAAGTGCCGCGAGTCCGTGCTCCGCCACACCGGCGCCTTCTCCGAGCTGACGACCCGCATGGGCTACTGGGTCGACCTCGACGAGGCGTACGTGACCATGGAGCCCGAGTACATCGAGTCCGTCTGGTGGTCGCTGAAGGAGATCTTCAACAAGGGCCTGCTGGTCCAGGACCACCGCGTCGCCCCCTGGTGCCCGCGCTGCGGCACCGGCCTGTCGGACCACGAGCTGGCCCAGGGCTACGAGACGGTCGTCGACCCGTCCGTCTACGTCCGTTTCCCGCTCACCTCCGGTCCGCTCGCGGGCCAGGCCGCGCTCCTGGTGTGGACGACCACGCCCTGGACCCTGGTCTCCAACACGGCGGTCGCCGCGCACCCGGAGGTCACCTACGTCGTCGCGACGAAGGGCCCGGACGGCTCGGAGAAGCTGGTCGTCGCCGAGCCGCTGGTCGCCAAGGCGCTCGGCGAGGGCTGGGAGACCACCGGCCAGACCTTCACCGGCGCCGAGATGGAGCACTGGACGTACCAACGTCCGTTCGAACTGGTGGAGTTCCCGGAGATTGAGGGCGGCACGCACTTCGTCGTGAACGCCGACTACGTCACCACCGAGGACGGTACGGGCCTGGTCCACCAGTCCCCCGCCTTCGGTGAGGACGACCTCAAGGTCTGCCGCTCCTACGGTCTGCCCGTCGTGAACCCGGTCCGCCCGGACGGCACCTTCGAGGAGGACGTCCCCCTCGTCGGCGGCGTCTTCTTCAAGAAGGCGGACGAAAAACTCACCGAGGACCTCCAGCAGCGCGGTCTGCTCTTCAGGCACATCCCGTACGAGCACAGCTACCCGCACTGCTGGCGCTGCCACACCGCGCTCCTCTACTACGCGCAGCCCTCCTGGTACATCCGCACCACGGCGATCAAGGACCGCCTCATCCAGGAGAACGAGAAGACCAACTGGTTCCCGGAGACGGTCAAGCACGGCCGGTACGGCGACTGGCTCAACAACAACATCGACTGGGCGCTGTCCCGCAACCGCTACTGGGGCACCCCGCTGCCGATCTGGCGCTGCGAGGACGACCACCTCACCTGCGTCGGCTCCCGCACGGAGCTGACCGAGCTGACCGGCACGGACCAGTCGGGCCTCGACCCACACCGCCCGTACATCGACGACGTCACCTTCGCCTGCCCGCAGGACAACTGCGGCAAGACCGCCACGCGCGTGCCGGAGGTCATCGACGCCTGGTACGACTCGGGCTCGATGCCGTTCGCGCAGTGGGGCTACCCGTACAAGAACAAGGAGCTCTTCGAGAGCCGGTACCCGGCGCAGTTCATCTCCGAGGCCATCGACCAGACCCGCGGCTGGTTCTACACGCTGATGGCGGTCGGCACGCTGGTCTTCGACAAGTCGTCGTACGAGAACGTGGTCTGCCTCGGCCACATCCTCGCCGAGGACGGCCGGAAGATGTCCAAGCACCTGGGCAACATCCTCCAGCCGATCCCGCTCATGGACCAGCACGGCGCCGACGCGGTCCGCTGGTTCATGGCGGCCGGCGGCTCCCCCTGGTCGGCCCGCCGCGTCGGCCACGGCACCATCCAGGAGGTCGTCCGCAAGACGCTCCTGACCTACTGGAACACGGTCGCCTTCCAGGCCCTGTACGCCCGCACGTCCGGCTGGGCCCCGAGCGAGGCCGACCCGGCCCCGGCCGACCGCCCGCTGCTGGACCGCTGGCTGCTGTCCGAGCTGCACGCGCTGACCGACCAGGTCACCCAGTCCCTGGAGGGCTACGACACCCAGCGCGCCGGCAAGCTGCTGTCCGCGTTCGTCGACGACCTGTCGAACTGGTACGTACGCCGGTCCCGGCGCCGCTTCTGGCAGGGCGACAAGGCCGCGCTGCGCACCCTGCACGAGGTGCTGGAGACGGTCACCCGGCTGATGGCGCCGATCACCCCGTTCATCACCGAGCGGGTCTGGCAGGACCTGGTCGTGCCGGTCACCCCGGGCGCGCCCGAGTCGGTGCACCTGTCCTCGTGGCCGGAGGCGGACCTGTCGGCGATCGACCCGGAGCTATCCCGGCAGATGGTGCTGGTGCGCCGCCTGGTCGAGCTGGGCCGCGCCACGCGCGCGGAGTCGGGCGTCAAGACGCGCCAGCCGCTCCGGCGCGCTCTGATCGCCGCCACGGGTTTCGACACGCTGGACCCCGAGTTGCACACGCAGATCACGGAAGAGCTGAACGTCGAGTCCCTGGCGTCGCTGAGCGAGGTCGGCGGTTCCCTGGTGGACACCACCGCCAAGGCCAACTTCCGCGCGCTGGGCAAGCGGTTCGGCAAGCGCGTCCAGGACGTGGCCAAGGCCATCGCGAACGCGGACGCCGCCGCCCTGTCGCTGGCCCTGCGTGAGGGCACCGCGTCGGTGGAGGTCGACGGCGAGACGATCACGCTGGCTCCGGACGAGGTGATCATCACGGAGACCCCGCGCGAGGGCTGGTCGGTGGCGTCCGACGCGGGTGCGACGGTGGCGCTCGACCTGGAGATCACGGAGGAGCTCCGCCGGGCGGGCCTGGCCCGGGACGCCATCCGCCTGATCCAGGAGGCCCGCAAGAACAGCGGGTTGGACGTGGCCGACCGCATCGCCCTGCGCTGGACGGCCACCGACCCGGCGACGACCGCGGCCCTGACCGAGCATGCTGGCCTGATCGCCGACGAGGTCCTGGCGACGGACTTCGCCGAGGGCGAGGCGGACGGCGGCTACGGCGAGCCCTTCACCGACGAGGGCCTGTCGCTCACGTTCCGCCTGCGCAGGGCGTAGCGCACACGCCGAAGGCCCGGTCCCGCCAAAAATCTTGGTGGGGCCGGGCCTTCGGCGTTGCGTACGCGTCCCCGAACGCGCGTGGCAACAAAGGGCGAGGCCCCGGGATTCACCCGGGGCCTCGCCCTGAACGCTGCCGACGTCTACGCCGTACTCATGGCCGTCAGTTGTCGTCCTCGTCGATGAGGAAGCCGCGCATCGGGGAGGGAGCCTGCCCCATCGGCGACGGCCCCTGCGGCCGCACCGGCGCCATCGGCTGGGTCATCGCGGGCGACATCTGCTGCTGACCGCCGTAGGACGGACCGGACTGCGACGGGTTGCCGCCCATCGTCTGGTTGCCGCCGTACGACGGGGCGCCCGCGCCGGCCGGTGCCATGGAGGGCGCCGGGGACGGCGGGAGGGACGCGGTCGCGGGCGTACGCGGCGGGGCGAGCGAGTCGTCCGCCTGCGTCTCCAGCTGGCGCAGCTGCGACTCCAGGTAGGACTTCAGCCGCGTGCGGTACTCGCGCTCGAAGCCGCGCAGGTCCTCGACCTTGCGCTCCAGCGTGGCGCGGGCGGACTCCAGGGAGCCCATCGCGACACGGTGCTTCTCCTGCGCGTCCCGCTCCAGCGCGTCCGCCTTGGCACGGGCGTCACGCTCCAGACCCTCGGCTCGCGAACGCGCCTCGCCGACGATCTTGTTGGCCTCGGAACGGGCCTCGGCGATCGCCTGGTCGGCGGTCTGCTGGGCCAGCGACAGGACACGGGCGGCGCTGTCGCCACCAGGGCCCTGACCGGGCATTCCGGGACCACCCATGGGACCGCCCATCGGGCCCGGACCCATCTGCCCCTGCATCGGACCCTGGCCCATCGGGCCGGGACCCTGCCCCATCGGGCCGCCGGGACCCTGCGGGCCCCCCTGTCCGCCGGGGCCGGCGGGCAGCTGCGGCGCACCGCTCGGCAGCTGGGGCGGACCACCCATGGGGCCACCCATCTGCTGCTGCGGCGGGCCCGATATGCCGGCGGGAACGGGCGCCCCGGGACCTCGCATGCCCTGCTGCTGAGGATGCTGCTGGTCCTGCTGCTGCTCCGGAGGCTTGCGCATGTTCTGCTGGTTCTGCGCGGCGGCACGCGTGGCGGCGGCCAGCTTGGCGCGCAGATCCTCGTTCTCTCGGAGCAGGCGGGTCAGTTCGGCTTCGACCTCGTCGAGGAAGGCATCGACCTCGTCCTCGTCATAGCCTTCTCGGAGGCGGACGGTCGTGAACTGCTTGTTCCGCACGTCCTCGGGGGTCAACGGCATCTCTTCACCTCAACGTAGTCGTCGGCATTCGGCAAGACCGTAGTTCACATCGCTCACAGCCGGCTCACGATCGAGATCAGGATGTAGACGATGATCATCAGTACGAAGAAGGACAGGTCGAGCGCCACGCCCCCGAGACGCAGCGGCGGAATGACCCGCCGCAGAAGCTTGAGCGGTGGATCGGTGACAGTGTAGGTGGCCTCCAGAACGACCACCATCGCCTTGCCGGGTTGCCACGAGCGGGCGAACTGGAAGACGTAGTCCATGACCAACCGGAAGATGAGCACGATGAGGAAGCACATCAGCGCGATGTAGATGACATCCAGAACCACGCTCATGACCTGCGCTTCCCTCTCCCCAGTGCCCTGCTGTGTACTTCTGTTTCCGGTGTTGCGTCTCAGCTCTGGTTGAAGAACCCGCCCTCTGCGATGCGGGCCTTGTCCTCCGCCGTGACATCGACGTTAGCAGGAGACAACAGGAACACCTTCTGCGTCACCCTCTCGATACTGCCGTGAAGACCAAACACCAAACCGGCAGCAAAGTCGACAAGTCGCTTCGCATCTGTGTCATCCATCTCAGTCAGATTCATGATCACCGGGGTGCCCTCACGGAAGTGTTCCCCGATGGTACGGGCCTCGTTGTAGGTCCGCGGGTGAAGCGTGGTGATCCGGTAAGGCTCTCGCTCCGACACGACCTTGGGCATGATCACCGGTGCGTTCTTCTCCAGACTTGCGCGTTCTTGTGTGATGGATGCCACGGGCGCGATGCGCGCCGGGCGGCCCGATTCCGCGGGCAGCGAAGCGGCACGGGCGACCGGTTCGCGGGGCGCGGGCGGCTGTACGACTCGCACCTCTTCGTCCCTTTGAGGCTGATGTGAGACATGCGGTTGGTGGGACGGGTCGTGCCGCCGGTGGTCCCGTTCGGGCTCCGGGTCCAGTTCCGGTTCGAAGTCGTCGTCGGGGTCGAATCCGCGGCCGTCGTACCCATCGTCCTCCACGAGGCCGAGGTAGACCGCCATCTTGCGCATCGCGCCGGCCATTCTCTGAGTCCTCCGCTCTGTGGTGGATCGGCTGACGACTGCCAAGTGCCCGCGATCCACGTGGTCGTCAAGTCCGCTATTCGGCGGCAATGACCATATTTTCTGCTGTGGTCCGACTTCCTGGCGACGTTACCCGAGCCGGGGGCGGACTCCGAGTACCGCGCTGCCGACGCGCACATGTGTCGCCCCGGCGGCCACGGCCTGTTCGAGGTCCGCACTCATCCCTGCCGAGACCATGGTGGCAGCCGGATGACCCCTGCGCAGGTCAGTCGACAAATCCATCAACCGCTCGAACGCCGCCTGTTCGCGTCCCGCGTACTCCCCGGTGAGCGGCGCGACGGTCATCAGCCCGTCGAGTCGCAGCCCCGGCGCCGCGGCGACCAGATCGGCCAACTCTTCGATTCCCTCGGGGGCCACTCCACCCCGCTCCCCTCGTCCGCTCGCTGTGGCGTCGAACGCGACCTGGATGAGACACCCGATCTCGCGCCCGGCCCGGACGGCCTCCTTCGACAAGGCCGTGACAAGTCGGGAACGATCGACGGATTGCACAAGATCCGCGTAACCGACCACCGATCGCACTTTGTTGGTCTGGAGTTGACCAACAAAGTGCCAAGTAAGGGGAAGATCCGAGCACTCCGCCGCCTTGGGGGCGGCGTCCTGGTCGCGGTTCTCGGCGACGTGACGCACACCGAGCTCCGACAGGATCCGCACATCGCTCGCGGGATAGGTCTTGGTGACCACGATCAGGGTCACGTCCTCACGCGCGCGTCCGGCGGCCCCGCACGCGGCGGTGATCCGCTCTTCCACCTTCGCCAGGTTCGCGGCGAGTTCGTCCTTACGGTCCGTCATGCCCCATCAGTCCAGCCAGACATAGCCGGCGAGCCGCCCGGTGGTGCGGTCGCGGCGGTACGAGAAGTGATCGCCCGACTCCAGCGTGCACACCGGCGACTGCGCCCGGTCGCGCACCCCGAACCGGTCGAGCTGCGCGTGCACACCGGCGCGCACATCGACCGCCGGAGTGCCCCAGCTGGTCTCGGCGTACGCCGCCGGCTCCACGGCGGCCACCTCGGCGCGCATCGTCTCCGGCACCTCGTAGCACCGGCCGCACACGGCCGGTCCGGTGCGGGCGGCGATCCGGGACGGATCGGCACCCAGTTCCATCATCGCGCGTAGCGCCGCCGGGACGACACCGGCGATCATGCCAGGCCGGCCCGCGTGCGCCGCGGCGACGACCCCCGCGACGGGGTCGGCGAGCAGCACGGGCACGCAGTCGGCGGTGAGCACGGCGAGGGCGAGCCCGCGCCGGGCGGTGACGATCGCGTCGACCGACGGGATCGGCGACGACGATCCCCAGGGACCGTCGACCACGGCCACATCCGCTCCGTGCACCTGGTTCATCCAGACCACCCGGCCCGCGTCGAGACCGAGCGACTTGGCGGCCAGCTCCCGGTTGGTCCGCACGGCACCGGGGTCGTCGCCGACCGCGCCGCCGAGATTGAGCTCCTCATACGGAGCGGCGCTCACCCCGCCCCACCGGTCGGTGAAGGCGAAGTGCGCGCCGCTCACGTTCTCGCGCTGTCCTATCACGTCAGGAGCATCACTTGAGGAAGTCCGGTACGTCCAGCTCCTCGGCCGCGCTGTCCGAGTAGGTGCGCGGCGCGGGGGTGACCGGCGGGGCGACCGGGATGTCGTTCACCGGTTCCGGCGCGGGCTCCGGGTCCTCCTTGGGGGTAACGCTGCCGAGCGAGCCGAAGGACGGGCGGGACTCGGTCTGCCGTACCGGGGCCGGCTCCTCGCGCTTGGCGGAGGACGAGCCGAGGACGTTGTCCCGGCGGGCCGGCGGCTGGCCGCCGTCGAATCCGGCGGCGATCACGGTGACCCGGACCTCGTCGCCGAGGGCGTCGTCGATCACCGCGCCGAAGATGATGTTGGCCTCGGGGTGGGCGGCCTCGCTGACCAGCTGGGCGGCCTCGTTGATCTCGAACAGGCCGAGGTCGGAGCCGCCGGAGATGGAGAGCAGCACGCCGCGGGCGCCGTCGATGGAGGCCTCCAGCAGCGGCGAGGAGATCGCCATCTCGGCCGCGGCCACCGCGCGGTCGTCGCCGCGGGCCGAGCCGATGCCCATGAGGGCCGAACCGGCCTCGGACATGACCGACTTGACGTCGGCGAAGTCCAGGTTGATCAGGCCGGGCGTGGTGATGAGGTCGGTGATGCCCTGGACACCGGAGAGCAGGACCTGGTCGGCCGACTTGAAGGCGTCGAGGACCGAGACCTGGCGGTCCGAGATGGACAGCAGCCGGTCGTTCGGGATGACGATGAGGGTGTCGACCTCTTCGCGGAGCTCGGCGATGCCGTCCTCGGCCTGGTTCGCGCGGCGCCGTCCCTCGAAGGTGAACGGGCGCGTCACCACGCCGATGGTGAGGGCGCCGAGGGAGCGTGCGATGTTGGCCACGACGGGCGCGCCGCCGGTGCCGGTGCCGCCGCCTTCACCGGCTGTCACGAAGACCATGTCGGCCCCCTTGAGGACCTCCTCGATCTCCTCGCGGTGGTCCTCGGCGGCCTTGCGGCCGACGGCCGGGTTGGCTCCGGCGCCGAGTCCGCGGGTGAGTTCACGGCCGACGTCCAGCTTGACGTCGGCGTCGCTCATCAACAGAGCTTGCGCGTCGGTGTTGATGGCGATGAACTCGACGCCCTTGAGACCGACCTCGATCATCCGGTTGATGGCATTGACACCACCGCCGCCGACACCGATGACTTTGATGACTGCGAGGTAGTTCTGCGGTGCTGCCACGTCGAAGGCCTCTCGCCTCGAGTTACGTGTCGCCGAATCACCGTGACGCCGCTGCGCCCCGCGACCCGACGACTGATGCCGAATGGGACGGTCCGTATCGCCGACCCGAACCCTAACGCTGAAGTTTAGGGTTACCAGTGTGCCTGTTCCCTGAAGTCTTCTGAACAGGACACTAAGTCGACAAGTGGCGCCCGTTCAACGAACACGCCGAACCTCCCGTTTTTCTTTTCACCCTATGTGATCAGCCGTAGCGCCGCCCAACCAGGGTGCTGGCCTGCGCAGATGTGCGTCAACTCCCTGATGACGCAGGCGCGGTGGGGACGCTGACGTCGAAGTGCCGCGCACCCGGCGCGGCTTTCATCAGAGCGGTGAGCGTACGCGCCTTGGCCGCGCCCTTCTCGCCGCTTCCCCAGTCCACGGTACGGCCGCCGCCCAGCTCCAGTGAGATGGCGTCGTACGAGCGCACCTTGACGGTCCGGGTGTCACGGGCGACCGCGGCCGGAATCGCGCGGGCGACCCGCACCGCCTCGCGCACGAGCCGCGCCTCACCGAAGCGGCGCAGGCTCGCGGCGGCGGAGCCGGACCGCGACAGCGTCAATTTCAGGGTGGGCACGCCTTTCGGAGCCTCAGAAACCGTAGCGAAACGGACACCCTCATCGTCCACTTCGACGAACTTTCCGCCCTTTTGGACAATGAGAACCGGAGTACGTTCCACCACTTTCAGCCCGATTCCATGCGGCCAGGAACGGGTCACGTCAACCGTGTCAATTCGGGGCAATTTCTGCCGCAGTCGTGACTCGATCGCGCCCGTGTCGACGGAAATCAACGGCTGTCCCAGGGGAACGTCGGCGGCCTCGCGGACCTGAGCGGGTGTCAGCACGCGTGTCCCCGACACCGACACATGCTCGGCGCGCAGCCAGCTCGAGCCGTACAGCAGCCAGACCGTCGGGATCCCGAGGAAGACCAGGGCGAGCACCAGGATGAAGATCGTACGGAGGTGGGACCGCCGCCGTACGGGCGGCGGGCCGGACGACTCCTGCTGGCGTTCACCGCGCTCCGCGGTCGTCGATCCGGCCACGCTGCCTGCCTTCCGTCATACGTGCCTAGCGGTGTGCACGACTGGCGGCGATCGCCTCGTACACCATGCCGACGAGGAGGTCGTCGGCGTCCCGGCGGCCGAACTCGGCGGCGGCGCGGGACATCTCGTACAGCCGGTGCGGGTCGGCGAGCACGGGCAGGACGTTCTGCTGCACCCACTCCGGGGTGAGGTCCGCGTCGTCGACCAGCAGACCGCCGCCGGCCTTGACCACCGGCTGGGCGTTCAGCCGCTGCTCGCCGTTGCCGATGGGCAGCGGGACGTAGGCGGCCGGGAGTCCGACGGCGGAGAGCTCGGCGACGGTCATCGCGCCCGCGCGGCAGAGCATCATGTCGGCCGCGGCGTACGCGAGGTCCATCCGGTCCAGGTAACTTACCGGGATGTAGGGGGGCATCCCAGGCATCTGGTGGACCTGCGGCAGTTCGTTCTTCGGACCGACCGCGTGCAGGATCTGGATGCCGGCCTGCTGGAGGTAGGGGGCGACCGCCTGGACGACCTCGTTGAGGCGGCGGGCGCCCTGCGAGCCGCCGGAGACCAGGAGGGTCGGCAGGTTGGGGTCGAGGCCGAACGCCGCGCGGGCCTCGGGCCGCACCGCGGCCCGGTCCAGGGTGGCGATGGAGCGGCGCAGCGGGATGCCGATGTAGCGGGCGCCTCGCAGCTTGCTGTCGGGAGTGGAGACGGCGACCTGGCTGGCGTAGCGCGAGCCGATCTTGTTGGCCAGGCCCGGGCGGGCGTTCGCCTCGTGGATGACGATCGGCACGCCGAGGCGCTTGGCCGCGAGGTAGCCGGGCAGGGCCACGTAGCCGCCGAAACCGACCACGACGTCCGCCTTGGTGCGCTCCAGGATCTGCTCGGTCGCCTTGATGGTGCCGCGCAGCCGGCCCGGGACGGTGATCAGCTCGGGGGTGGGCTTGCGTGGCAGCGGGACCGCGGGGATCAGCGCGAGTTCGTACCCACGCTCGGGTACGAGACGTGTCTCCAGGCCGCGCTCCGTGCCCAGGGCCGTGATGCCCACGGTCGGATCCTGCCTGCGCAGGGCGTCCGCGAGGGCGAGCGCGGGCTCGATGTGGCCCGCGGTTCCTCCGCCGGCGAGTACGACATGCACCGAAATTCACCGCTCTCCGGACGAGCGCGCCGCCGAGGCGCGCCGTCGCATCGTGTTCCATCTCCGAGGGCTCCGATTAAACGCTGAGCCTCCGGCCCCCCGCTTTCTACCAAAGCGGGGTTGCCGCATCGCAAGCGCCGCCCGCGCAGCGGGCTCCTCGCGCGCGAAGGCGATCAGCAGCCCGATGGCGAACATGGTCGGCAGCAGGGCGGATCCCCCGTAGGAGAACAGCGGGAGGGGGACGCCGGCGATCGGCAGCAGGCCGAGCACCGCACCCATGTTGATCACGGCCTGGGCCGTGATCCAGGTGGTCACGCCTCCCGCGGCATACCTCACGAAGGGGTCCTCCGTGCGTCCGGCCACGCGGATACCCGCATAGCCTAGAGCCGCGAAGAGGGCGAGCACTGACAGCGTCCCCGCCAGGCCCAGTTCCTCACCGGTGACGGCGAAGATGAAGTCGGTGTGGGCTTCGGGGAGTTGGCCCCATTTCTCCACACTCGCACCGAGCCCGGAGCCGAAGACTCCGCCCGAGGCGAGCGCGTAGATGCCGTGCACGGCCTGCCAGCAGTCGACCGGTCCGGACTGGGGTTCGGTGGCGCCGAGGCACTGCAGGCGGGCCATGCGGTTCGAGCTGGACGTGATCAGGACCGCGCCGACCAGCGCGGCGATCGACAGCACGCCGACGAACAGCCGCGTGGGGGCGCCGGCGAGCCAGAGCAGGCCGAACAGGATCGCGGTGAGGATGATCGCGGTTCCCATGTCGCCGCCGATCATGATCAGCCCGAGCAGCATGAAGCCCGCCGGCACGAGCGGCACCAGCATGTGCTTCCACTGCGTCAGCAGCTTCTTGTCCTGTTTGCGGGCGAGCAGGTCGGCGCCCCACAGCACGAGCGCCAGCTTGCCGAACTCGCTGGGCTGGATCTGGAAGGAGCCGCCTAGCGAGATCCAGTTCTGGTTGCCGTTGACCGCCATCCCTATCCCCGGGATCTGCACCAGGATCATCAGGAAGACGGCGCCCGCCAGGATCGGGTAGGCCAGCGCGCGGTGCAGCTTCACCGGCATCCGGGAGGCCGCGTACAGCAGCACGGCGCCGATCACGGCGGCGAGCAGCTGCTTGCGGAAGAAGTACGACCCGGGCAGCGACATCTGCAGCGCGGTGATCTGGGAGGCCGAGTAGACCATCACCAGTCCGAGCACGGTGATCAGCAGGCTGCCGCCGAGGATCAGGTAGTAGGCGGTCAGCGGGCGGTCCCAGGCCCTGCGCACGCGCGTGTGGAAGCCGAGGACGGGGTTCTCGCGCGCGGGCCGGGGCGCGGCGGGCCTGCGTGCGGCCCGCTGCACGGGCGGCCGACCGGTACGGCTACCGGGCATCGGCGTCTCCGTGGCTCGTCGGTGTCAGCGAAAACGCCGCCGCCGGGCACGTCGGCCTCACCGGGTACGTCGGCCTCAAGGGTCCCACGGGTCCCTCCCAAGGTCGCCCGGCGCGAGCGGCCGGGTCAGGCGCCGAGTTCGCGAACCGCCTCCGCGAACGCGTCACCGCGCTTGTTGTAGTTGGCGAACATGTCCATCGAGGCGCAGGCCGGGGCCAGCAGCACCGTGTCACCGGGCTGCGCGAGCCGCTTCGCCTCCTGGACTGCCTGGAGCATCGCCCCAGTGTCGGTCCGGTCGAGGTCGACGACGGGTACTTCCGGCGCGTGTCGCGCGAGGGCTTCGCGGATCAGGGCACGGTCCGCGCCGATCAGCACGGCCCCGCGAAGGCGCTTCGCCGACTTGGCGACGAGCTCGTCGAAGGTGGCGCCCTTCGCGAGTCCGCCCGCGATCCACACGATCGACTCGTACGCTGCCAAGGAGGCTTCCGCGGCGTGCGTGTTGGTCGCCTTGGAGTCGTCGACGTACGCCACTCCCTCCACGTCCGCCACGTGCGCGATCCGGTGGGCGTCGGGGCGGAAGGCCCGCAGACCGTCCCGTACGGCCGCGGCGGGCACGCCGAAGGCGCGGGCGAGGGCCGCCGCGGCAAGGGCGTTGGCGATGTTGTGCGGGGCCGGCGGGTTGACGTCGGAAACCTCGGCGAGCTCCTGGGCGTTCTTCTGCCGGTTCTCGACGAAGGCGCGGTCGACCAGGATGCCCTCGACGACGCCGAGTTGGGAGGGCGCCGGCGTGCCGAGCGTGAAGCCGACGGCCCGGCAGCCCTCCTCGACGTCGGCCTCGCGGACCAGGTCCTCGGTGGCCTTGTCGGCGACGTTGTAGACGCAGGCGACCCGGTTGCCCTCGTAGATGCGGCCCTTGTCCCGTGCGTACGCCTCCATGGAGCCGTGCCAGTCGAGGTGGTCGGGGGCGAGGTTGAGCACGGCGGCCGAGTGGGCGCGCAGGGAGGGTGCCCAGTGGAGCTGGTAGCTGGACAGCTCCACGGCCAGGACGTCGTACCGCTCGTCGCCGAGGACCGCGTCCAGGAGCGAGACGCCGATGTTACCGACGGCGGCGGTGCGCAGTCCGGCCGCCTTCAGGATCGAGGCCAGCATCTGCACGGTGGTGGTCTTGCCGTTGGTGCCGGTGACGGCCAGCCAGGGGGCGGCGTCCGGGCCGCGCAGGCGCCAGGCCAGCTCGACGTCGCCCCAGACGGGCACGCCCGCCTTCTCCGCGGCCGTGAACAGCGGCTTGTCGGGCTTCCAGCCGGGCGCGGTGACGATCAGCTCGGTGCCTTCGGGCAGGGTGTCGCCGTCGCCGAGGCGGACGGTGACGCCGAGGGCCTCCAGTTCGGCCGCCTGGGCCCGGGCGCGCTCGTCGTCGCCGTCATTGACGACCGTGACGTGCGCGCCGAGGCCGTGCAGCACCTTGGCCGCCGGGACGCCGGAGACGCCGAGCCCGGCGACGGTGATGCGCTTGCCCTGGAACTCAGGACGTTCCGAAGACACCGAGGAGGTCACTTGTCCGCTGCCCATCCCGCGTAGAAGAGGCCCAGTCCGACAATCACACAGATGCCCTGGATGATCCAGAAGCGGACCACCACAAGGACCTCGGACCAGCCCTTGAGTTCGAAGTGGTGCTGGAGTGGCGCCATCCGGAAGACGCGCTTGCCGGTCAGGCGGAAGGAGCCCACCTGGATCACCACCGACATGGTGATCAGGACGAACAGACCGCCGAGGATGGCGAGCAGCAGCTCGGTGCGGGAGCAGATCGCCAGACCCGCGAGCACACCGCCGAGCGCCAGCGAACCGGTGTCGCCCATGAAGATCTTGGCCGGTGAGGTGTTCCACCACAGGAAGCCCAGGCAGGCGCCCATCAGCGCGGCGGAGACGACCGCGAGGTCGAGCGGGTCGCGCACCTCGTAGCAAGCGTTGGGGTTGGTCAGGTCGTTGGCGTTGGCGCACGACTCCTGGAACTGCCAGACGCCGATGAAGGTGTAGGCGCCGAAGACGAGCACGGAGGCACCGGTGGCCAGACCGTCCAGACCGTCGGTGAGGTTCACGCCGTTCGACATCGCGAGGATCATGAACAGCGCCCAGACGACGAACAGCACCGGGCCGATGGTCCAGCCGAAGTCCGTGATGAACGACAGCTTGGTGGAGGCCGGTGTGTTGCCGCGGGCGTCCGCGAACTGCAGCGAAAGCACCGCGAAGGCGATACCGACGATCAGCTGGCCGGCCATCTTCGCCTTGGCCCGCAGACCCAGCGAACGCCGCTTGACGATCTTGATGTAGTCGTCGAGGAAGCCGACCAGACCCATGCCCGCCATCAGGCCGAGGACCAGCAGACCCGAGTAGGTCGGGGCCGCGTCGGCCTCCTCGTCCAGGGCGCTGGTGATCACCTTGGCCAGGAAGTACGCCGCGATCGTCGCCAGGATGAAGGCGATGCCGCCCATGGTCGGCGTACCGCGCTTGCTGGCGTGCTCACGCGGGCCGTCGTCGCGGATGTACTGGCCGTAGCCCTTGCGCGCGAGCAGCTTGATCAGCAGCGGGGTGCCGACCAGCGTCAGGAAGAGGCCAATGACTCCTGCGAACAGGATCTGCTTCATCATCGGGCGGCAACCTCACCCTCGGCACCGGTCTCGAGCAGCGCCTGGGCAACGCTCTCGAGTCCGACCGAACGGGACGCCTTCACGAGTACGACGTCCCCCGGGCGCAACTCGCTGCGCAACAGGTCGATCGCCGCCTGTGCGTCGGACACGTGCACCGACTCCTCACCCCACGAACCCTCGTTATATGCGCCCAGTTGCAGCCAGGCGGCTTCCCTGCCGCCGACCGCGACGAGCTTGCTGACGTTGAGCCGGACGGCGAGCCGTCCGACCGCGTCGTGCTCGGCGAGCGCCTCGTCCCCGAGCTCGGCCATCTTGCCGAGCACCGCCCATGTGCGACGCCCCTTGCCCATCGCCGCCAGCGCGCGCAGAGCGGCCTTCATGGACTCGGGGTTCGCGTTGTAGGCGTCGTTGACGACCGTCACGCCGTCCGGGCGCTCGGTGACCTCCATCCGCCAGCGGGAGAGGGAGCCCGCTTCGGAGAGCGCGACGGCGATCTCGTCTGCGGACATGCCCAGCTCGTGGGCGACGGCGGCCGCGGCGAGCGCGTTCGACACGTGGTGCTCACCGTACAGGCGCATGGTCACATCGCTTGCACCGGAGGGTGTGTGAAGCCTGAACGAGGGCTGTCCGGTGTCCGTGAGTCGCACGTTCTCGGCGCGAACGTCCGCTTCGCCGGACTCTCCGAAAAGAAGCACCTTCGCCTTCGTACGGGAGGCCATGGCCCTGACGAACGGGTCGTCCGCGTTGAGGATCGCGGTGCCGTCTTCCGGGAGCGCCTCCACGAGTTCGCCCTTGGCCTGGGCGATCTGCTCGCGGCCGCCGAACTCGCCGATGTGGGCGCTGCCGACGTTCAGGACGAGCCCGATCCTCGGGGGCGTCAGGCTGGTGAGGTACCGGATGTGGCCGATGCCGCGGGCGCCCATCTCCAGGACGAGGAAACGAGTTTCCTCCGTGGCGCTGAGCGCGGTGAGCGGCAGCCCGATCTCGTTGTTGAGCGAGCCGGGCGTGAACACCGTCGGCGCCTTGCGCCGGAGGACCTGCGCGATGAGGTCCTTGGTGCTGGTCTTGCCCGCCGAGCCGGTGAGGGCCACGAGGGTGGCGCCGAGGCGCTGGACGACGTGCCGGGCGAGGGCGCCGAGGGCCGCCTGGACGTCCTCGACGACGATCGCGGGAACGCCGACCGGGCGGGAGCCGAGCACGGCGACCGCGCCCGCGTCCACGACCGCCTGCGCGAAGTCGTGGCCGTCCACGCGCTCGCCGACGAAGGCGGCGAAGAGGCTGCCGGGCCCCACCTCGCGGGAGTCCCGGACGACCGGTCCGGTCACCTGGACCGACGGATCCGGTATGTCGTGCGTCTGCCCGCCGACGACTGCTGCGATCTCGGCGAGGGAGAGGGCGATCACAAGTTCATCCCCTGGGTCTTCTGGATTTTCATCCCTGGGTCTTCTGGATTGCTTCGCGAAGCACCTGGCGGTCGTCGAAGGGACGGACCACCCCGGCGATGTCCTGGCCCTGCTCGTGGCCCTTGCCCGCGACCAGCACGGTGTCGCCGGGCTGCGCGCGGGCGACGGCGGCGGCGATCGCGGCGGCCCGGTCCTCGAAGACCTGCACCTCGCCACGCTGGTGCGCGGGCACGGACGCGGCGCCCTGGAGCATGGTGGCCAGGATCGCGAGCGGGTCCTCGGAGCGGGGGTTGTCGGAGGTCAGTACGGCCGTGTCGGCGAGCCGGGCCACGGCGGCGCCCATCGGCGCGCGCTTGGTCCGGTCCCGGTCGCCGCCGCAGCCGAGGACGACGTGCAGCCTGCCCTCGGTGACCTTGCGGAGCGCCCTGAGCACCGACTCGACGGCGTCCGTCTTGTGGGCGTAGTCGACGACCGCGAGATACGGCTGCCCGGCGTCCACGCGCTCCAGACGGCCCGGCACGCCCGGTACGGCGGCCACACCGTCGGCGGCGGCCTGCGGGTCGAGGCCGGCGGCGGCGAGGGCGACGATCGCGGCGAGGGTGTTGGCCACGTTGAACGGGCCCGGCAGCGGGGACTTGGCGCTGACCCGCTCGCCCTGGGGGCCGATGACGGTGAACGTCGAGTCCAGACGGCCCACCGCGACGTCCTCGGCACGCCAGTCGGCGTCGGGGTGGCCCTCGGCGGAGTAGGTGACGACCGGGACACCGGCCTCCTTGGCGAGGCGGCGGCCGTACTCGTCGTCGACGTTGACCACGCCGAGTCGGCTGCGCTGCGGTGTGAACAGCTGCGCCTTGGCCCGGAAGTAGTCCTCCATGTCGGAGTGGAACTCCATGTGTTCCGGGCTGAGGTTGGTGAAGACGCCGATGTCGAAGACGCAGCCGTCGACGCGACCGAGGACTAGGGCGTGGCTGGAGACCTCCATGGCGACCGCCTCGACGCCGCGTTCGCGCATGACGGCGAACAGCGCCTGCAGGTCGGTGGCTTCGGGGGTGGTGCGCTCGGACTTGATGCGTTCGTCGCCGATGCGCATCTCCACCGTGCCGATCAGGCCGGTCGACTTCGCGGTCCTGAGCCCGCCCTCGACGAGGTAGGCAGTGGTGGTCTTGCCGGAGGTACCGGTGATGCCGATCTGGAGCAGGTCGCGGCCGGGGTGGCCGTAGATCGTGGCCGCCAGCTCGCCCATCCGCCCGCGCGGGTCGTCGACGACCAGGACCGGCAGGCCGGTCGCCGCGGCGCGCTCGGCGCCCGTCGGGTCGGTGAGCACGGCGACCGCGCCCAAGCCGGCGGCCTGGGTGACGAAGTCCGCGCCGTGCGCGCGGGCGCCGGGCAGCGCGGCGTACAGGTCGCCGGGGCGGACGGCGCGCGAGTCATGGGTGATGCCCGTGATCTCGGCGGCGCGCTCCGGCTGCTCGGTACCCAGCTGACCGGCGAGTTCCGCGAGGGGTGTGGCGGAGACGCGCGCCGGCCGGGGCGGTCCCGAATATGTCACGGGATGACCCTTCTGGGTGGTTTGGGACTGATCAGCGTGTGGCACGGCGGTGAGCGTACCGGGCGTACCCGCCTGGGAGCGAAGTGAGGGGCGGGGGGTGTGCTGGTTCCCGGGATCGGGGGTGATCGTTGTCACGGGGCGGTCCTGGTTGCTCGGAGGTGCTCGGGGCTGATCGGGGCGTGCGGCACGGCCCGGGTCAGGGCGTGCGTCAGGGCTTGAACGTGACGGGCAGCCTCGCGGGCGCGGCGCCGGTCGGCGGGACCTGGAGGGTCTTCAGGGCGAACTCCATGACCTGCTTGTAGATCGGTCCGCAGATCTGGCCGCCGAAGTAGCTGCCCTCGGTGGCGTTCTGGATGGCGCAGTAGACGGTGACGCGGGGCTTGTCGGCGGGCGCGAAACCGGCGAACGAGGACGTGTAGCCGTGGTACTTGCCGGTGGCCGGATCCACGCGATTGGCCGTACCCGTCTTGCCCGCCACGCGGTAGCCGGGGATACGCGCCTTGGTGCCGGTGCCCTCCTCGTCGTCCACCACCGACTCCAGCATCCGGGCGAGGGTCGTCGCCGTCTTCTCGCTGATCACCCTGGTCTTCTTGGGTTTCGGGGCGGGAGTGAAGCGCCCGTCGGGGCCCTTTGTGCCGCGCACCAGCGTGGGTTCGACGCGTACGCCGCCGTTGGCGATCGTCGAGTAGACGGACGCCGCCTGCATGGCGTTGATGGACACGCCCTGGCCGAAAGGAATCGTGTACTGCTGCGAGGTCGACCACTGGTCCGGCGGGGCGAGGATGCCCTTGGTCTCGCCGGGGAAGCCGAGCCCGGTGTAACTGCCGAGGCCGAACCGGCGCAGGTAGTCGTACAGGACCTTGTTGGCCTGCCGCTGGGTCTTGCCGAGCTGGCCGGTGGCCAGGATGGTGCCGATGTTGCTGGACTTGGCGAGCACGCCGTTGAGCGTGAGGTACCACGTCGGGTGGTCGACGTCGTCCTTGAAGAGCCGGTCGCCGCGGTGCAGCCGGTTGGGGACGACCACGTGCGTCATCGGCGTGGCGGCGTTCTCCTCCAGGACGGCCGCCATCGACATGACCTTGGCGGTGGAGCCGGGCTCGTAGGCGTCCTGGAGGGCGGCGTTGCCGAGCGCTTCCGGCTGGGCGTCGGACAGGTCGTTCGGGTCGAAGCCGGGCGAGTTGGCCATGGCGAGGATCTGGCCGGTGCGGGTGTCCTGGACGATGACGTAGCCGCGGTCCGCCTTGGACTTCTTCACCTGCTCGGTGATGGCGTTCTGCGCGGCCCACTGGATGTCGCGGTCGATGGTCAGTTCTACGTCGCTGCCGGGCACGGCGGGCGTCTCGGTGGAGCCGCCCGCGGTCGGCACCAGCCGGCCCCCGGACTGGGCGTAGCGGATCTTGCCGTCCTTGCCCGCCAACTGCTTGTTCAGCTGGAGTTCGACCCCGCCGCCGGCCTTGTCCTCGCCGTTGACCCAGCCCAGTATCCCGGCGGCGAGGTCGCCGTTGGGGTACACGCGCTTGCTGGTGGGGACGGAGAAGACGCCCGCGAGGACGTTGACGGCGGACTTGTCCTGGTCCGCCTTGGTGGCGAGCGCGCTCTTGAGGTCCTTGATCTGCTTCCAGACCTGCGGCGTCTGACGTCCGGCGAGCTTGACGTAGCGCAGGTTCTTGTTCTTCGGCCGCAGCTTCCTGACGAGGGTCTCCTGCTCCTGGCCGAGGATGGGCGCGAGCAGGGCCGCCGCCTGCTCGGGGCCGTCCGCGATCTTCAGCTCGTCCGGGGCGAACATCGTGGGGTCGGCGGTGATGTCGTAGGCGTCCTCGCTGGTCGCCAGGGCGATGCCGTTGCGGTCGGTGATCTCGCCGCGCTCGGCGGCCAGCACCTGGCCGACGTACCGGTTCCGCTCGGCCTTGGCCGCGTACGTGCTCGCGTCGACGGCCTGCACCTGGAAGAGCCGCACGACGAAGGCGATCAGGACCAGGGTGAAGGCGACGCCGACCAGGCGCAGCCGGGGGCGGGGGTTGCCCAGCCGGATGAGACGTGGGGGCGCCGGGCGGGGCGGGCCGGGACGGCGGGCCGGGCGGGCTCCGGGGCCGGGACGGCGCCCGCCGCCGGAGCGGGCGGGCCGGGCGGGGCCGGGCACACGGCGGCGCGGCGGTTCCCTGTCGGACACTTCCGTCACCTGCCGGGAGTCGGGGTCGGAGTCGGGCTCGTGGCGGGGGTGGGGGTGGCCGCGGGCGCCGGGGGCGCCGGACTCGGCGCGGCGGGTGTCGAGGGCGGCGGCGGGAGCGTGGCGGTGATCATCGCCTCGGGCGCCATGAGCAGCGGGTTGGGCGCGGAGCCCTGCCGCGCGGCGGCAGCGGGACTCGGTACGCCCTTCACCCTGCCGTCGGGGTCGAGGAAGGCGGGGTCGCCACCGGGCACCATGCCGAGCTCGCGGGCGCGGCGCTGGAGGGCGTCGGGGGCGGAGTAGGCGTCGATGTCCCGCTGCAGGGCCTGTTCCTCGTCGGTGAGGTTCTTTGTCTCCCGCTGGAGGTCGTCGAGCTTGAAGGCGCCCTCGCTGAGCGCGGAGTTCAGCACCAGCAGGCCGATCAGGCCACCGCCCAGGAGGAGCACGACGAGGAGTACGAAGGGGGTGCGGGCCGCCTGTCCGGGCCCTGTCGGGAGGAGCCGCGCGAGACGGGCCGCCCTTCCCTTCAGTTCGGGTTTGCTACTCACTCACGCTCCCCTTCGCGGGCCTCACTCGACGTCCTCCCTGATGCGCTCGGCGCCGCGCAGCCGGGCGGGGGCCGCACGCCGGTTCTCGGCGATCTCCTCCTCGGTGGGAAGTTCGGCACCGCGCGTGAGCAGCTTGAGCCGGGGCTGGTAGCGCTCGGGGACGACGGGCAGCCCGGGCGGCGCGGTGCTGGCGGCCCCCGCCGCGAACACCTGCTTGACCAGCCGGTCCTCCAGGGAGTGGTACGACAGCACGGCGATCCGCCCGCCCACGTCCAGCACCTTCACGGCGGCCGGGACGGCCCGCTCCAGGACGGAGAGCTCGCCGTTGACCTCGATCCGCAGGGCCTGGAAGGTGCGCTTGGCCGGGTTGCCGCCGGTGCGCTTGGCGGCCTGCGGCAGCGCGTCGCGGATCAGTTCGACCAGCCGGGCGCTGGTGCTGAACGGCTCCTTCGCGCGCTCGCGCACGATGGTGGCCACGATCCGCTTGGCCTGCTTCTCCTCGCCGTACGCCCGCAGGATCCGGACGAGCTCGCCCGGCGGATAGGTGTTGAGGACCTCGGCGGCGCTCATGCCGGTCGTCTGGTCCATGCGCATGTCGAGCGGGGCGTCCTGGGCGTACGCGAAGCCGCGGTCGGCCTCGTCGAGCTGCATCGAGGACACGCCGAGGTCGAACAGGACGCCCCGCACGCGCGCGATGCCGAGCTTTTCCAGCACCTCGGGCAGCTCGTCGTACACGGCGTGGACGAGGGTGGCGCGCTCGCCGTACGGGGCGAGCCGCTCGCCGGACAGGCGCAGGGCCTCCTTGTCGCGGTCGAGGCCGACCAGGCGCACCTCGGGGAACCGCCGGAGCAGAGCCTCGCTGTGGCCGCCGAGGCCGAGTGTGCAGTCGACGACCACGGCGTCCGGCCGCTCCAGGGCGGGTGCCAGCAGGTCCAGGCACCGCTGGAGCATCACCGGGACGTGTCGACTCTGGCTCAAGGGGCCCTCTCAGATCCGGCGGGCCGCACGCACCGCCGGGTCCCCGCCCGCTCGTGAAGGGGAGGCCTGCCGGCGCCGGAAGCGTCAGCCGACCGGGAGCGGGAGGAGGCCGAGCCGTACGTACGCGCCGCGCACGTGGGGAGATCTCCGGAACGTCGCCCAGGTCTCCGGGGGAAATCGTCCAGCGGGGAGAGTCTCCGAGGAGAGCCTCGCCTCCCGCTTGGCGTCACTTTAGTCCACGGTGTCGCGCGGTCAATCAACCGGCCTGCGCGTCGCGACCCGCGGCACAGCGCCCCTGTGGGTTACCTCACAACAAGAGCCGATGACGTTCTTTGTCCCCTCTCACAGCAGGCCGGAACCGCGCGTGACCAGTACCGTCATGGTTATGACGACTTCTGCATCGGTTCCCGCAGGCCCCGAAGCCGCCATAACCGGCGGCACCGTCACCGACCGGCTCGTGGAGGCGAACAGGCGCTACGCCGAAGCCTTCACCGACCCCGGGATGGACGCCCGTCCCGTGCTGAACGTCGCCGTCGTGGCCTGCATGGACGCCCGACTCGACCTGCACGCCGCCCTCGGCCTCCAGCTCGGTGACTGCCACACCATCCGCAACGCGGGCGGTGTCGTCACCGACGACGTGATCCGCTCGCTGACCATCAGCCAGCGCAAGCTCGGCACGCGGAGCGTCGTGCTCATCCACCACACCGGCTGCGGCCTGGAGAGCCTCACCGAGGACTTCCGCACCGAACTGGAGCTGGAGGTCGGCCAGCGCCCGGCCTGGGCCGTGGAGTCCTTCCGGGACGTCGACCAGGACGTTCGGCAGTCGATGCAGCGGGTGCGCACCTCGCCGTTCCTGCTGCACACCGACGATGTGCGAGGCTTCGTCTTCGACGTGAGGACGGGCCTGCTGCGCGAGGTCGACCCGGCCTGATCCGTCCGCCCGCCCCGAAACGGCTTGCTGTCGAATTCCTGTCATTCCCGCGGCGAAAAGACCGTAAGACCGGACAGGTCGCCGTCAGTTGTCCACAGGCGAGTGACACGAATCGGTAACGGCAGCAAGAATGCGGGAGTGGCGTCACGCGGAACTTTTCACGTGTGGTGTCCGTGTTTCGGGGTGGGCCGGCTGCGCATCGACAGCGTCGGCCCGGAGAAAGTAACGGGCCGAGGAGGGCCGGGTGACGACCTATGACGATCGAGCGAGCCTCACTGATCTGACCGCCGTGGTCGAGCGCGTGCGGGGTTCGGTGGAGGGCGTGATCGAGGGCAAGCCCGAGGTCGTACGGCTCTCGCTGACCGTGCTGCTCGCCGAGGGACATCTGCTGATCGAGGACGTCCCCGGGGTCGGCAAGACCATGCTGGCCAAGGCGCTGGCGCGGTCCATCGACTGTTCGGTGCGGCGTATCCAGTTCACGCCGGACCTGCTGCCGTCGGACATCACCGGTGTGTCCATCTGGGACCAGCAGCGCCAGGACTTCGAGTTCAAACCGGGCGCGATCTTCGCGCAGGTGGTGATCGGCGACGAGATCAACCGCGCCTCGCCCAAGACGCAGTCCGCGCTGCTGGAGTCGATGGAGGAGCGCCAGGTCACCATCGACGGCAAGACCTACGAGCTGCCGAGCCCGTTCCTGGTGGTCGCGACGCAGAACCCGGTGGAGATGGAGGGCACCTATCCGCTGCCCGAGGCTCAGCGCGACCGCTTCATGGCCCGTGTCTCGGTCGGCTATCCCAGCGCGGAGGCCGAACTGCGGATGCTGGACGTGCACGGCGGCGTCTCGCCGCTGGAGGACCTCCAGCCGGTGGCGCACGCGCACGAGATCGTGAAGCTGATCGAGGCGGTCCGCGGGGTTCACGTCTCCGATGCGGTCCGTCGGTACGCCGTGGACCTGGTCGGCGCCACGCGCAACCACCCGGACCTGAGACTGGGCGCCTCCCCGCGCGCGACGCTGCATCTGCTGCGCGCGGCGAAGGCGTCCGCCGCCCTCAGCGGCCGGGAGTACGCACTGCCGGACGACGTGCAGGCGCTCGCCGTGGCCGTGCTGGCCCACCGGCTGCTGCCCACCGCCCAGGCGCAGCTCAACCGCCGGACCTCGGAGCAGGTCGTCCAGGAGATCCTCCAGCGCACCCCGGTGCCCGCGGCGCCCCAGCAGAGCGGCTTCGGCGGCTTCGACCGCGGTACGCCGGCGTATCCGCAGCAGCCGCCGCGGAGGCTGTGATGACCACCCCGGGTCCGGGACCGGTGGACGGCGACCACGGTGACAAGAGCGGGATCCGCACCGCCCTGACCGGTCTGACCACCCGAGGGCGTTCCTTCCTGGCCGCCGGTGTCGCGGCGGCCGTCTGCGCCTATGTGCTCGGGCAGACCGACCTGCTGCGGGTCGGCCTGCTGCTGGCGGTGCTGCCGCTGGTGTGCGCGACCGTGCTGTACCGCACGCGCTACCGGGTCGCCGGCAGTCGCCGCCTGTCCCCCGCACGCGTGCCCGCCGGCTCGGAGGCCCGGGTCCATCTGCGGATGGAGAACGTCTCGCGGCTGCCCACGGGCCTGCTGATGCTCCAGGACCGGGTGCCGTACGTCCTCGGCCCGCGCCCCCGCTTCGTGCTGGACCGGGTGGAGGCGGGCGGGCGCCGCGAGGTGTCCTACCGGGTCCGTTCCGACCTGCGCGGACGCTACCCGCTGGGCCCGTTGCAGCTGCGCCTGACCGACCCGTTCGGCATGTGCGAGCTGACCCGGTCCTTCTCGACGTACGACACCCTGACGGTGATCCCGCGCACCGAGCCGCTGCCGCCGGTGCGGCTGAGCGGCGAGGCGAAGGGGTACGGCGAGGGGCGGCAGCGCTCGCTGGCGCTGGCGGGCGAGGACGACGTGATCCCGCGCGGCTACCGCTACGGCGACGATCTGCGCCGGGTGCACTGGCGCTCCACGGCCCGCTACGGCGAGCTGATGGTGCGCCGTGAGGAGCAGCCGCAGCGCGCCCGGTGCACGGTCCTGCTGGACACGCGCGGGACAGCCTTCGAGGGCGCCGGCCCGGACTCGGCCTTCGAGTGGGCCGTCTCGGGTGCCGCGTCCGTGCTGGTGCACATGCTGGAGCGGGGCTTCTCGGTGCGGCTGCTGACGGACACCGGCAACGCGGTGCCCGGTGAGGGCGGGGACGGGTTCGCGGGCGCGAGCCAGGAGTCGGCCGACGCGGCCGGTTTGATGATGGACACCCTCGCGGTGATCGACCACTCCGACGGCGCGGGCCTGTCCCGTGCGTACGACGTGCTGCGCGGGGGGAGCGAGGGGCTGCTGGTGGCCTTCCTCGGCGACCTGGACGAGGAGCAGGCGGCGGTGGTGGCCCGGATGCGGCAGCGCAGCTCGGGCGCGGTCGCCTTCCTGCTGGACAGCGCCGCCTGGGTGCGGGAACCGACGGATGTGCCCGGTCCGTTGGACACAAGCGGCGCGGAGCGGCTGCGGATGCTGCGCGAGGCGGGCTGGACGGCCCTGAGCGTCCCGCGGGGCGCCTCGCTGCACGAGCTGTGGCGGCAGGCGGACCGGGAGCGCACGGGCCTGGCCGCGGCGGGCGGGACGATCGACGGGGGGTCACCGTGATGAGCGGGCGCACACGACTGGCGCTGGGCGCGTGGGCGGCCACGCTGATGGCGGCGTGCGCCCTGCTGCCCCTCGTCGAACCGGCCGGCTGGATCCTTCAGGCGGCCTTCCTGCTGGCGGTGCAGTCGGGCATGGGCATGGCGGCCCGCCGGGTGCCGCTCGCCCGGCCGCTGACCGTGGCGGCGCAGGCCGTCGTCACGGTGCTGCTGCTGACGGTGGTGTTCGCCCGTCAGCAGGCCCTGTTCGGGCTGATACCCGGGCCGCAGGCCCTGCGGCACTTCGCCGATCTGCTGCAGCAGGGCTCCGACGACATCGCGCGCTATGCGATCCCGGCGCCGCTGTCGTCCGACGGCATCCGGCTGATGCTGATCGGCGGGGTCCTGGTGATCGGGCTGCTGGTGGACTCCCTCGCGGTGACGTTCCGCAGCGCGGCTCCGGCCGGGCTGCCCCTGCTCGCGCTGTACTCCGTGGCCGCGGGTCTGTCCGACGGCGGCGCCGACTGGCTGTGGTTCGTGGTGGCGGCGGCCGGCTATCTGATGCTGCTGCTCGCCGAGGGACGTGACCGGCTCTCCCAGTGGGGCCGGGTCTTCGGCGCGGCGCCGCGCGCGTCGGGCGGGGGCGGGGAGCCGAGCGGCGCGACCGCTCCGGTCCGCACCGGGCGTCGCATCGGCGCGGTGGCGCTGGGCATAGCCCTGGTGGTGCCGCTCGGCCTGCCCGCGATGAACGGCGGTCTGCTGGACGCCGCCGGGGCGGGCGTGGGTTCCGGCAGCGGGGGCGGCGGCACGATCTCCGCGGTCAACCCGCTGGTGTCGCTGCGCGACAGCCTGAACGTGGACGAGGACCGCCAGGTCCTGTCCCTGCGCACGAGGAACGGCGGCGACGTCTCGGACCTGTACGTGCGGATCGTGTCGCTGGACGACTTCGACGGCACCACGTGGAAGCCGTCCAAGCGGCGTATCGAGCCCGTCCCGGACGGCACGTTCCCGACGCCGGTGGGTCTCGGACCGGACGTCAAGCGCAAGGAGTTCGACACCACGATCTCGGCGGCCGACTGGTACGCCCAGGACTGGCTGCCCATGCCCTACCCGCCGAGCGGCGTGACCATCCGGGGCAACTGGCGCTACGAGCCCGTGGGGATGACGCTGGTCGGCGACCACGGCCAGAACACCCGCGGCCTGACGTACCAGGTGAAGAGCCTGGACGTGCAGCCGACGCCGGAGCAGCTCGCCTCGGCGCCGCAGCCGTCCGCGGCCGTCCTGCGGGAGTACACCAGGCTGCCCGACTCGCTGCCGCAGGTGGTGTCCAGGACCGCCCGCCAGGTCACCGAGGGCGCGACGAACTCCTACGACAAAGCGGTCAAGCTCCAGGACTACTTCGCCGTGACCGGAGGCTTCGAGTACGACACCCAGGTCGACGTCGGCAGCGGCTCGCAGGCGATCGCCCGTTTCCTGCGGGACAAGCAGGGTTTCTGCGTGCACTTCTCCTTCGCGATGGCGGCGATGGCCCGCTCGCTGGACATACCGGCCCGGGTGGCGGTGGGCTTCGCGCCCGGCACCCCGCAGGGGGACGGTTCGATCTCGGTGGGGCTGCGGGACGCGCACGCCTGGCCGGAACTGTACTTCGAGGGGGTGGGCTGGACCCGCTTCGAGCCGACCCCGACCCGCGGTTCGATTCCGTCGTACACACTGCCCGACACGCCCGGCAGCTCGCTGCCGAACCAGGCGCAGCCGTCCCAAACGGCGTCCTCGGTGCCGTCCGCCGCGCCGTCGGCGAGCGAGAGCTGCACGGCGGAGCAGAAGAAGCTGGACGGCGGCTGCTCCAGCGAGTCCCCGCAGGCGGCGCTGCCCACGGACACCGACGGATCGAAGTGGTACACGGTGCCGGCCTGGGTGCTCGGCGGCCTGATGGCCCTCCTGCTGCCGCTGTCGCCGCTGCTGTGGCGGCTGCGGACCCGTGCCGTCCGGCTGGGCGCGCACGGTCGCACGGACGCGGACACGGCGGTGCACACCCTGGCGGTCTGGCAGGAGCTGTCCGACACCGCGTGGGACTTCGGCATCGCGCCGGACGAGTCACTGACACCGCGCAAGGCGGCCGCCCGCATCGTCCGGCTAGGCACCCTCGATCCGACGGCGGCGGCGTCCGCGCACCGGGTGGCGGACGCTGTGGAGCAGGTCCTGTACGCACCCCGCCCCCGCCCGACGGTGGGCCTCACGGACGATGTCCACCTCGTCACGGCGGGTCTGCGGGCGTCGGCCGGCCGGGCCGGGCAGCTCCGCGCGTTGTTCGCGCCCCGCTCCACCGTGCGGGTGGTGTGGAGGGCTTCGGCGTGGTGGGCGGGCGTCAGAGAACGCGCTCTGGCGGCTCGGCCCCCATGGTGGCGGAAGCCGTCGGGGCAGCAGAGCTGAGAAGCCTCCCGGGCGGGCGGCCTGCGGGAGGTGCGCCGTGCCCGGGGGTGCCGCACCGAGGGGCGTGGTTTCCGGGGGCCGGGCCGGTGGGCTCGGCCCCCGTCATGTGGGGCGACTGGGAGCCGACCGTGTGGTGCCTGCGGCCCGGTCCGATGCCGCCCCAGCGGGCCGGTCCTACCGGAGGGCCGCGCGGCGGGCGCTGATGCAGTCGGCCTTCGCGGCGGGGGCCCGCCGCACGCCGCGGAGGCGGAGCTTCGCGAGGCTCAGACCCCAGAGGTTGCTTCTCCGGTCAGCCGGCCGGGCATGCGTCAGGGGGTGACCACCGGTGGTGGTCACCCCCTGACGTACGTGTTCACGCAGGTCGCGGAGCGCGGCTCGCGGAGCGGCTAGTGGCCTTGTTCGTCGCGGCGGCGCTGCCAGCGCTCTTCGATGCGGTCCATCATGGAGCGCCGCTGCCGACCCTGACGGCGGGCGTGCGGGGCACCGGCTGCCTGTTCGCCCGGCTTGGGAGCCTTGCGCCAGCCGGTCACGGCGAGAACCGCGCAACCGAGCATGACGAGGAAGCCCACGACGCTGAGCCAGACCTGCTTGGCGACCATACCGGCCATGAGGAGCGCAATACCAACGAGGAAGCCCGCGACCGCCTGGTAGACCCGCCGCCGGGTGTACGTACGCAGCCCGCTTCCCTCAAGCGCCGACGCGAACTTGGGATCTTCGGCGTACAGCGCTCGCTCCATCTGCTCGAGCATGCGCTGCTCGTGCTCCGAGAGCGGCACGGAGTCCTCCTCATCGTGCAGTCGCCGGGGCGACCCTGGGGGGTCTCTTCAGGATAGGCAGGGAATCGCCCCCGTGAAACCCGCCCCTCTGCGCCAATTGGCCAACCGGAATCCGCCATGAATGGCCCGGCCCGCTGAGGCTTCCATTCCCCGACGGCCGACCCGTCATGCCGGACGGTCTCCCTCGATCATACGGCGCCAAGCCGCCGTTCGGGGGGCCTGTGGCGTACTCCATCCGCAGCCGACGCGCTGATCAGTGGCATCGTCTCAGTAGGTACCCGGGGTGACAGGAGGCACTCAGGCCTCACCAGTCGCTTCGGCCTCAGAGGTCACGCCCGCCTCGCTGATCGCCCCTTCTCACAGGAGGCACTCAACTTCTCAGTCGCTTTCGGCCTCAGAGGCGCTCATGCCTCGTCGGTCGGGCTCATGTCTCGTGGGTCGCTTCGGTTTCACCGAGCACGTGAAGCTGCGTGGCCACCGAGTGGAAGGCCGGCAGCTCCGCCGCCGCCTCCTCCAGCTTCAGCAGCGCCTCCAGCGCGCCGGGCTCGGTGTCGACCAGCACACCGGGCACGAGGTCGGCGAAGACCCGCACGCCGTGCACGGCACCGACCCTCAGGCCGGCTCCCTCGACCAGTGCGGTGAGCTGGTCGGCGGTGAAGCGGCGCGGCATGGGGTCACCCGTGCCCCATCGTCCGTTCGGGTCGTCGAGCGCCTGCTTGGCCTCCTTGAAGTGACCGGCGAGGGCTCGCGCCAGTACGGCTCCGCCCAGACCGGCGGCGAGCAGGCTGAGCACGCCCTCGGCGCGCAGCGCGGCCACCGCGTTGCGGACGCCCTCGGCCGGGTCGTCCACGTACTCCAGGACGCCGTGGCACAGCACCACGTCGTACCCGCCGCGCTCGACCACGTCGAACAGTCCGTGGGCGTCGCCCTGCACGCCCTGGACCCGGTCGGCCACGCCGGCCTCGGCGGCGCGGCGCTCCAGCGCGAACAGGGCGTTCGGGCTGGGGTCGACGACGGTGACCCGGTGGCCGAGGCGGGCGACGGGCACCGCGAACTTGCCGCTGCCGCCCCCGGTGTCGAGGACGTCCAGCGCCTGCCGCCCCGTGGCCTTGACCCGGCGGTCCAGGGCGTCCTGGAGGACCTCCCAGACCACGGCGGTACGGAGAGAGGCGCGGGGTCGCATCGGGTCCGACACGGCAGTTGACTCCTCGGCGCGGCACCGCCTGTTGTACGGCGGAGCGAACGGGTCGCCTCCCCCGCCGGCTGTCGGCGGGAAGGCTCAGGCGCCCTCCACCCTATTGCCTTCGACGCCTCACCTGGTCACTGCGGTGTGCAACGGTCCGCACCCGCCCACCGGGCCGATCGGCCCGCCGCGCCGCCGGCCCGCACGGCCCTCCGGCGTGACGCGCCGGAGCCTGCGATCCCCGCCTCGCCGGAGCCTCCGATCCCCGCCTCGCCGGAGCCTCCAATCCGCGCCGCCGGGGGCCGCGCCACCGTCTCGTGTCACCCGGGTCGCTGATCAGCCCACCGCCCCGCCGGTCCGGACAGCCCTTCGGCGTGACCCGCCGGAACCTCCGATCCCCGCCTCGCCGGCGGTCCGCGCCACCCTCTCGTGTGACCCCTGTACCCGTGTCGCCCGTGGCGCTGGTCGGCGCCGTCCGTCCCTGGCTCCGACGGCGGCACCGCTCCCCTGGTCGCCCCTCCTACCCCTCACATCGCCGGTCCGAGGCCCGTCCGTGTCCGCCCGTCAGCCCGCGTCCGGCATGTCGCGGTCCGTGTTGCGCCGCTCCCGCTGGTCCGCGTCCGGGCGTGGCTGGGGCAGCACCGGCTGGAGGACCAGCATGCGCTCGACCAGGCGGACGAACATCGACACGTCCCGTATCAGGTCGTCGGCGTCCCGGCTGGTGGCCGCGCCCTGGATGCCCGCCTCGGCCCGGGCCCGGCGACGGGCGCCGGAGGCGAACAGCGCGCTCCACTCGGTGAGTTCGGGAGCGATCTCGGGGAGCACTTCCCAGGCGCTCCTGATCTTGGCCCGGGCTCGGGGTGAGGTTTCCGGCCGCCCTCGGGCGGCGAGCACGGCGGCGGCGGTGCGCAGCGCGGCGAGGTGAGCCGTCGCGTACCGCTCGTTGGGCGTCTGGAGGCCGGCTGCCTCGTCGAGTCCGGCGCGAGCCTGGGCGAGCAGGTCGAGGGCGGCGGGCGGGGCCGTGGCCCGGCGCAGCACGGGGTGCACGTCGCTCGCCGGGCCGGTCAGTGAGGGGGCAGGGCCGGTGGCGCGGCGCCGACGGGCGGCTGCTGCGTGGTAGCTGGCCATGACGAACCTCCTGTCGTCTGCGTGACGGCACGCCCTGCTACGAGGTGCCGTATGTGCCCATCGTGAGGTATGGCACTGACAATCCGTTCTGACCTGCGGCTTTGCTTCGATCGCGCGTCCGGGCTAGTTTTTGCACTGACCAGTCAGTTCAAAAAATTCGAGGTTCAAGTTCAGGGGGTGGGTGAGCCGTGGGCGGAGTCGCTGTCACGGCCCGGGACCTCGGTGTCGAGGGGCCCCGCGGCTGGGCGTTCCGCGGGGTCCGTCTCGACGCGGAGCCCGGCGCGCTGATCGCCGTCGAGGGACCGTCCGGCTCGGGCCGCACCTGTCTGCTGCTCGCGCTGACCGGACGCATGAAGGCCACCGAGGGGACGGCCGTCGTGGGTGAGGCCCGGCTGCCGAAGCGGATGGCGGCGGTGCGCCGCGTCAGCGCGCTGGCGCACGTGGCCGGTGTCACCGACCTCGATCCGGCCCTCACGGTCGGGGAGCATCTGCGCGAGCGGGCGTTGCTGCAGCGCCGTTTCGGCGACTCGCCGCGTGGACTGCTGCGGCCGCGCGTCGAGCGCAGGAGCGAGGAGAGGCGGCGGATCGACTCCGCGCTGGCCGCAGCCGGCCTCGACCGCGCGGCGCTGCCCAAGGGCGCGCGCACCGTCGTACGGGACCTGGAGCGCCTGGAGGCGCTGCGGCTGTCCATCGCCCTGGCCCTGCTGGGTCGCCCGCGGCTGCTCGGCGTCGACGACGCGGACCTGAAGCTCTCGGCCGCCGAGCGGGCGGAGGTGTGGACCCTGCTGCGGTCCGTCGCCGAGGCCGGGACGACGGTGCTGGCGGTGTGCAACGAGGCCCCCGAGGGGGCGGTGGTCGTGTCCACCACGGCAACCGAGCCCCACGACGGCAGCCCCCACGACCATGCCGCCGAGGCCGCCGAAGCAGCCGAAACGGCCGAAGCCGCCGACGGCCACGACGCTCATGATGCCGACGCCCCTCACGCCACTGACGCCCCCGACCAAGCAAAGGAGACGCCCGATGCGCTCGCCGAAACTGGCCGCTCTTGAGCTCCGCCGTTTCGGCCGGGGCAAGCTGCCGCGCGCGGCCCTCGTCGCGCTGCTGGTGCTGCCGCTGCTGTACGGAGCCCTGTACCTGTGGTCCTTCTGGGACCCGTACGGTCGGCTGGACCGCGTCCCCGTGGCGCTCGTGAACGACGACAAGGGCGCGACCGTCGACGGCAGGAAGATCAATGCGGGCGACGACATCACCGAAGGGCTGCGCGACAGCCGGACCTTCGAGTGGCACGAGGTGAGCGCGGCCGAGGCGCGCGAGGGCGTCGAGGACGGCACCTACTACCTGTCTCTCACGATGCCGGCCGACTTCAGCAGGCGGATCGCCTCCAGCTCGGGCGACTCCCCGCAGACCGGGGCGCTCCAGGTGCGGACGAATGACGCCAACAACTACATCGTCGGGCAGATTTCCCGGACGGTTTTCAGCGAGGTGCGGCAGGCCGCGTCCACGAAGACGTCGCGGTCCTTCCTGGACAAGATCTTCCTCTCCTTCTCCGACATCCACGGCGAGACCGTGAAGGCGGCCAAGGGCGCCGACCGGCTCCAGGGCGGCATCGGCAAGGCGGAGAAGGGCTCCAAGGACCTCGCCGACGGGCTGAAGGACGCCAAGGCCGGCAGCGGCGAGCTGTCCGAGGGCCTGAAAAAGCTCCACAAGGGCGCCGGCGATCTGGAGGACGGCTCATGGCGGGTCGCCGAGGGCACGCGGACGCTCGCCGACAAGGTCAACGGGGTCGACGCCAGGGTGGGCCCCTTCCTGAAGGACAACGAGCAGACCATCGGCGACACCGCCAGGCTCGTCGCGGACGGGTCCGAGGCGATCCGCGACAACCTCGACACCCTGGTGGAACGGGCGCCGACGGCCGCCAGGGGCGCGCACGCGGCGTCCGACACGCTCGACGAGATCTACCAGAGGCGCTGTGCGGAGCCCGTCCTGGCGGACGCCGCCTGCTCCGACCTGAAGAAGGCGAAGGACTCCGCGGCCGACGTGGCCCTCATCGCCGACGACCTGAATGCGCTGATCGCCGACCACGACGGTGACGTCAAGAAGCTCGACAAGAACCTGGCCGCCCTCCAGAAGCAGGCCCGGGCGCTCGCCGACCAGGCGCCGCACCTGTCCGAGGACCTCGACGACGCCGTCAAGAAGATCAACAAACTGAACGACGGGGCCGCCAAGGTCGCCGCCGGCGCGAAGAAGCTCCACACGGGGCTCGGCACCGCGACAACCGGAGCCGTGAACCTCGACAAGGGCGTCGGCCGGCTGAAGACGGGCGCCGAGAACCTGAACGGCGGGATGTACAAGCTGGTGGACGGCTCCGGCAGGCTCGCCGGCGGGCTGCACGACGGCGCCGAGCAGATCCCCGACTACGACCAGCAGGACCGTGACCGGCGCACCGAGGTGATGGCGGACCCCGTGCAGCTCGTCTCCCGGGATCTGCACAAGGCTCCCAACTACGGCACCGGGTTCGCCCCGTACTTCATCCCGCTGTCGCTGTGGGTGGGCGCGATGGTGGCGTACATGCTGATCACGCCGATGAACCGGCGCGCGCTCGCCGCGGGTGCCTCGGCGTGGCGGATCGCGCTCGCGGGCTGGCTGCCGGTGGTGGCGATCGGGGTGCTGCAGACCGTGGCGCTGATGTCGGTGCTGCACTGGGCGGTCGGTCTGGAGATGGCGCGGGCCGCGGGGACGGTGACCTTCCTGATCCTGGTGACGGCGTGCTTCGCGGCGATCGTGCAGTGGCTGAACGCGCGCTTCGGGGCGGCCGGCCGGATCCTCGTGCTGGCCCTGCTGATGCTCCAGCTGACGTCGGCGGGCGGCACCTATCCCGTGCAGACGAGCCCCGGCTTCTTCAACGCGCTGCACCCGTTCCTGCCGATGAGCTACGTCGTCGACGCCCTCAGGAGGCTCATCACGGGCGGTGGCCTGGAACCGGTGTGGCACGCGTGCGTGGTGCTGACCGCGTTCACCGCGGGCGCCCTGGCGCTGACCGCGGTGGCGGCCCGTCGCCGGCAGGTGTGGACGCTGGACCGGCTGCATCCGGAGCTGAGCCTGTGACCTGGCGGACATCCGGGGAGGCGGTTGCTGTGACAATCGGGGCCATGGAACGCAGCAGTGCCGCGTCGGGCGGCAGCACCCGCCGTGAGGCCACCCGGCAGAAGCTCTACGAGGCGGCCGTCACGCTCATCGCCGAGCAGGGCTTCTCCGCCACCACCGTGGACGAGATCGCCGAGCGGGCCGGGGTGGCGAAGGGCACGGTCTACTACAACTTCGCGAGCAAGTCCGTCCTCTTCGAGGAGTTGCTGCGACACGGCGTGGGCCTCCTGACGGCCTCCCTCCAGGAGGCGGCCGAGCAGACGGCGAAGGAGGGCGGCGGCAAGGTGGACGCCCTGGACGCGATGGTCCGCGCGGGCCTCGTCTTCATCGACCGCTACCCGGCTTTCACGCAGCTGTACGTGGCCGAGCTGTGGCGCACCAACCGGGCCTGGCAGTCGACCCTGATGGTGGTCCGGCAGGAGGCCGTCGCGGTCGTCGAGGGCGTTCTGCGCGAGGGGGTGGCGAACGGCGAGTTCAGCGAGGAGATCGACGTGCCGCTGACGGCGGCCGCGCTGGTCGGCATGGTGCTGGTGGCGGCGCTGGACTGGAAGTCCTTCCAGCCGGAGCGTTCCCTCGACGACGTGCACGCGGCGCTGTCCCGGCTCTTGCAGGGCCGGGTGAGCGGCCACCGCTGAGAGGACCGCACGCGAAAGCGCCGGTCCGATGTGGCCGCGTCCCCCGCGGGCCACCGTCGGACCGGCGCCTTCCTTGCTCCCCCGTACATCCCCCGTACGTCCCCCCGTGGACCCCCGTTCTCGGTCGTCCCCCGGGATCCCCCGTGCCTCGCTCCCGCCGGCGTCGCCGACGGAAGGAGCGGATCGCGGGCCGGACCGTTCCGGCGCCCCGTGTCGCCGGTACCGGAGCCGTGCCCCTCTCCGTGTCTCCACTCTCTCCTTCGCGCAGGTCGTGCCCCATCCGCGCGCGTACTCATCTCGCCGACTAGGTACGGATACTCAGTCGTGCGCACGCGCCCTCAGCGCGCTGCGCCACCGCCTGGTCACGAGCGCGTCCGCGCCCGTACTCCCCCGGCCGTACCGTCCCTCCGACAGCGGGGAACACCGCTGGTCACCGGCCCGGGCGTGGACTGTCCGAGGGGGCCGATAAAGTCCCTGGCATGGCACGGATTGCGGTGATCGGCGCCGGGATGGGCGCACTGGCGTCCGCCGCCCGGCTGGCCGTCGCGGGCCACCGGGTGGCGGTGTACGAGCGGACGCAGACGTACGGCGGAGCGGTGCGCCGCTTCCAGCGGGACGGCTTCTCCTTCGACACCGGACCCGCGCTGCTGCCGCTGCCGGCGGTCTACCGCGACCTGTTCGTCAAAACGGGCAAGGAGCCGCTGGAGGCGTGCGTCGAGCTGGTGCAGGTCGACCCCTCGGTACGGCACGTGTTCCCGGACGGCACGCGGGCCGCGCTGCCCAACGCCTCCCGCGCGGGCGTCGTCGCGGCCCTGGACGAGGCGCTCGGGCCGGGCGCCGGGCAGCGCTGGGGCGACTTCCTGGTGCGCGCCCGCGAGGCCTGGGACCGGACCCGCCGGCCCCTCCTGGAGGAACCGCTGTGGCCGAACTGGCAGGTGCTGGCCGAGCGCGAGCCCTACCCGGCGGTCCCCCACAAGCGGCTGCTGCGCACCCGCCGCGCGGCCACGCTCGCCGAGATCGGCGCCTGGGAACTGCGCGACCCCCGGCTCGCCGCGCTGCTGGAGAGCCACGCGCTCGCGTACGGCCTCGATCCCCGGGAGACCCCGGCGAGCGCGGCGGTGCTGCCCTACATGGAGCATGCCTTCGGCACCTGGTACGTGCGAGGCGGTCTGCGTGAGCTGGCGCGTGCGGTGTACGAGCGCTGCGTCGCCCGTAAGGTCGAGTTCCGTTTCGGCGCCGAGGTCACCGGGGTGCTGGAGAAGGACGGCCGGGTGGCCGGGGTGGAGCTCGCCGACGGGACGGTGGCGGAGGCGGACTTCGTGGTCGCCGGTGTCGCGCCCGCCGCGCTGCACCGTCTCACCCGGGGCACGGCGGTACGGGGCGACGGCGAGGTGCCCGCGCAGCGCGGGACGGCCAGCCGTCTCACGGTGCTGCTGGCCCTGCGCGGCGGCCAGCCCGAGGGCACCGCGCACCGCACAGTGGTGCACACACCGGACCGCGAGTCGGAGCTGGACGCGCTGTCCGGCCGGACTCCGGGCCCGGTCGCGCACCCGACCGTCTCGGTCCTGCGGCCCGACGATCCGGCCCTCGTGCCGGACCCCGGCCACGAGGCGGTCACGCTCAGCACGGTGGTGCCCGCCGGGTCACAGGCCGACGAGCGGCACGCCGAGTACGTGATCGCCGCGGCCGAGCGCGCGATACCCGGCGTGCGCGACCGGCTCCTCTGGCACGAGATCCGCACCCCGGACGACGTCGCGGAGGCGACCGGCGCGGAGGGCGGAGCCGTCCCGGCACCGGCGCTGGCCGCGGCCGGCGGACGTCTGCTGCACCCGTCGAACAGCACGCGCGTCGAGGGCCTGTTCACCGTCGGCGGCTGGGCTCACCCCGGCGGCGGCCTGCCGCACGCGGGCATGTCGGGCGCCCTGGTCGCCGGGCTGATCGTGGAAGGGCCGGAATTCCGCGGCTCGCGGTGACGCGGCATCCGGTCCCTCAGAACCGGTACTGCTCGTCGTACCCGTTCCCCTGCGTCTGCTGCCCGTTGTCCTGGTACGGGTACGGCTGCTCCGGCGGGAGCTCGCCGCCGTACGGGTCGTCGGTAGTGCGCTGCTGGGGGACCCAGACGCCGCCGGGCGGGGTCTCGCCGTAGCCGCCGGTGCCGTACTGGCCCTGGCCGTAGCCCTGCTGCTCGTACTGCTGGCCGCCGTAGCCCTGGTCGTACGAGCCGCCGTAGGACTGGGTGCCGATGTAGGGGTCGGAGTAGGCCGCGTACTGCTGCTGGCCGGCGGCGTCGTAGCCGTAGCCCTGCTGGCCGTAGCCGGAGTAGTCGTAGGCGTAGGCCTGGTCGGCGGTCCGGGCGGCCGCCGCGTGCTGGTCCTGGGCGTAGCCGGATTCGCTGTACACGCCGTAGTGGCCGGTGTCGTCGGGCAGGGGATGCGGCTCGTACACCGTGGTGGTCTCGGCGTCCGTCGGCCGGCCGGGCCGGGCGGGTGCGAAGACGTCGTCGCGGTCGTAGTCGTCGTCCTGGCCGTACGGCATGCCATCGCCACCCTGGGTGTGGTCGTCGCCGTAGTCGCCCTCGGCCGCCTCCAGGCCGGAGACCTCCAGGGTGGGCTCCTGGCGGCCCCGCTCGCCGCGACGGCGCTTGCTGGCGCCCAGACCGCCCAGCGCGGGCGCGGACATCGCCCAGCCGGCCGAGAAGCCCCGGCGGAACGACAGCGTCACATAGGTCTGGCCGACCGCGAAGGCGGCCGCCCCCAGTCCGATGACGACGACGGACGGCATGAGGACACCGACCACGACACCGAGGAAGCCGACGAAGGCGAGCAGCCGCCAGCGCAGACGCGCCTTGTACTGCAGCAGCACCTCGCCCAGCAGCCACAGCGCGACGATGCCGAACGCGATGTAGAGGACCGTCCAGCCCATGTACGCCCCTCTCCCAGTGGCCGCTACGCAGTGTGTCGTACACCGGTGCGGCCGGTCTAGGCCTGCGGCGGGTGGTGCAGGCCCAGGTTCTCGTAGATTTCCAGCGTCGCCGTGGAGTTGTTGAGCGTGATGAAGTGCAGCCCGGGGACCCCCTCGGCCAGCAGCCGCGCACAGAACTCCGTGGCGAAGTCGATGCCAATGGAGCGTACCGCCGCCGGATCGTCCTTCGCTGTGAGGATCCGCTCTTTCAAGGCGTCCGGGAACGAGGCGTTGCTGAGCTTTGGCAACCGTTCCAGCATCTTCACACTGGTCACCGGCATGACCTCGGGAATGACCGGGGTCTCGCAGCCGGCGGCGTGCACTCGGTCACGCAGGCGCAGATAGGACTCCGGGTGGAAGAACATCTGCGTGATCGCGTAGTCGGCGCCCGCCCGGCACTTGTCGACGAAGTGCGTCACGTCCGTGTCCCAGTCGGCGGAGCGCGGATGCATCTCGGGGAAGGCGGCGACGCCGACGCAGAAGTCGCCCGACTCCTTGATGAGCCGGACGAGTTCGGCCGCGTAGGTCAGGCCCCGCGGGTGCGGGATCCACTCGCCCATGGGGTCGCCGGGCGGGTCGCCGCGCACGGCGAGCATGTTGCGGATCCCGGCGTCGGCGTACTGGCCGATGATGTTGCGCAGTTCGGCCACGGAGTGGTTGACCGCGGTGAGGTGCGCGACCGGGGTGAGCGTGGTGTCGGAGGCGATCTGCTCGGTCGCCCGGACGGTGCCCGCGCGCGTGGAACCGCCCGCGCCGTAGGTCACGGAGACGAAGTCGGGGCCGACGGCCTCGACCCTGCGGAGCGCGTTCCAGAGGTTCCGCTCGCCCTTCTCCGTCTTGGGGGCCCAGAACTCGAACGAGTACGTCGTCTTGCCGGCGGCGAGCATGTCGCGCACGGTGCGTGCGCGATCAGTCCTGGTGGATGCGGTTCCGAGGGCCATACCGGCAGGTTAGTCAGGGGGCGGCGGTCCCCCAACCGGACGGTGGTAATTTGCCCGAATTGTCGCACTGCTGTCCATCCCTTGGACACAGACGAGCCAACCCGGTGTCCGTACGGCCTGCCGCAGGGGGGCGCCTCAGACCTGCCGCAGCCGCTTCGCGAACTCGGCCGCGGCCGCGCCCGGGTCGTCCGCCTCCGTGATCGCCCGTACGACGACGACCCGGCGGGCGCCCGCCTCCAGGACCTGGTCGAGGTTGCCGAGGTCGATGCCGCCGATGGCGAACCAGGGGCGGTCGGTGCCGAGGGCGGCGGTGGAGCGGACGAGGTCCAGGCCCGGGGCGTGCCGGCCGGGCTTGGTGGGGGTCGGCCAGCACGGGCCCGTGCAGAAGTAGTCCACGCCCTCCTGGACGGCGGCGGCCGCCGCCTCCGACTCGGCGTGCGTGGAGCGGCCGATCAGGACGCCGTCGCCGAGGATCGCGCGGGCCGCGGGGACCGGGAGGTCGCCCTGGCCGAGGTGCAGGACGTCGGAGCCGGCGGCGTGGGCGACGTCCGCGCGGTCGTTGACCGCGAGGAGCTTACCGTGCCGGGCGCAGGCCTCGGCGAAGACGCGCAGGTGGTCCAGCTCCTCGGCGGCCTCCATGCCCTTGTCGCGCAGCTGCACGATGTCGACACCGCCCGCCAGGACCGCGTCCAGGAACTCCGCGAGGTCGCCCTGGCGCTTGCGGGCGTCGGTGCAGAGGTAGACCCGGGCGCCGGCGAGCCGGGCGCGCGCGGAGGCGGCGGTGTCGGGCATGGGCGTGTCCCCCCGTTGTCGGTGGTGCGGCCGCGCTCCGGTTGCCGAGGCACGGCCGCGCTGTCGGCGGACCGGCCGCGGCAGTCGGCGGCACGGCCGTCTTTGTTCTGCGGCACGGCCGCGGCAGGGCCTTGCCTCCGGCGTACGGGCGCGGCGGGCGCGGGACGGCTCGGGACCGTGGCCCGCGGGAACCGCGGCCCGTACACCGGACGGCTGTTCGGATCCGGCCCTGCTCGGACAGTACCGGACGGTCTTCGGTCGGCTCGGGTCAGACTGCGAGCGCCTGGGCGCGGCGCTTCACCTCCGTGCCGCGATTCTCGCGCAGCGCCTGCGCGGGCGTGCCCGGCAGGCTGGGGTCGGGCGTGAAGAGCCACTCCAGCATCTCTTCGACCGTGAAGCCGTCGTCCCGCAGGAGCGTCAGGGTTCCGGACAGGCCCTTGACGACCCTGTCCCCGTCGATGAAGTCCGCGGGGACGTGCAGCGCCTTGTTCTCACCACGGCGTACGGCGATGAGCTGGCCCTCCTTGACCAGCTGCCGCACACGCGTCACCTCGACGCCGAGCTTTTCGGCGATGTCGGGGAGAGTGAGCCAGCCGGGGACGAGAGCATCGATCTTTGCGTCAATCTCGGTCACGGAAACTAGCCTGCCATCCGGCACTGACAGTCGGAAGTCAGGCCGGTCCACCCGGCGGACGCGCCGTCCCCCGCACCTACGCCGTGGCCGCCTTCAAGGGCCTCGCCGGATCCGCCAGCAGCTCGGGATCCACCGGCACACCCGACTCGATCAGGCGGCGCCCCTGGGCCAGGTCCCTGGGCCGGCCCACCGCCAGCAGCGCGACCAGACGGCGCGCGCGGAGCCAGCACACCGTCCAGGCCGGGCCGGAGGGGTCGCCCCGCCACACCGTCCGGTCGGCCGTCGCGTGGTGGCCGGCGTACTGGACGAAACGGCCGAACTGCTCCGACCAGAAGTACGGCACCGGGTCGTAGACCGCCGGCGCCTCGCCGGTGGCCCGGCCGACGATGTTGACGGCCACCGTGCGCGGCCCCTGAAGGGCGTTGTCCCAGTGGTGCACCAGCAGGCGCTCGCCGTACCGTCCCGACGGGAAGGAGGCGCAGTCGCCGACCGCGTGGACGTCCGGCAGCGAGCTGCGCAGGTGCTCGTCGGCCACGATCTCGCCGTGCGCGCCCAGCTCGATCCCGGAGCCGGCGAGCCAGGCCGTGGCGGGGCGGGCACCGATGCCGACGACGACCGCGCCCGCGGGCAGCCGGGAGCCGTCGTCCAGGACCACCGCGCCGGGCTCGACGCGCTCCACGCGCGTGTGCGTCCGCAGCACGGCACCGGCGTCGGCGTACCAGGCGGCCATGGGTGCGGCCACCTCGGCGGGCAGCGCGCCCGCGAGCGGCCGTTCGGCGGCCTCCACGACGGTGACCGCGCAGCCCGCCTCGCGCGCGGCGGTGGCGAACTCCGCGCCGATCCAGCCCGCGCCGACGACCACGATGTCGTGCTGCCGGGCGAGCACCGGCCGCAGCCGTTCGGCGTCGTCCAGGGTGCGCAGCAGATGCACCCCGGGCACGCCCTCCGCGCCCGGCAGCCGGATCGGCTCGGCGCCGGTGGCCACGACCAGGACGTCGTAGGGCACGGGCCCGGCCTCGGTGTCCAGCTCGTGGTCGCCGGGGCGCAGGCCCAGCACTTCGCAGCCGAGCCGCAGTTCGATGCCGAGCGCCTCGAAGTCGACGTCGAAGGCGGAGCCCTCGGCCTTGCCGAGCAGCACGGCCTTGGACAGCGGCGGCCGGTCGTACGGCTGGTGGGGCTCCGCGCCGATGAGGAGCACGGTGCCGGTGAAGCCCTGCTCCCGCAGGGCGACCGCCGTCTGCACGCCGGCCATGCCCGCGCCCGCCACGACCACGCGCCGCGCCGTGGGACCAGCCCCTCCCGGGCCCTGTTCCTGCGTCTGCTCGCTCACCTGATCACCATAGACAACTGACAAACTGTCAGTCAGCGTTCGTGTGCAGTGACCTGCTCCACACCCCTGGCGCCGCCGGCCCTGCTCTTACCGAGCCACGGAGGCTCGGGCTAGGGTGGCCGACGTAAAGCACTCGCGGGAGCCCGGACGCACCGGGCTGAGAGGGAGGCTGGCGGCCTCCGACCGTACGAACCTGATCCGGGTCATGCCGGCGAAGGGAGGGGCTGGACGCCCATGTCGCCTACGCGCACGTCAGACGTCCTCGTCGTGGGGGGCGGAATCATCGGCCTGGTCACGGCCTGGCGGGCCGCGCAGCGCGGGTTCGTCACCGCTGTCGTGGACCCCGAGCCGGGCGGCGGAGCCGCACAGGTGGCGGCCGGGATGCTGGCCGCCGTCACGGAGCTGCACTACGGGGAGCAGACCCTGCTGGGCCTCAACGTGGCCTCGGCCCGGCGCTACCCGGACTTCGCCGCCGAGCTCACCGACCTCACCGGCCACGACCTCGGCTACCGCCGCAGCGGCACGCTCGCCGTCGCGTTGGACGCCGACGACCGGGCCCATCTGCGCGAGCTGCACGCCCTGCAGCAGCGGTCGGGACTGGACTCGCAGTGGCTGTCGGGGCGGGAGTGCCGGCGCCTGGAGCCGATGCTCGCGCCGGGCGTGCGCGGCGGGCTGCGGGTCGACGGCGACCACCAGATCGACCCTCGGCGGCTGGCCGGGGCGCTGGTCGCCGCGTGCGAGCGGGCGGGCGTCGTCTTCCACCGCGTCCGGGCCGAACGGCTCACCGTCCTGCACGACCGGGCCGCGGGGGTCGTCACGGCCGACGGCACCGAGCTGGGCGCCGGGCAGGTGGTCCTCGCCGCGGGCAGCCTCAGCGGACGGCTGGCGGGCGTCCCGCGGGACGTCGTGCCGCCCGTGCGGCCCGTGAAGGGGCAGGTCGTACGGCTGACCATGCCCGCGCACGGGACGCCGTTCCTGAGCCGCACCGTGCGGGCCGTGGTGCGCGGCAGCCATGTCTACCTGGTGCCGCGGGAGAGCGGCGAACTCGTCATCGGCGCGACGAGCGAGGAGATGGGCTGGGACACGACGGTCACCGCGGGCGGCGTGTACGAGCTGCTGCGCGACGCGCACGAACTGGTCCCCGGCATCACCGAGCTGCCGCTCACCGAGACACGGGCGGGGCTGCGGCCCGGCTCCCCCGACAACGCGCCGCTGCTCGGCCCGACCGGGCTGGACGGGCTGCTGCTGGCCACCGGGCACTACCGCAACGGCGTCCTGCTCACCCCGGTCACCGGCGACGTCATGGCACACGTCCTGACGACCGGCGAACTCCCGGAGGAGGCGCGCCCCTTCACCCCCAGGCGCTTCAGCACCGCCGCGGCCCTCACGGAGCAGCCCGCATGAAGATCCACGTCAACGGGGAGCCGCAGGAGATCGAGCCCGGCACGGCCCTCGACGCGGTGGTGCGGTCCCTCACCAGGGCGCCCTCCGGAGTCGCCGCCGCCCTCAACGAAACCGTCGTCCCGCGCGCGCAGTGGGCTGCCACGGCGCTGGCCGAGGGAGACCGCGTGGAAGTCCTCACCGCCGTCCAAGGAGGCTGACCATGGCCGACGATCCGTTCGTCCTCGGCGGTACGTCCCTCACGTCCCGCCTGATCATGGGCACGGGCGGGGCGCCCAGCCTCGACGTGCTGGAGCGCGCGCTCGTGGCGTCCGGGACGGAGCTGACGACCGTCGCGATGCGGCGCGTGAACCCCTCGGTGCACGGTTCCGTGCTGTCCGTCCTGAACAGGCTCGGCATCCGCCTGCTGCCGAACACGGCCGGCTGCTTCACCGCCGGAGAGGCCGTCCTCACCGCCCGCCTGGCACGGGAGGCGCTCGGCACCGACCTGATCAAGCTGGAGGTCATCGCCGACGAGCGCACCCTGCTGCCGGACCCTATCGAGCTGCTGGACGCGGCCGAGACCCTGGTCGACGACGGGTTCACGGTCCTGCCGTACACCAACGACGACCCCGTGCTGGCCCGGAAACTGGAGGACGTGGGCTGTGCCGCGATCATGCCGCTGGGCTCGCCGATCGGCTCCGGGCTCGGCATCCGCAACCCGCACAACTTCCAGCTGATCGTGGAGCACGCGCGCGTGCCGGTGATCCTGGACGCCGGAGCCGGCACGGCCTCCGACGCGGCGCTGGCGATGGAGCTGGGCTGTGCCGGTGTGATGCTCGCCTCGGCGGTCACCCGGGCGCAGGAGCCCGTGCTGATGGCCGAGGCGATGAAGCACGCGGTGGAGGCGGGACGGCTGGCGTACCGGGCGGGGCGGATTCCCCGGCGGCACTTCGCGGAGGCGTCCTCACCGACGGAGGGCCGCGCGGACCTGGACCCCGAGCGCCCGGCGTTCCAGTAGCGCGTCAGTCACAGCTCTGCTGCATTACGTCCCCAAGCAGGCGGAACGGTCAGCGCTGTCGGCGGCTGCTCGTACACTCGCCTGCGTGGACACGACCCTTCAGGACCCTCTGGTCGGGCAGTTGCTCGACGGCCGGTATCGCGTCGACGCGAGGATCGCGGTCGGCGGGATGGCCACGGTCTACCGGGCCGTGGACACCCGGCTCGACCGCGTCCTCGCGCTCAAGGTGATGCACCCTACGCTCGCGGCCGACGGCACGTTCGTCGAGCGGTTCATCCGCGAGGCGAAGTCGGTGGCCCGGCTGGCGCACCCGAACGTGGTGCAGGTCTTCGACCAGGGGACCGACGGGCCGTACGTGTACCTGGCCATGGAGTACGTGGCCGGCTGCACGCTGCGTGACGTGCTGCGCGAGCGCGGGGCGCTGCAGCCGAGGGCCGCCCTGGACATCCTGGAGCCGGTGCTGGCGGCGCTCGGCGCGGCGCACCGCGCCGGGTTCGTGCACCGGGACATGAAGCCGGAGAACGTCCTGATAGGGGACGACGGGCGGGTCAAGGTCGCCGACTTCGGTCTGGTACGGGCCGTGGACACGGTGACGAACACCACCGGGACCGTGCTCGGCACGGTCTCGTACCTCGCGCCCGAGCAGATAGAGCACGGCACCGCCGACCCCCGGGTCGACGTGTACGCGTGCGGCGTCATGCTCTTCGAGACCCTCACCGGCGACAAGCCCCACGACGGCGACTCCCCCGCCACCATCCTCTACAAGCATCTGCACGAGGACGTGCCGCCGCCGTCGGCCATCGTGCCCGGTATGGCGTACGAGCTGGACGAGCTGGTCGCGTCGGCGACCGCGCGCACCCCGGACGTCCGCCCGCACGACGCGGTGGCGCTGCTCGCGCGGCTCCGCGAGGCGCGCGGCCGGCTCAGCGCGGACCAGCTGGACGCGGTGCCGCCGCAGGCGCTCTCCGCGGAGCACGACAACGCCGAGGACCGTACGAGCGTGATCCCGCGCGCGCTGACCGTGCCGCGGCTGCTGCCGGTCAACGAGGCCGAGGAGCCGGACGACGCCGGCGCGCCGCCGCTGCACCGCACCAGCCGGTTCCAGACGCCTCCTCCGCCGCCGCCCCGGCGCCGCTCGGGTCTCCGGCGCGGGCCGTTCGCGATCGTGGTCGCCGTCCTGCTGGTGCTCGGCGTCGGCACGGGCATCTGGTACATCAACTCCGGCCAGTTCACCCAGGTGCCGCCGCTGCTGGAGAAGACCGAGCAGCAGGCCCGGGACCGGCTGGACCGGGCCGGGCTCGAGGTCGGCTCGGTCCGGCACGCCTACAGCGACACCGTGCGGCGCGGCACGGTCATCAGCACGGACCCGGAGGTCGGCGCCCGCATCCGGAGCAACGACGCGGTGACCCTCACGATCTCGAAGGGACCGCAGACCGTGCGCGTCTCCGACCTGCAGGGCTACCGGCTGGACAGGGCGCGGGAGGTCTTGAAGGACGAGGGACTGGAGCCGGGCATGGTGACCCGGGAGTTCAGCGGGGACGTGCCCAGGGGCATGGTGATCTCCACCGATCCCGAGCAGGGCACGAAGGTGCGGGCCGGCTCGGCCGTCGCGCTCACCGTCAGCAAGGGCCGTCCGGTGGACGTCCCGGACGTGACCGGGGAGGACCTGGCCGGCGCCACGGCCGAGCTGGAGGACGCCGGCCTGAAGGTCAAGGTGGCCCCCGAGCGCGTCAACTCGGAGCACGACAAGGGCCAGGTCGCCCGACAGACCCCGGGCAGCGGCAGCCGGGCCGCCGAAGGGGACACGGTCACGCTGACGCTGTCCAAGGGCCCGGAGATGATCGAGGTGCCGGACGTGGTCGGCGACAGCGTCGACGACGCCACGCGGAAACTGGAGGCCGCCGGTTTCCAGGTCGACGAGGACCGCGGTCTGCTCGGCCTGTTCGGCGACACCGTCAGGGGCCAGTCCGTCGAGGGCGGGGACACCGCGCCCAAGGGATCGACGATCACGATCGAGATCCGCTAGATCCGCACGGGGGGCCACCGGCCGGGACGACGCTGGACGGGCCGCCACCACACGGGACGACACGGCACGGAAAAGGCACCGGCCCGGACAACACCGGACCGACGGAACTGGACGGGCCGCCACCGCACGGAAACGACACGGGACCGAACAGCACTGGACGGGACGCCACCGCACGCGACGGCATCAGCACCGGCCGCCACCGGGACCGGACGGCAGCAACAGGCGGCACCGCACGGCACGACACCCGCCCGGACACCACCGCACGGCACGACACCCGCACGGCATTTGACGAGTCCCGACCGCCGACGCGGACATCACACGGATCTCCCGTCCGGACACGTCCGTCCGCATGACACCCTGAACGGGTGAACAGTCAGCAGTCCGGCCGCCCGCGCAATCCCGTCGGCGGCCATGTCCCCGTGGCCGGCGGTCTCCACTCCGTCGGCCTGTCCTACGCCCGCGACCTGCGGGCCGAGACGGTGCAGGTCTTCGTCGCCAACCCGCGCGGCTGGGCCACGCCGGCCGGCAATCCGAAGCAGGACGAGGCGTTCCGCGCGGCGTGCGAGGCCGAGTCGGTCCCGGCGTACGTCCACGCCCCGTACCTGATCAACTTCGGCTCGCACACCGAAGCGACGGTGGAGCGGTCGGTGGAGTCGCTGCGGCACTCGCTGCGGCGCGGGCGGGAGATCGGCGCGCTGGGTGTGGTCGTGCACACGGGCAGCGCGACCGGCGGCCGGGACAGGTCGGTGGCCCTGAAGCAGGTACGGGAGTACATGCTGCCACTGCTGGACGAGCTGACCCACGACGACGACCCGTATCTGCTGCTGGAGTCGACGGCGGGCCAGGGCGCCTCGCTCTGCTCGCGGACGTGGGACTTCGGGCCCTACTTCGAGGCGCTGGACGCCCACCCCAAGCTGGGCGTGTGCCTGGACACCTGCCATGTCTTCGCGGCGGGGCACGACCTGACCGGACCCAGCGGCATGCACCAGACGCTGGACCTGCTGGTGGACACGGTCGGCGATGGCCGGCTGAAGCTGATCCACGCCAACGACTCCAAGGACGTGGTCGGCGCCCACAAGGACCGGCACGCCAACATCGGCGCCGGGCACATCGGCGAGGACCCGTTCCGGGCGCTGATGAACCATCCCGCGACGGAGGGCGTCCCCCTGATCATCGAGACGCCCGGCGGCAAGGAGGGACACGCGGCGGACGTGGAGCGGCTGAAGAAGCTCCGGGAGAGCTGAGCCGTACCGCTCAGAGCTCGGGGCCGTCCCCGGGCTCCTCCTGGTACGAGTAGCGCTGTTCCTTCCACGGGTCGCCGATGTTGTGGTAGCCGCGCTCCTCCCAGAAGCCGCGCCGGTCGGCGGTCATGTACTCCACACCGCGGACCCACTTGGGGCCCTTCCAGGCGTACAGGTGGGGGACGATCAAGCGCAGCGGGAAGCCGTGCTCGGCGGTCAGCAGTTCGCCGTCCTTGTGGGTGGCGAAGATGGTGCGTTCGGAGGCGAAGTCGGACAGCCGCATGTTGGAGCTGAATCCGTACTCCGCCCACACCATCACATGGGTGACCTCGGGCGCGGGCGGCGCGATCTCCAGGATGGTCCGGGCGGGGATGCCGCCCCACTCGGCGCCGAGCATGCTGTACTTCGTGACGCAGTGCAGGTCGGCCACGACGGTGGTGTGCGGCAGGGCCGTGAACTCCTCGTGGGACCAGCAGTGTTTCCCGCCGTCGGCCGTGGCGCCGAAGACCCGGAACTCCCAGCGCTCGGGCCGGAACCGGGGCACGGGCCCGTAGTGCGTGACCGGCCAGCCGCGCTGCAGGCGCTGTCCCGGCGGAAGCTCGGGCTGTGCCGCTCCTCCTGACTCACGCGCTCCCCATCCGCGTTCCACCGGCTGACCCATGACTCCATCCTGACAGACCCCGCGGGATGCACAGGACCGGGCCCACTCAGATTCGGGCATTACGGACCAATTTGACTAAGCATGCCCTAACTTACTAAGTACAGACTTACTGGACGATCTTCGTTCCCGGTGGAATCATGCGGCGCAACCCGCCCGTACACACCGGCTGGAAGGAGCCTCTGCGATGCAGGGCGACCCCGAGGTCATCGAATTCCTCAACGAGCAGCTCACCGGTGAGCTGACCGCCATCAACCAGTACTTCCTGCACGCGAAGATGCAGGAGAACTTCGGCTGGACGAAGCTCGCCAAGTACACCCGGCACGAGTCGTTCGACGAGATGAAGCATGCGGAGGTGCTCACCGACCGGATCCTGTTCCTGGAGGGACTGCCCAACTACCAGCGGCTCTTCCACGTCCGTGTGGGGCAGACCGTCAAGGAGATGTTCGAGGCCGACCGGCAGATCGAGGTCGAGGCGATCGACCGGCTCCGGCGCGGCATCAAGGTGATGCGCGAGAAGGGCGACATCACGTCCGCGAACATCTTCGAGGACATCCTGGCCGACGAGGAGCACCACATCGACTACCTGGACACCCAGCTGGAGCTGATCGAGAAGCTCGGCGAGGCGCTGTACCTCGCGCAGCTGATCGAGCAGCCGGACAGCTAGGCCGCCGCCTCTTCCAGCTCTTCGAGCCCTTCCAGCTCGGCCAGGACCGGCTGTCCCTGGTCGGCCAGCTCACGGCGCGGACACGCACCCCTGCCCAGCAGGGCCTGGATCCGGCGTACGCACGATCCGCAGTCCGTGCCCGCCTTGCAGGCGGAGGCTATCTGCCGGGGTGTACAGGCACCGTTCTCCGCGTGCTGCTTGACCTGCTGTTCGGTGATGCCGAAGCAACTGCAGACGTACACGCGGCTCACCTCCGGACGGGATCTGGGTCGTGCCATCCCGACCCTTGATCGGTGAGGCTAACCTAACCTTACCCGTCGCTCAGGAGCCGCAAAAGTGGAGTGGGGCGCGGATCGTATGTGATCCGCGCCCCACTCCACTTTCAGGGACAGTCCTGTAACAGGCGACCCGGTTACTGGTCCCTGTACATCTCGGCGACGAGGAACGCCAGGTCCAGCGACTGGCTGCGGTTCAGGCGCGGGTCGCAGGCGGTCTCGTAGCGCTGGTGCAGGTCGTCGACGAAGATCTCGTCGCCGCCGCCGACGCACTCGGTGACGTCGTCACCGGTGAGCTCCACGTGGATGCCGCCCGGGTGGGTGCCGAGCTCCTTGTGGACCTCGAAGAAGCCCTTGACCTCGTCGAGCACGTCGTCGAAGCGGCGGGTCTTGTGCCCGGAGGCGGCCTCGAAGGTGTTGCCGTGCATCGGGTCGGTCACCCAGGCCACCACCGCGCCGGACGCCGTGACCTTCTCGACCAGCTCGGGGAGCTTGTCGCGGATCTTGTCGGCGCCCATGCGGACGATGAAGGTCAGCCGGCCCGGCTCGCGCTCCGGGTCGAGGCGCTCGATGTACTGCAGCGCCTCCTCGGCCGTGGTCGTCGGGCCGAGCTTGATGCCGATCGGGTTGCGGATCTGCGAGGCGAACTCGATGTGCGCGTGGTCCAGCTGCCGGGTGCGCTCACCGATCCACACCATGTGCGCGGAGACGTCGTACAGCTGGCCCGTGCGCGAGTCGACGCGGGTGAGCGCCGACTCGTAGTCGAGCAGCAGCGCCTCGTGCGAGGAGTAGAACTCGACCGTCTTGAACTCCTCCGGGTCGGCCCCGCAGGCGTGCATGAAGTTCAGCGCGTTGTCGATCTCGCGGGCCAGCTGCTCGTAGCGCTGCCCGGAGGGGGACGACTTCACGAAGTCCTGGTTCCAGGCGTGCACCTGGCGCAGGTCCGCGTAGCCGCCGGTGGTGAAGGCGCGCACCAGGTTCAGCGTGGAGGCCGAGGCGTGGTACATGCGCTTGAGCCGCTCGGGGTCCGGGACGCGGGCCTCTTCGGTGAAGTCGAAGCCGTTGACGGAGTCGCCCCGGTAGGTCGGCAGCGTCACGCCGTCGCGGGTCTCGGTGGGCTTGGAGCGCGGCTTGGAGTACTGGCCGGCGATGCGGCCCACCTTCACCACGGGTACGGACGCGGCGTACGTCAGTACGGCGCCCATCTGGAGCAGCGTCTTGAGCTTGTTGCGGATCTGGTCGGCGGACACCGCGTCGAACGCCTCGGCACAGTCGCCGCCCTGGAGGAGGAACGCCTCTCCCTTGGCGACGGCCGCCATCCGGGCGCGCAGCTGGTCGCACTCGCCCGCGAAGACGAGCGGCGGATACGACTCGAGGTCCGCGATCACTGCGCGCAGAGCCTCGGGGTCGGGGTACTCGGGCTGCTGCGCCGCGGGCAGGTTTCGCCAGGTGTTGCCAGCGCTCGCGCTGGTCTTAGCGTTCACGGTCACGCCTCAACACTACGGGGTCGTGACGGGCCTTCCGGCCACTGCCCATCAAGTGAGACACGGGGTACACGGTGCGGACATCGGGTACAGTGCGTCGCATGTTCGCGCACTCGATCCAGAGCTGGTGGTGGACCGCTTCTCCGGCGGCCCACTGACTGCGCGTACCCGAGAACGTCGCGAAGGCCGCCCGAGGGGCGGCCTTCGGCGTTTCCGTGACCGGGGCCGTTCCTCACCGAACATCGACGGAAGAGGAACCATGGACCTGGCACAGCTCGCGCACGACCCCCGCCCCTTCGCCCTGCTCCGCCGCCGCACCCCGGGACACGACCAGGACGTGGTCGAGGTGCTGCTCGGCCCGGTGGCCGGGTGTGACCGTCTGGCCGCCCTCCCCGAGGAGGGCCTGGCGCTCGTCCCCTTCCGGCAGATCCGCGAGCGCGGCTTCGACGTCCGCGACGACGGCACGCCGCTGCTGGTCCTGACCCCCGAGGAGACGCACGAGGTGCCCCTGGAGCAGGCCCTGTCGCGGCTTCCGGCGCATCCCGTGCGGGTCGTCGGCGGCGGCTTCGACGTCGCCGACGAGGAGTACGCCGAGATCGTCGGGCGGGTGCTGCGCGAGGAGATCGGGCGGGGCGAGGGCGCGAACTTCGTCATCCGGCGGACGTACGAGGGCGGGATCCCCGGTTTCGGGCGGGCTGACGCGCTGGCGCTGTTCCGGCGACTGCTGGAGGGCGAGCGCGGCGCGTACTGGACGTTCGTCGTGCACACCGGGGACCGCACACTGGTCGGAGCCAGTCCCGAGGTGCATGTGCGGATGTCCGGCGGCACGGTCGTCATGAACCCGATCAGCGGCACCTACCGCTATCCCGCCGAGGGGCCGACCCCCGAGCACCTGCTGGACTTCCTCGCCGACGGCAAGGAGATCGAGGAGCTGTCGATGGTCGTCGACGAGGAGCTCAAGATGATGTGCACCGTCGGTGACATGGGCGGGGTCGTCGTCGGGCCCCGGCTGAAGGAGATGGCGCACCTCGCGCACACCGAGTACGAGCTGCGCGGCCGGTCCTCGCTGGACGTCCGGGAGGTGCTGATGGAGACCATGTTCGCGGCGACCGTCACCGGCTCGCCGGTGCAGAACGCCTGCCGGGTCATCGAGCGGCACGAGGTCGGGGGACGCGGCTACTACGCGGGCGCCCTGGCGCTGCTCGGCAAGGACTCCGGCGGGGCCCAGACCCTCGACTCCCCCATCCTGATCCGCACCGCCGACATCGACGCGGACGGGCGGCTGCGGGTGCCGGTCGGCGCCACGCTCGTGCGGGGCTCGGACCCGGCGGGCGAGGTCGCCGAGACGCACGCCAAGGCGGCGGGGGTGCTGGCGGCCCTGGGCGTGCGTCCGTCCCGCCCGCGCGAGGAGGCCGTGCGGCCCCGGCTGGCCGACGACCCGCGGGTGCGGGCCGCGCTGGACGGGCGGCGGTCCTCGCTGGCGCCGTTCTGGCTGCGGATGCAGGAGCGGCCGGACGCCCTGGACGGCCACGCGCTGGTCGTCGACGGGGAGGACACCTTCACCGCGATGCTCGCGCACGTGCTGCGCTCCGGCGGCCTGGAGGTGACCGTCCGGCGGTACGACGCGCCGGGGCTGCGGGAGGCGGTGCTCGGGCACGAGGGGCCCGTGGTGCTGGGTCCCGGGCCGGGGGACCCGTCGGACGCGGACGATCCCAAGATGCGGTTGCTGCGGGAGCTGACCGCCGAGGTCGTCCGGGAGCACCGGCACGGCGTCCTCGGCGTCTGCCTCGGGCACGAGCTGATCGCGGCCGAGCTGGGGCTGGAGATCGTCCGCAAGGACGTGCCGTACCAGGGCGCGCAGACCGTCGTCGACCTGTTCGGGCGGCAGGAGACCGTGGGCTTCTACAACAGCTTCGTGGCGCGCTGCGACGACGAGGCCGCCGCCGAGCTGGCCGCGCACGGTGTCGAGGTCAGCCGGGCGGGCAACGGGGAGGTGCACGCCCTGCGCGGGCCGGGCTTCGCCGGGGTGCAGTTCCACCCGGAGTCGGTGCTGACGCTGAACGGCGCGGCGGTCGTGCAGGAGCTGATGGGTCAGATGCGGGGCACCAGCACGTTCTCGGAGCGGCGGCCCGCCGTGTAGTCGAGGACGTTGCGCACCGTGGCGTCGACGATGTGGCCGACGGCTTCCGCCGTGTAGTACGCCTGATGGGACGTCACCAGAACGTTGGGGAACGTGACGAGGCGGGCCAGGGTGTCGTCCTCGACGGCCTGGAGGGACTTGTCGAGGAAGAACAGGCCCGCCTCCGCCTCGTACACGTCGAGTCCGACGCCGGCGAAGCGGCCCGCGCGCAGCTCCACGACGAGGGCGGCCGTGTCGATCAGGCCGCCGCGGCTTGAGTTCACCAGGATCACGTCGTCCTTCATGGTCCGCAGGGCGGCGGCGTCCAGCAGGTGCCACGTCTCCGGCATCAGCGGGACGTGCAGGCTCACCAGGTCGGACTCGGCGAGGAGCTGCTCCTTGGGCACGTACGTCATGCCGAGCTCCATGCAGGCGGGGTTGTCGGCGATGTCCCAGCCGAGCAGCTTCATGCCGAAGCCGTGCGCGATCCGGGTGAACGCCTCGCCGATCTTGCCGGTGCCGAGGACGCCGGCCGTGCGGCCGTGCAGGTCACGGCCCATCAGACCGTCCAGACGGAAGTCGAAGTCCCGGGTGCGGGTGGAGGCGCGGACGACACGGCGGTTGACCGCCATCGCGAGCGTCCAGGCGAACTCGGCGACCGCGTACGGCGAGTAGTACGACACGCGGGCGACCGTCATGCCGAGGCGCTCGGCGACCGCCAGGTCGATGTTGTTGAAGCCGGTGGAGCGCTGCGCGACCATCCGGGTGCCGCCGGCGGCGAGGGCCTCCAGGACGCCCGGGCCGAGATCGCAGTTCACGCTGGTGGAGATCACCTCGTGGCCGGCCGCGATCGGGGCGGTGTCCCCGTTGAGGAAGACGTCCAGGCTGCGGATGTCGTGGTGGGCCTGGAAGGCGTGCTCGATCAGCGGCTTCTCGTCGGCCTGCACACCAAAGGCGAGGATCTCCACGGGGCGTCCCTTCTTCGGGGGGTGCGGGCCGACTACGCGGTTCGGCGCCGAGTACGCCGGGACATGCGGGCGGGGTGCGGCCCCCGCCCCGCCCTGCCGGGCCGTCTCAGCCGAAGAACACCCCGACCTCCTCGTAGAGCTTCGGGTCGACCGTCTTCAGCCGGGCGGTCGCCTCCGCGATCGGCACACGGACGATGTCCGTGCCGCGCAGGGCCACCATCGTGCCGAAGTCGCCGTCGCGGACGCAGTCGATGGCGTGCAGGCCGAAGCGGGTGGCCAGCCAGCGGTCGAAGGGGCTGGGGGTGCCGCCGCGCTGGAGGTGGCCGAGGACCGTGGTACGGGCCTCCTTGCCGGTGCGCTTCTCGATCTCCCTGGCGAGCCACTCGCCGACCCCGGACAGGGGCACCGGTTCGGCGTTGCCCGGCGCGTCGTGCCTGAGCACCAGGTCGGCGTCCTTGGGCCGGGCCCCGTCGGCGACGACCACGATGGGCGCGTACGAGGCCCGGAAGCGGGACGTGACCCAGGCGCACACCTGGTCGAGGTCGAAGGGCTGCTCGGGGATGAGGATGACGTTCGCGCCGCCGGCCAGCCCGGAGTGGATCGCGATCCAGCCGGCGTTGCGGCCCATCACCTCGACGACGAGCACCCGCATGTGGGACTCGGCGGTGGTGTGCAGCCGGTCGATCGCCGCTGTCGCGGTGTTGACCGCGGTGTCGAAGCCGAGGGTGCGGTCCGTGGCGAACATGTCGTTGTCGATGGTCTTCGGCACGCCGACACACGGCACCCCGTGCTCGGCCCACAGCCGCGCGGCCACTCCCAGGGTGTCCGCGCCCCCGATCACGATGAGCCCGTCGATCTCCCGCGCGGCGAGGTTCTCCTTGATGCGGCGGGCGCCGCCCTCCTGCTTGAACGGATCGGTGCGCGAGGAGCCGAGGACGGTACCGCCGCGCGGCAGGATCCCGCGTACCGCGCGGATGTCCAGCGGAACCGCGTCGTCCTCCATCGCCCCCAGCCAGCCGTCGCGGAGGCCGGTGAAGTCGTAGCCGTACTCCTGGACGCCCTTGCGGACGATGGCCCGGATGACGGCGTTGAGCCCGGGGCAGTCACGGCCCCCGGTCAGTACTCCGACCCGCATGGGTGTGTCCCTTCGCCGCAGTGTCCTGCTGCTTCCACGCTAGCGGTGGGACAGGTCACTCACCGCCGCACCCGCCGGTTCACTCGTCGTCCAGTCCGCGCTCTATCGCGTACCGGACCAGCTCCACGCGGTTGTGCAGCTGGAGCTTGCCGAGGGTGTTCTGGACGTGGTTCTGCACGGTCCGGTGGGAGATGACGAGCCGTTCGGCGATCTGCTTGTAACTCAGGCCCTTGGCGACCAGGCGCAGCACCTCGGTCTCACGGTCGGTCAGACGGGGCGCCTTGGGCTCGTCGGTGTCCTGGGCCGGGGCCGGTTCGGAGGCGAGACGGCGGTACTCGCCGAGGACGAGCCCGGCCAGGCCGGGGGTGAAGACCGGGTCGCCGACGGCCGTGCGGCGCACCGCGTCCTGCAACTCCTCCGTCGAGGCCGACTTCAGCAGGTAGCCGGTCGCGCCGGACTTGACCGCCTCCAGCACGTCGGCGTGCTCCCCGCTCGCCGACAGCACCAGCACCCGCAGCGCCGGGTCGGCGGCGACGACCTCCTTGCAGACCTGGACGCCGGGCTTGCCGGGCAGGTTCAGGTCCAGCACCAGCACGTCGGGAACGGCGGCCTTGGCGCGGCGCACGGCCTGGTCGCCGTCGCCGGCGGTGGCGACCACCTCGAAGCCGGACTCGGCCAGGTCGCGGGCGACGGCGTCGCGCCACATGGGGTGGTCGTCGACCACCATGACCTTGATCGAACCCGGCCCGTCCTGAGTGATGTCCGTCATCGGCTCTCCGCCTTCCCCCGTACGTCCGTCGCGTCCTTCGGTACCTTCAGTTCGACCTCCGTGCCCTGCCCGGGCACCGAGACCAGCTCGGCGCTGCCGCCCAGGTCACGCAGCCGCCCGCGGATCGACAGGGCCACGCCGAGCCGTCCCTCGCCCTCGGCCTGCGCGAGTCGTCCCTCGGGGATGCCGGGTCCGTCGTCCCGTACGGTGACGATCACCTCGTCGGGCTCGTCCTCGACCAGGATCCACGCGCGCGCGTGCTCCCCCGCGTGCTGGCGGACGTTGTCCAGGGCGGCCCCGACGGCCGCCGCCACCTCCCGCGCGGCCGGCCGCGCCAGGGGCACGGGCGCGCCGGGCTCGGCCAGGCTGACCCGGGCACCGGCGTAGGGGGCGAGCAGGGCGCGCAGGTCGACCGGGCCGTCCGTCTCGGGTTCGTCCACGGCCCGTACGACCGCGCCCTCGGCGGCGTCCTCCGACACCCGGGAGACGGGCACCAGGCCGCCGGAGACCAGCGTGCGCAGCGCCACCTCCTGCTCGCCGGCCAGCCGGCCCAGCTCGGCCGCCTCGCCGCCGAGCGCGGCCCCGCGCCGCTTCACCATCGCCAGTACCTGGAGCACGCTGTCGTGGATGTCCCGGGCGAGCCGCTCCCGCTCGCGCGTCGCGGCCTCGATCTCCAGGGCTCGGGCGAGGGTGCGCTCGGAGGCGCGGGCGACCTCGACGACGTAGCCGATGGCGATGGAGGCGACCCAGACGAGGATCACGTTGTGGACGGTGTCGCGGGCGGGGCTGCCGCGTTCGACCAGGTTGGCGACGGCGACGAGGGTGGAGGCGAGGGCCGCCCAGCGCCAGCCGCCCTTGATGGCGAAGGCCAGCACGGCACCCGCCGTCCATATCGACGGCAGTGTCGGGCCGCCCGCCTGCACGCGCGCGTGCGCGTCGGCGATGGGTGTGAGCAGGATGCCGACGAGCGCGATGGTGAGGTCGGCGGCCAGGAACCGCTTGGTGCAGCTGGCGGCGTTCGCTACCCGGGGCAGGGTGGCCAGGGTCCAGACGAACAGCACCGCGAAGTAGGCGACGGCGAGCCAGGGACGGGCGAACTCGTCGTAGGCGGTGGTGAAGAGCCCGACCGCGTACAGCATCGTGAGCACCCGGTAGGCGGCGAGCGCGCGCCACAGCGGCTGCTCGACCGACATCCGCATGACTCTCTCGCGCTTGGCCACGTCGTCCCCCACCCCGGCCTTGACGGCCCTGTCTAGGCCCCCTCGGACCGTTCCTTCTTGGCCTGTTCCTTCTCCGCCCGCGCGAGCGCGGCCTTCGCCGCCTTCTCCGCTTCCTTCTCGGCCTTCGCCTGCTCCGCGAGCTGCCGTTTCATGGCCGTCGCGTACATGTCGACGTACTCCTGGCCGGAGAGCTTCATGATCTCGTACATGACCTCGTCGGTCACCGCGCGCAGCACGAACCGGTCATGCTCCATGCCCTGGTAGCGGCTGAAGTCCAGCGGCTTGCCGATCCGGATGCCAGGCCGCATCAGCTTCGGGACGACCTTCCCGGGCGGCTGGATCTTCTCCGTGTCGATCATGGCGACCGGGATGACGGGCGCGCCGGTGGCGAGCGCCACGCGCGCGAGGCCGCCCGGTTTGCCGCGGTAGAGCCGGCCGTCGGGCGAGCGGGTGCCCTCCGGGTAGATGCCGAACAGCTCACCGCGCTCCAGCACCTCGATACCGCTCCTGATCGCGGCCTCGCCCGCGCCGCGCGCGCCGGAGCGGTCCACGGGGAGCTGGCCGACGCCCTTGAAGAAGGCGGCGGTCAGCCGGCCCTTCACGCCGGGCGTGGTGAAGTACTCGGCCTTGGCGATGAAGGTGACCTTGCGGTCGAGGACCGCGGGCAGGAAGAACGAGTCCGAGAACGACAGGTGGTTGCTCGCCAGGATGGCGGGGCCCTCGGCGGGGACGTTCTCCAGGCCCTCCACCCAGGGCCTGAAGGCGAGCTTCAGCGGCCCCCCGATGGTGACCTTCATCGCGCCGTACAACAACCGAGTGCCTCCTGTGTCTGTCGATCAGACCTTAACCCGCCCCGCCGCCAAAGGCGCCTACGGCCCTGGTCGGTGTCAGTGCGGTCGCGTACGGTGAAGGTCCTGCACGCCACATGCCGTCCCTCTCGGCGGCCTCTTGATGAACAGGAGAGCGAAGGTGCCGCTCCTCGCCGGAGCCGAGCCGCTGCGCCACGAGGGCGGTAAGGTCGCCGTCCTGCTCTGCCACGGCTTCACCGGTTCGCCGCAGTCGCTGCGCCCCTGGGCGGAGTACCTCGCCGCGCGCGGTCTGACCGTCTCACTGCCCCTGCTGCCCGGGCACGGCACGCGCTGGCAGGACCTGCGGCTCACCGGCTGGCAGGACTGGTACGCGGAGGTGGACCGCGAGCTGCGCGCCCTGCGCGGGCGCTGCGCGACGGTGTTCGTTGCCGGGCTGTCCATGGGCGGGGCGCTCGCCCTGCGGCTGGCCGCGAGGCACGGGGACGCGATCAGCGGGGTCATGGTCGTCAACCCGGCGAACAAGGTGCACGGTCTGGCCGCGTACGCCCTCCCGGTGGTCCGCCACCTGGTGCCGGCGACGAAGGGGATCGCGAACGACATCGCGAAGCCGTCGAGCGAGGAGCTGGGCTACGACCGGGTGCCGCTGCACGCGGCGCACTCGCTGCGGACCTTCTTCCGGATCGTGGACCGCGAGCTGCCGCAGGTCACGCAGCCGCTGCTGCTGATGCGCAGCCCCCGCGACCATGTGGTGCCGCCGGCCGACTCGGCCCGGGTCCTCAGCCGCGTCTCGTCGACGGACGTCACGGAGATCCTGCTGGAACAGAGTTACCACGTCGCCACGTTGGACCATGACGCGGACCGGATCTTCGAGGAGAGCCTCGCGTTCATCGGCCGGCTCGCACCCGGCTTCGGCACAGAGCCCGCTCTCGGCATGGAAGGGACGACCGCAGGTGGCTGAGCACGACTCCGACCGCGAGGACCGCGAGCCGGACGAGAAGGGCGTCCCGTTCGACGAGGAGGCCGCCTGGGCGGCGATCGTCGCCGGGTACGGCGAGGAACCGCCGGACCCGCCGGGCGCCAAGCCCTTCAAGTCCGTCGAGGACCTGGCGCTGCTGGAGGCCGAGACCAACGACGACGGCCCCGGCACCGGCGATCAGGACGGGCAGGACGGCGACAACAGCCGCAACGGGCAGGACAAGGGGGACAAGGGGCGCGCGGGAGACACGCCTTCGGCGGCCAGGCCGCTGGGCAGCTCCATCGCGTTCGCGCCCGGCGTCGGCCCGCGCGACTACACCGCGCCCGAGCCGTCCGACGACGACTTCTCCGAGGACGACGAGGGCCACTTCGTACCGCCGGAGCCGCCGCCCCTGCCGGAGGCCGACGCCACCGCCAAGTTCGCCTGGCTCGGGGTCCTCGGGGCGCCCGTGCTGCTCCTGCTGGCGGTGCTGCTCGGCTGGGACATGACCTGGTGGCTGGCCACGGTGTGCATCGGCGGCTTCCTCGGCGGGATCGCCACCCTGGTGATGCGTATGAAGCCGGACGACGAGGACGACGACGACCCGGGCCGGGGCGCGGTGGTCTGACTACGCGGCGGGGATCCTCAAGGCGGCCAGTACCGGCAGGTGGTCCGTGGCCGCTTTCAGGTCCGCGAGCGTCACGCCGGGGTGGCCGAGGGGTACTCCGCAGCCGAGTACCTCGATGCCCTTGGTCGCGAAGATCGCGTCGATGCGCTGGTGGGGGTCCGTGGGCGTCGACGTGTGTTCGCCGCCCCAGGGTGCGGCGGCCCAGCAGTCCTGGAGCCCGTCGGCCAGGCGGCGGAAGGTGCGGCCGTCCGGGCGTTCGTTGAGGTCGCCGCCCGCGACCGCGTGCTCCACGCCCATCCCGGCGAGCCGGTCCAGGAGCATGCCGCCCTGCTCGTACCGCTCGTCCTTCTGGAGCGAGAGATGGCAGCTGAGCACGCCGAGCCGGGCATCGCCGAACCGTACGACGGCCGTCGCGAAGCCGCGCCGGTGCAGGCCGGGGGTGAGCGGCAGCAGTACGTCCTCGGTCCGCTCGACGGTGACCCGCAGCGAGCACAGGACGGCCGGTCCCGCGGCCGTGGCGCCGCCGGTGAGGACGACCAGGTCGGCGGCGCGGGCGAGCCGGGCGAGTTTCTTGCGCCAGCGGAAGAAGCGGGGGGCCTCCTGGACCAGGACCAGGTCGGGGGCACAGGCCTTGATGACGCGGGCGAGGGCGGCGGTGTCGTCGCGCATCGAACGGATGTTGTAGCCGAGGACCCGGATGACGGCGGAACCGTCGGGCTCCGTGCGGGAGTTGGGAAGCGGCGGGAGCGTTGGCATGCCGTCAATGTACGACGCGAGCCGGGTCCGGCCGCCCAAGCGCTCGGGGCGCGAGGTTCGTGCGCGACCGGCCGTTCGTCGTGGCTCGTCGCGCCGGTCCCCGCGCCCCGGACACGGGCGTCACATGATCGGGTCGGGCTCCCGGGCCAGGTCCGCCGCGCCCACCAGGCCCGCCTTGTTGCCGAGCTGGGCGGCCAGGACGTCGGCCACCGGGCGCCAGTTGCCGCCGACCAGCCAGCGCTTGTAGGACTTGCGGATCGGGCCGAGGACCAGCTCGCCCTCGTCGGACAGGCCACCGCCGACGATGAACGCGGACGGGTCGAAGAGGGAGGCCAGGTCGGCCAGGCCCGCGCCGACCCAGCGGGCCAGCTCGCGGTAGGAGTCGACGGCCACCCGGTCGCCCTGGCGGGCGGCCATGGAGATGTGCTTGCCCTCGATGCCGTCGGGGGTTCCGTCGCCGAGGCCGAGCAGGATCTCGGCGTTCTCGGGGGTGGCGTTGGCTCGCTGCTTGGCGTACCGCACCAGGGCGCGGCCGGACGCGTACTGCTCCCAGCAGCCCTGCGAGCCGCAGCCGCACAGCAGGCCGTCCGGCACCATCCGGATGTGGCCGAACTCGGCGGCCACGCCGAAGTGCCCGCGGCGCAGCTTGTTGCCGATGATGATGCCGCCGCCGAGGCCGGTGCCGAGCGTGATGCAGATGACGTTGCGGTGGCCCTTGCCGGCGCCGAACCGGTACTCGCCCCAGGCCGCCGCGTTCGCGTCGTTCTCGACCACGACCGGGAGGCCCACGCGGGCCTCGACCTTCTCCTTCAGCGGCTCGTTGCGCCAGTCGATGTTGGGTGCGAAGTAGACCGTCGAGCGCTGGCGGTTGACGTAGCCGGCGGCGCCGATGCCCACGCCGACGATGTCGTGTCCCGCGCGTGCGCCCTCCACCGCCGAGGCGATGGCGTCCACGATGGCCTCGGGCGTGGTGGGGGTCGGCACCTTGAAGGTCGAGAGGATGTTGCCTTCCTCGTCGACCACGCCGGCCGCGATCTTCGTGCCGCCGATGTCGACGCCGATGGTGAGTCCCATGAATCCCTCAGTTTCGGTCGAGCCCCGCTACGGCCAACGGTACCCGAGGCCCTGCCCTCGGGTACCCGTCGTCCGCCCGGTGGACGGGCCCGGCGGCGTCATGGGACGCGCCTGCCGGAGGGAGACCGAGAGGACCGGAGACGGCGGTCCGGGTCGACGTGTAGGGCCAGGTCGACGTGTCGGTCCGGGTCTAGGCGCGGGGTCAGTCCAGGTCGATGCGTTCCCCGGGTCCCGTGCCCTCGCCCCGGTCGTCGCGCCCGTCCCGCTCGTCGGTGTCGTACCGGCGGGCGGTCCAGCGCTGTTCCTGCGCCTGGACGGCGGAGCGGTAGGCGGCGAGCAGCTCGTTGCCGGCCGCCGCGAGGTGGTCGAAGACGTCGGGGTTGCGCTCGATGACGGGTTCCACGGCGGCCTTGGCCTGCTGGACGACCTGCCGCACCACTTCCTGCGCGGCGGGCCCGGCGACCGCCCCGAGCAGCGGCGACTGCACCCCGGACAGCTTGTCGGCGACCGCGTCGACGAGCTTCTTCAGCTCCTCGGCGGCCGAGCCGGGGGGCGGTCCGTACTGGGTGCGGCGGCGGGCCTTCTCCGCCTCGAGGTCCTCGGCGCACGCGGTGGACCAGGCGTCGGGATCGCTCGCCGCACGCACCTCGTCGTCCGCGTCGGGCTCGACGGCGTCGGACGGAGGGAGCTCTTCGCTCATGACGGACTCCTGACTACGGTTCGTCCCTACGACGTTACCCGAACGGTCCTGCGGGATTCACCGTGTCCGCGGGCCCCGCGCCGGGTCACCGGAGCCGGGCCGCCGCTGCCGGCCGCGCAGAGAGGCGGCAGCCCGGCGCGGTCAGGCCGGCCGCGGCCACGACCCCGGGTCCGGTGCGAACCGGATGCGCAGCTCGCCCTCCCGCAGGCCCGCCCCGGCGACGGTGCAGCGGCGCAGGGCGGACGGCAGCGGGACGATCCGCCGGAACCGCCCGGCGGTCACCACGAGTTCGTCGCCGCGCCGGACGAGGTCGAGGTCGTCCCGGACGGCGCCGGGCAGCGGAAGGTGCCAGACGAGCACGCCGTCCTCGGCGAGCCGGTCGGTGACCGGCCACTCGACGGGGGCCACGTCCCGGTCGACGCCCGGCACGGCGAGCGCGGCCAGGTCGTCGAGGCCGCGCGGGTCACGCCCGAGGTGGGCGACGGGCTGGACGTCGTACGCCATCCGCCACTCCTCCAGGACCTTGCGCTGCTGGGCGACGGGCCCGGCGAGCCAGCCGTCCGGGGCGTCCTCGGGCAGCACGCGGGCGGCGACGAGGCGTTCGACGGCCAGGCCGCGCAGGGCGAGGCCGAGGGTGGCGGTGCGCACGGCGTCGGCACCGGCCGGGCCGGGCTCGGCGACCAGCCGTACGACGGTGCCCGGGTCGGCGACGACCGCCTCGACGGCGGCCAGCTCCACGTCCCAGCGGGCGGCCGTCTCGTACAGCCACTGCGCCGGCATGGGGACTCCGGCGAGCCGGCCGAGGACGGGGCGCAGGGCGCGGGCCGCCTGCCGTTCCGGCGGGAGCAGGCGGCGCAGGTAGCGGCGCAGTTCTTCGGGGAGCGCGAGGAGGGCGAGCGCCTGCGGGACGGGCGGAAGGTCGACGACGAGCAGGTCGTAGGCCTCCGACAGCGCCGCGTCCCGCAGGGCGCGCAGCAGGGCGAGTTCCTCCGCGCCGGGCAGCGGGGTGAGCTCCTCGGGGTCGAGCCGGGAGGCGCCGAGGAGGTCGAGGGCGGCGGTGGCGCGGTCCTGGAAGGCGGCGAGGTCGTCGCGGAACCCGGCGGTGGCGTCGGGCCGCCAGGCCGTGAGGTTCTCGGCGGCACGCACCGGGGCGGCCCCCGTTCCGACGCCCAGTGCCGCCCCCAGGGTGTCGGTGCGGTCGGCGGTGAGCACGAGGGTGGCGGTGCCCTCGCGGGCCGCCCGCAGGGCCGTGGCGGCGGCGACGGTCGTACGGCCGGAGCCGCCCGGGCCGGTGATCAGGAGGGTGCGCATGAGGGTGAACGCTACCCGCGCGCACCGGGCGTGGCCCGGGCGGCTACTTGCCGCCCGACTCCACCCGCTTCTTCAGCCCGGCCAGCGCCCGGTCGATGATGACCTTCTCCGCCTTGCGCTTGATCATGCCGAGCATGGGGATCTTGACGTCCACGGTGAGCCGGTACGTCACCTCGGTCGTCCCCTGCCCCGCCGGCTTGAGGAGGTACGTGCCGTCCAGCGACCGGAGCATTTGGGACTTCACCAGCGTCCAGGAGACCTCGTGCTCACCGGTCCAGGTGTACGCCAGCGTCTGGTCGTCCTTGATGGCGCCGGCGTCCATGACGAGGCGGACCTGCTCGGCGCGGCCCTGGCCGTCGGTCTTGAGGACCTCGGCCTCCTTCACCTCGCCGGTCCACTCCGGGTAGCGGGCGAAGTCGGAGATCACCCCCATGACGTCGGCCGGTGCCGCCTCGATCGTGATGCTCGAGCTGGTGTGTTCCGCCATCGCCGTGGCTCCTCCAGATGCGGGCCGGTAAGAGGTCGTGGTGCACGCGTGGGTGCAGCGTGAAGGCTACCGCGCACGTGACCGGCCGACTCCACCCCCACCTGCGGTCGTCACCGGTCCGGTCACCGCCGCCGTCACCACTCCAGCGCCCACGGCGTGCCGGTGCCGGCGAAGTGCCCGACGTTGACGCACTCGGTGGCCCCGATCCGCATCCGCCGCACGAGCGGCTGGTGGACGTGGCCGAAGAGCGCGTAGCGGGGCCGTGTGCGGCGGATCGCGTCCAGCAGCGCCCGGCTGCCGCGCTCGAAGCGGCGCGCGACGGTGTCGTACACCAGCTCCGGGACCTCGGGCGGGATGTGGGTGCACAGCACGTCGACCTCCCCGACCGCCTCGACCTTCGCCGCGTACTCCTCGTCGCTGATCTCGTACGGCGTGCGCATCGGTGTCCGCAGCCCGCCTCCGACGAAGCCGAACACCCGGCCGCCGATCTCCACGCGCTCTCCGTCAAGGACGGTGATGCCGGGCCCGGCGTACTCCTGCCACAGCGGCGGCATGTCGACGTTGCCGTAGGTGGCGTACGTCGGGGTGGGGAACGCGGCGAACAGCTCGGCGTACTGCTTGCGCACGGCCTTCTCGATCACGGCGGCGCGGTCCTGTCCGATCCCGGACCACAGCCGCCTGCCGAACTCGCGCGCCTCCTCGAAGCGGCGGGCGGTGCGCAGTTCGACGATGCGGTCGGCGTTCTCGACGCCGAACAGGTCGGGGAAGATGCCGCGCGAGTGGTCGGCGTAGTCGAGGAACAGGACGAGGTCGCCCAGGCATATCAGGGCGTCGGCGCCCTCGCCGGCTCTGGCCAGGTCACGGGCGTTGCCGTGCACGTCGCTGACCACATGTACGCGCGTCCTGCGGTTTCCGGCTGGTGTGGGTGCCATGACGATCAAGGGTAGGCGTGTGCGCCAAACGTGAACAGAGCCGTCGAGACCTGCGGTTACTGGCCAGTTTTCGGGGCCCTGGACTACTGTGCGCGAAGGAACACCCATCTGTGTGACGCAGCGAACATCTCGCCGGGACCCCCTGTCGAAGAAGCCATACCGGCGGGTAACGTCCGGGCAGTCCAGTCGTGCTCAGGATTTCAACATGTGAAGCGACATGTGAATCCCGGAGCACTTGCCCGAGCCGTGGACCGCACCGTCGCATCACACAACGTCGTGGCGCCGGCGCCCTATGAGGAGCAGCAGTCTTGCGCGAGTTCAGCCTTCCGGCTTTGTACGAGGTCCCTGCGGACGGGAATCTGACCGACATCGTCCGCAGAAACGCCGCGCAGCACCCGGACGTCGCCGTCATCGCCCGCAAGGTCGGCGGCACCTGGCAGGACGTGACGGCCACGGCCTTCCTCGCCGAGGTGCGGGCGGCCGCCAGGGGGCTGATCGCGGCCGGGGTCCAGCCGGGCGACCGGGTGGGTCTGATGAGCCGTACCCGCTACGAGTGGACGCTGCTGGACTTCGCCATCTGGAGCGCGGGCGCGGTCACCGTCCCGGTGTACGAGACCAGCTCGCCGGAGCAGGTGCAGTGGATCCTCGGGGACTCCGGCGCGACCGCCTGCGTCGTCGAGACGGGCGCCCACGCCGCCACCGTCGAGTCGGTCCGCGACCGGCTGCCCGCCCTGAAGCACGTCTGGCAGATCGAGGCCGGCGCGCTGGAGGAGCTGGGCCGGCTCGGCCAGGACGTCACCGACGCGACGGTCGAGGAACGCAGCGACATCGCCAAGGCCGACGACCCGGCGACCATCGTCTACACCTCGGGCACCACCGGCCGCCCCAAGGGCTGTGTCCTCACCCACCGCAGCTTCTTCGCCGAGTGCGGCAACATCGTGGAGCGGCTGCGTCCGCTGTTCCGCACGGGCGAGTGCTCGGTGCTCCTCTTCCTGCCGCTCGCGCACGTCTTCGGCCGGCTGGTGCAGATCGCGCCGATGATGGCGCCGATCAAGCTCGGCTGCGTTCCCGACATCAAGAACCTCACCGACGAACTGGCCACCTTCCGGCCCACGCTGATCCTCGGCGTGCCGCGTGTCTTCGAGAAGGTCTACAACTCGGCACGCGCCAAGGCGCAGGCCGACGGCAAGGGCAGGATCTTCGACAAGGCGGCGGACACCGCCATCGCCTACAGCAAGGCGCTGGACACCCCGTCGGGACCGTCGCTCGGCCTGAGGATCAAGCACAAGGCGTTCGACAAGCTCGTGTACAGCAAGCTGCGCGCGGTGCTCGGCGGGCGCGGCGAGTACGCCATCTCCGGCGGCGCCCCGCTGGGCGAGCGCCTCGGCCACTTCTTCCGCGGCATCGGCTTCACCGTCCTGGAGGGCTACGGCCTGACCGAGTCCTGCGCGGCCACCGCCTTCAACCCCTGGGACCGGCAGAAGATCGGCACGGTCGGCCAGCCGCTGCCCGGCTCGGTGGTCCGCATCGCCGACGACGGCGAGGTGCTGCTGCACGGCGAGCACCTGTTCAAGGAGTACTGGAACAACCCCGGCGCCACCGCGGAGGCGCTGGCGGACGGCTGGTTCCACACCGGTGACATCGGCACCCTCGACGAGGACGGCTACCTCAGGATCACCGGCCGCAAGAAGGAGATCATCGTGACGGCGGGCGGCAAGAACGTCGCCCCGGCCGTGCTCGAGGACCGCATCCGCGCGCACGCGCTGGTCGCGGAGTGCATGGTGGTCGGTGACGGGCGGCCGTTCGTGGGCGCGCTGGTCACCCTCGACGAGGAGTTCCTGGGCCGCTGGTGCGCCGAGCACGGCAAGCCGGCCGGAGCCACCGCGGCGTCGCTGCGCGAGGACCCGGACCTGCTCGCGGCGATCCAGGCGGCGGTCGACGACGGCAACGCCGCGGTGTCGAAGGCGGAGTCGGTGCGGAAGTTCCGCATTCTGGCCTCCCAGTTCACGGAGGAGTCGGGCCACCTGACGCCGTCGCTGAAGCTGAAGCGGAACGTGGTGGCCAAGGACTTCGCGAACGAGATCGAGGCGATCTACGCGAAGTAGCGCACGGCCGTCTCATGGCGCGGTGTCCTCGGCGAGGACCCGCGCCATCGTGCGTTCGGCGAGCGCGGTGATGGTCACGAACGGGTTGACGCCGATCGACCCGGGCACGAGCGAGCCGTCGGTGACGTAGAGCCTCGGATACCCCTTGACCCGTCCGAAGGCGTCCGTCGCCTTCCCGAGGACGCAGCCGCCGAGCGGGTGGTAGGTGAAGTCGTCGGCGAAGGCCCTGCTGGAGGAGCCGAACAGGTCGTAGCGGTAGATCGTCGAGTTGGCCGCGTTGATCCGGTCGAACAGCTTCCTGGCCATGGCGGCGGACACCGCGCTCTGGGCGGCGGTCCAGCCGAGCCTCATCGAGCCGCCGGAGTAGGAGAAGGAGGCCCGCTCCGGGTTCTTGGTGATCGCCAGGTACAGGCTGACCCAGTGCTCCAGTCCGGTGGGCAGCGGGGCGATCTCGGCGAAGACGGGGTTCGAGGCGTTCGCCCAGTCGTCGATGCCCATGACCGGCATGGTCGACTGGTTCTCGCCCACCGTGTCCCACAGGTGGTTGGCCCGGCCCAGCATCACGTTGCCGTTGGTGCCCCAGCCGGCGCCGACGCTCGCGTCGAGGTCCGGCAGGGCGCCCGTCTCCCGGGCCCGCAGCAGGAGTTCGGTGGTGCCGAGGCTGCCGCCGCCGAGGAAGAGGTACGTACAGCCGTACTCGCGGGTCTCGACGACCCTGCCGGTGAGGTCGACGCGGTCGGCGGTCAGGACGTACGTGCCGTCGCGCGCCCTGCTGATCGCCCGCACTCGCTCCAGGGTGTGGAGGGTGACGTTCCCGGTGCCGAGCGCGGCGGCGAGGTAGGTCTTGTCGAGGCTGCGCTTGCCGTGGTTGTTGCCGTAGACGACCTCGCCGGCGAGGGCCGACCTCGTCGCCGTGCCGGCTGCCTCGCGCGCCATGTGAACGAAGTCGTACACATTGGGCACGAAGGTGGTCCGCAGGCCGGTCCTTCGAGCGTGTTCGCGGGAGACGCGGGTGTAGCGGTACCACTCCGTCGCCTCGAACCAGGCCGGGTCGACGGTGTTGACGCCGAGCGCGGCGCGGGCGCGCGGGAAGTACGTGCCGTACATCTCGTCGGCGTCGACGCCGGGGAACTGCTCGGCGAAGTACGCCTTCGGCGGTGTCACCGCCATGCCGCCGTTGACCAGCGAACCGCCGCCCACGCCGCGGCCCACGTACACGGACACGGCGTCGAAGTGGACCCGGTCCAGTACGCCCGGGTACGGGCTGATGTCCCGGTTGACGACGTCCAGCCACAGGAAGGTGGCCAGGGGTGCCTCGGTCCGGGTGCGGAACCACATGGACCGCTGGTCGGGGGCCCTGGTGGAGCAGAAGACCGTGCCGTCCGGGCCGGGGGTGTTCCACAGCCGGCCCATCTCCAGCACCAGGGTGCGGATGCCGGCCTGGCCGAGGCGCGCGGCGGCCACCGCGCCGCCGTAGCCGGAGCCGACGACGATCGCGGGGGCGCGGTCGACGGGGTCGGGCTCGGCGGCGCGGGCGGACTGCAGACCGATCCGGGTGAAGCCGAGGGCGGCGGCCGTCCGGAGGGCCGCCGTACCGAGGATGTGACGCCTTGTCAGCTGACGCTGCATCAGTTTCAGTGCCATGTGCGCAGCATGTGCGGATTTCCCGGTTCCGCCTAGTGGCCCTACAACAGCGTCCGGAGCTTCTCCGCCAGCAGGTCCCAGCGCCACTTCTCCTCGACCCAGGCCCGGCCCCGCTCCCCCATCCTGCGGCGCAGTTCCGGGTCCTGGAGGAGGGTGACGATCCGGTCGGCGGCCTGTTCGGCGGAGCCGCCGCGCACCACCCAGCCGGTCTCCCCGTCGAGCACGGCGTCGGGCGCGCCGCCGGAGTCCCCGGCGACCACGGGCAGCCCGGTGGCCGAGGCCTCCAGGTACACGATCCCGAGGCCCTCGACGTCGAGCCCGCCCCGGCGCGTCCGGCACGGCATGGCGAAGACGTCCCCGGCGCCGTAGTGGGCGGGCAGCTGGGACCAGGGCACCGGGCCGGTGAAGCGTACGGAACCGGCCACGCCGGTCTCGTGCGCGAGTCTGCGCAGCTCCTTCTCGTACGGTCCGCCGCCGACGATCAGCAGCACGGTGTCCGGCTCGGCCGCCAGGACCCGGGGCATGGCCCGGATGAGGGTGTCCTGCCCCTTGCGCCGCACCAGCCGGGACACGCACACGACCACCGGCCGGTCCGTGAGACCGAGCCGGGCCCGGACCTCGTCACCGCCCGACCCCGGGTGGAAGGTCTTCTCGTCGACCCCGGGCGGCAGCTGCGTCATCCGCGCGGCGGCCTCGGGGGTCAGCGCGGTCGCGATCCGGGACCGCGTGTACTCGCCGAGGTAGGTGATCGTGTCGGTCGACTCGCCGATCCGCCGCAGCAGCTGCCGCGCGGCCGGCAGCTGGGCCCAGCCCGCCTCGTGCCCGTGGGTCGTGGCCACGATCCGGCGGGCGCCCGCCTTGCGCAACGCCGGCGCCATCAGCCCGAGCGGCGCCGCCGCCCCGAACCACACGGACGTGCACCCGTGCTCCCGCAGCAGCCCGACGGCCCGCCGGGTGGCCTGCGGTGTCGGCAGCAGCATCGTCGTACGGTCGCGGACGACGGTGAAGGGCTGCTCGGCGTCGAAGGCGGCGGTCGCCTCGACGCCCTCCCGGCTCCGCTTCCACGTCGAGGCGTAGACGACCAGCCGGTCGGGGTCCAGCCGCAGTGCCATGTTGTGCAGGAAGGCCTGGATGCCGCCCGGCCGGGGCGGGAAGTCGTTCGTCACGATCAGGGTCTTGTGCATCGCCGCCGACCCTACCGAAACCGCCGTGCGCCGCCCGGGGCAGGAGCCCTTGTGGCACGCGCACAGCCGTCCGGGACATCATGGGCCCATCGAGGCGGCAGGCGGACGGGCGGGGATCACGTGAAGACGACAGGCGCGGGGCGGTCCCTGGCATGGCTGCTGGTCACCTGGGGGCTGACGAGACTGCTGCTCCTGCTGTTCGTCCTCAAGGTGTACGTCTTCCCCGGCCCGGACGTCACGAGCGACGTGTCGGTGATCTACCACGGCTGGTACGACGTCCTGCGCACCGGAACGTTCCCGCGGAACGACGTGACCTGGCAGTACCCGCCGGCCGCCGCCCTGGCGATCCTCTCCCCCGCGCTGCTGCCCTTCCTGGACTACGCGACCGCCTTCTACGTCCTGGCCCTCCTGGCCGACCTGGTGGTCCTGGCCCTGCTGCTGTCCGCGGGCCGGCGCCCGGACAGGACGCTGCGCGGTGCCTGGGTGTGGGTCGCGGGGGTCCCGCTGCTCGGCCCGACCGTGTACGCCCGTTACGACGTGATGGTCACGGCGGTGGCGGTGGCCGCGCTGCTCGCCGGGGCCCGCAGCCCCCGGGCGATGGGGGCGCTGGCGGCCTTCGGGGCGCTGCTGAAGGTGTGGCCGGCGCTGCTGCTCCTGGCCGCGCGGCGGCGCGGCTCCTGGCTGGCGGCGGTGGTGACCGCCGTCGCTGTGGCGGCCGGGTTCGCCGTGGTCATGCCGGGCGCGTTCGCCTTCCTGACCTTCCAGCGCGACCGGGGCACCGAGGTGGAGTCGCTGGGCGCACTGGTTTTCCACGTGGCCCGGCACCACGGCTGGGACGGCGAGGTGCTGCTGAACTACGGCTCGGTGGAGTTCCTCGGCCCGTACGTGAGCGTGGTGAGCACGGCCGCGCTGTTCCTCACCGGGGCGGCGTTCGGCTGGCTGTTGCTGTGGCGGATGCTGGCCACCCGCTTCGAGGCGCACACGGTCGCCGACGCGGCGTTCGTGGCGGTGCTGATGTTCACGACCACGAGCCGGGTGATCAGCCCGCAGTACATGGTGTGGCTGGTCGGCCTGGCGGCGGTCTGCCTGGGCTTCCGGAGCAGCCGGATGCGGCTGCCGGTCGGTCTGGTCCTGGCGGCGGCGTTCGTGACGGTGCTGGAGTTCCCGATCTGGTTCGCTCACGTGGTGGCCAGCGATCCGCTCGGCATCACGCTCCTGGTCGTCCGCAACGGCCTCCTGATGGCCGCCACGGTCGCCGCGGCCCGAGAGCTGTGGCGCGCCACGGTTCCCCGCGAGGCCCCCGCTCCCCTGCCCCCTCAGACGACCCGCACCAGCGAGACCCCGGTCTCCTCCTGACGCACCGCCCGCCGGAACAGCCACCCCGCCGCCGCGCACTGCGCCCCCATGGCCAGCGCCAGCGCCAAGCCCACGCCCGGCAGCCCCAGCCCTGTCAGGCCATGCGCCAGCGGGAGCTGGACCGCCATGCCGAGCAGTGTCACGCGCAGCAGCGCCGGGGCCCCCGCCGCCCTCGAAGACGCCGCCGAGCGCGATGAAGCAGGCCATCAGCGGGTCGCGCGGGCGACGGGCGAGGCGGAGCGGGCGTGGCTGAGGGAGGCCATCGACCACCTGGAACAGGCGGGTCGACTCACCCGAGCTGCGTCCGCAGGTACTCCCGCCACCGCCCGGTGAAGTCCTCGGGCGTCGTGCCGAGCACCTCCCGCATCGCGTCCTCCACCGCCCCGGCCCGCTTCCCGTGCGCCCCCACGGCCCGGTAGAACTCGCCCAGCCGCGCCTCGCCCCAGCGGTCGGCGATCAGCCGGCAGGCCGTCCAGCCACCCTCGTAGGCCCGCGCGAGCCGGCCCGCGTCGCCGGAGAAACCGAAGTCCCGGTCCTGCGGGAGCCGCGCCGGCACCTGCCCCTGGCGCACCGCGCGGGCCAGCTCGGGCGCGGCCTCGGCCGGTGCCCGCCCGCTGCCCCGGTAGCCGACCCAGTCGGCGTACCCCTCGGAGAGCCACAGCGGAGTGGCGGGACCGGTGTGGGCGCGGGTGGCGACATGGGTGGCCTCGTGGGTGAGGACGACCTGCCTGCCGAGCGAGCCGAGCAGCCCGTACGCGTCCGGGTTGACGATGATCCGGTCCGCGGGCGCCCGCGCCGGGGCGCCGACCTCGCCGGTGGTGACCGCGGCGATCCCGCGGTAGGAGGAGGCAGGCGAGCCGAGCAGCCCCGCCATCCCCTCCAGCGATCTCGGTACGACGACCACGACCCGCCGGGACCAGTCGGTGCCCCAGGCGTCCGACACGGCGGGCACCGCCCGGTCGGCCAGGTCCGCGTAGCCACGCAGGGCCTCACCGGACTGCCCCACCCCCAGGACGAGGCTGCGCGCCCCGCGTACGGCGACCACCTCGCCCTGGTCCCACAATTGCTGCGCGGACTTCTCGGCGGGCCGGTCGGCGTCGACGTCCCACCGGCCGTCCTCGCCCCGGCTCAGGCTCAGGGTGCGGCCCACAGTGACCGGGGCCTTGTCGTAGCCCTCGATGCGGTAGCGCAGTTCGGCGTCGGCCGTCGCCCGGTCGCCGGTGCGGTGCAGGGCGGTCAGGCGGTAGGACCAGTCCGCGAGCGGGACGTCGCCGAGGTTGCCGAACCAGCTCAGCGCACCCGTGCGCACGAAGGCCGCCCGGTCGCGGTCGAGGACCGCCGCAGCCCGCCGGTCCAGCGTGCGCTGCACCTCGGCGGTGGCGCCGCCGGCGGCGGTCCGCCCGCCGCAGGACACCAGGGAAACGAGGGAGACGAGCAGCAGGCACAGCGCCGCCGCTCCGGATCCCGACACCCGCCCTCGACCAGCCACCTCTCGAGGGTACGGGCAGGTCAGATTCTGGTGACCGAGGAGACCGGCATCATCCCGACCGGGTCGTAGCGCACGGGCGCTCCGGGGTACGGCGCGTGGATCACCTGGCCGTTGCCCGCGTACATCCCCACGTGGTCGGCGTCGGCCCCGTAGAAGACCAGGTCGCCGGGGCGCGCCTCGGACAGCGGGACCTGCCGTCCCGCGTACCGCTGGGCCTGCGAGGTCCGCGGCAGGGAGACCCCCGCCTGCGCGTACGCCCACTGTGTCAGGCCCGAACAGTCGAAGCCGCCGGGTCCGTTGGCACCCCAGACGTACGGCCTGCCGAGTGCGGAGTGGGCCGCCGCCATCGCACCGGCCGCGCGGCCGGAGGCCGGGGCGGCACCCATGAGGCCGGGCAGGTCGGTGCGGCCCGAGCGGGTGACGCGGTCGTAAGCGGCGCGCTCGGCGTAGGGCAGCGAGTTCAGCAGCCGCCGGGCCTCGGCGAGTTTGCTTTCGACGGTCTCCTTGTGAAGGGCGACCGCCCGGCGGCTCTTCTCCAGTTCCTCCAGCTTGCGCGTGGCCTCGGCGCGTTCGTCGGCGAGTTCGCTCATGGCCGTCTGCAAGTCCCGCAGCGCACCGGCCTGGTGGTCACTGATCCGGTCGAGCGTGGAGGCCTTGGCGAGGTAGTCGTCCGGGTCGTCGGAGAACAGCAGCTCCAGGGCGGGGTCGATGCCGCCGGCACGGTACTGGGCACCGGCGAGCGCACCCAGCGACTCCCGCATGGTGTTGATGCGCTCCTGCTGGCGGGCGATCCGGTCCTGGGCGACGCCGACCTGCTCGCGCAGGGCGTCGGCGCGCTCGTCGGCTTCGTTGTAGGCCTCGGTCGCCTTCTCGGCCTCCTCGTAGAGGCGGTCCACCTCGGCACGGGTGTCGTCGTACGGCTCGGCCTGCGCCGGTACGGCGCCCAGCAGGGCGGTCGCGAGAGACATGACACTGGCCGCGACACTGGCGCCCCGGTCGAAACCGGACGTTTCACGGCGGCGATGGCACCCCACGGAAGCCGCTCCCCTTCGCTGACGGACTGGAAACGCGGCAGACAGTAGCCCCGCCGTGGGGTTCCGACCAAAGACCGCGGTGCGTACACACGGTGACGCCCCGCCGCTGACGCAGGTCATCGGCGGGGCGTGGGATCACGGCGCCACAGCGGGATTCGCCCGAACGGCGCACCGGGTGTCCTGATCGGGGAGCCGCCCGGAGGGGACGGCCTTCGGCTCAGACGCGGACGCCCCACATGAAGGGACCGCCGATGGTGTTCATCGACTCGTACCGCACGACCGTGCCGGTGCGGGGGGCGTGGATGATCTGGCCGTTGCCCGCGTACAGACCCACGTGGTGCAGGTCGTTGAAGAAGAACACGAGGTCGCCGACCTTGAGGTCGCTGACCGAGTAGATCTTCGTGCCGATCTGGGACTGGGCCTCGGAGGTGCGCGGGATGGAGACGCCGGCCTGGGCGTACGCCCACGAGGTCAGGCCCGAGCAGTCGAAGGAGGACGGGCCGGTGGCGCCGTACACGTAGGGCGAGCCGAGCTTGCTCTGGGCGGCGGCGTAGGCCGCGGCGGCACGGCCCGAGCCGGGCGGGACGTCGCCGGTGAGGGCGTCGCGTTCACTGGCCCGGCTGGCGCGGTCCTCCTCGGCGGCGAGGGCCGCCTTCTCCGCCGCGGTGAGGGTGTTGAGCAGCTTCTGCGCGGCGGCGAGCTTGCCCTGGACTTCCTTCTTCTTCTTGCCGAGCTCGGTGCGGGTGGAGGCCAGGTCCTTGAGTTTCTCGGAGGCCTCGGCGCGCTGCTGGGCGAGTTCGCGCTGCTTCTCCTGGACCTTCTTCAGCGCCTCGACCTGCTGGCTGCTGAGCTGGTCGAGGGTGGAGGCCTTGTCCAGGTAGTCGTCCGGATCCGAGGACAGGAAGAGCTGGACGGAGGAGTCTATGGTGCCGGTCCGGTACTGGGCGGCGGCCGCCAGACCCAGGCTGTCGCGGAGCTCGTTGAGCTCCTCCTGGCCGCGGGCGACGTTGTCCTGGATCGTGGAGATCTCCTTCTGGAGCTTCTCCTGCTTCTCCCTGGCACCGTTGTACTTCTCGGTCGCGTGCTCCGCCTCTTCGTAGAGCTTGTCGACCTTGGCCTTGACCTCGTCCTTGCTCGGCTTCTCGCTGGGCGCGGCGTTGGCGGCCTGCGAACCAAGGGCGACGGCAGCGGCGGCAGCGGTGGACAGCACGGTCACACGCGTGCGGCTCGGCTGCTTGGGACGACGGTGGGACGCCACGGAGGCGAGCTCCTTCTTCCTCCAGCCGCCTACCGACACGCCGGTGGGCGGTACCCTCCGCCGTCACTCACCCCTTGCGAGCGAACACCGAGCGGAGGTTCGGAGGCAGACCCTAGTGACCCGGCCGCGATCAGATCAAATCCTCAGCTGAAAAATCTCCCCCATCGGGCACATTGTTTACACACAACTCACGTGACGTAGGAGACCCTTGACGCAACGTCGTCCACAGGCACGGCGAATCCGGGCAATCCGCCTGTACGTTGCGGACGAGGGCACTCCGGCCCTCTTGGGGAGGTAAGGGCTCAGCCCTTGGAAAACCGCCTGAGGAGGACCGCGGACGCCACCGGGCGGGCGCCCGCGCGGGCCACCCCGTCGGCGACCTCACGGTCGGTGGAGGCGACGATGACCGGTCGGCCCGGCGGCTCGGCGCGCACCAGCTGGCGGATCAACTCGTCGGCGGTGACGCCCGGTTTGGAGAACAGCACCCGCACCCCGCGCGGCGGCGCCAGCAGCACCGGCGCGGCCAGCTCGGCCCCGTCGAAGACGCACGTCACCTCGGCGCCGCTCTGCGCCGCGAGCTGCGAGAGCTGCCCGAGGAGCCGCAACCGCTGCTTCTCCAGCGGCATCTGCGGATAGCCGGTCTTGGTGACGTTGTAGCCATCGACGACCAGATGGGCCTGCGGCAGCGCGAGCAACTGGTCGAGAATGGCCGGATCGTCCTCCGACAGGGCGCGGGCGGCGATGTCCTTCGGGGTCATCCGGCCGGGCTCCACGGCGTCCACGGTCTCGGCGGGCCGCATCGACACCGGCGGCAGCGCGAGCTCCCGGCGCAGGCCCTGGGCCGCGTCCAGCACGGTGTCCAGCAGCAGCCGTACCCGCATGTCCTCGACGCTGCGCCCCTCGCGGGCCGCCCGGCGCGCGGCCTCCAGGGCGGCCTCGGTCTCGCCGAGCCGCGCCTTGAGCCGCCGGGTCTCGCTCTCGGCCGCCGACACCTGGGCCTGCCCCTCGGTGCGGACGGCGTCCATCTCGGCCTGGACCTTGCGCAGCGCCGCCTCGCCGCGCTTGACGTCACTGAGGGCGGCGCGGAGCTTGCGGTGCAGGGACTCCGCTTCCTTCCTGGCCGATTCCAGCTCCCCGCGCAGCCGTTCGGTCTCGGCCCTGGTGTGCTCGCGGGCCTTGTCGAGCTCGGCGCGCAGCCGCTCCAGCTCGGCCCGGTTCTCCTCGTCGGCGCGCTCGGCGTCCGCGCGCTGGGCCTCCTCGCCGGCCGCGGTCACCAGCTTGACCCAGCCGGCGGGCCGCAGAACATAGGCCGCGGCCGCCACGTCGAGCGGGTCCGCGGCCGCAGGCGGGGAGCCGGAGTCCAGGGCGCCGGCCAGTTCCGGCTGGGCCTCTCTGAGCTGCTCCCCGATGCGCTGCCGGAACAGCGGGTCGGTCTCCAGCGCCGCGGCCATGGCGGTGCCGGCGAACTTGGCCCGACGGTTCGGGGCGAACCGGGCGTACTGCCGCAGCTGCGCCGGCAGCTCCGTCATCGTCAGCGTGCCGAAGCCATCGGAGACGATCTGTACGACCCTGCGGCGCACGCCGTCGGGCAGCGGACGGTCGAGCACCTCAGCGGCGCCGTCGCCCGGCCCCCCGCCTTGTGTCTCAGCCATCCGTCACACCCCAATGCCTGTGCGGGGCCCGCTCCCGTCAGGAGCCGGCGCCCGGCCTGTCCACGAGTTCCACCTGGTCCACGGCGTTGCACCAGCGGCAGCGCACCGACTCGATGGTCTCACTGAGCACCTCGCGCTCCTCGACCTTCGGCTCACCGGCCAGGTCGAGGTGGACGTACTCGACGACCTTCGACGAGCGGGTCACGTCGAAGCGCGTGAGGTTGCCGCAGAGGGTGCAGCGCCACCGCGTCGTGGCGGTCGGCAGGGGAACCGTCATCGTGACTGTTCGCTTTCTTCCAGTGTCCGTGACGCGCCGGCCTCCCCGGTGCGTGTGGCTCGTAACCCTACGGCCTGGCGGGTCCTCGTCGCCCGCCCGTCCCCAGGCCTGCCCGGCGGATCCTGTCGGAGACGCGGGGTACGGCACGGCATCCGCTGCGCCGTGGTCATGCGCCGAAGCTCCGCTTCGACTCCCTCCTGCGTCTTGCAGCCGCCCGCACCCTACCCGCTCACCTGCGCCGATGAGGCACCGCGGCTCTCCTCCCCTGATCCGCCGAACAGGCCCGGCGGCGAGGCGTTCTGTCGGCTTGCGTCCCGGTACGCCATGCTCTGTGTCCATGATCGGCAAGTGGAGCGCGTCGCTACTCCGAGCCCGGTTCGTCTCCCGCGGGAGGCGCGGACCGGCCAGGGGGCCGTCGGCGCCGGTGACGTACGCACTGATCGCCCTGTGCTGCCTGCTCTTCGTGCTCTCCCCGGCCGCCGGCCTGAACCCGGCCTACGGCACCGGCGACGAGCTGCTCGCCGCGCAGCGCGCCTACTTCCGGCGCTGGGGCGTGATTCCCGCGGACCTGTTCGGGGGGTCCCCGGGGGCGGCCCTGACCCCTGCCACGGCGCTCTTCGTCCACGGCAGCTGGGTGCACCTGCTCGGCAACATGCTCTTCCTCTACGTCTTCGGGGCGATGACCGAGGAACGGATGGGCCGTGTGCGGTTCACCCTGTTCTACGTCGGCTGCGGCTACCTGGCCCTGCTGGGCTACGCCGTCGCCAACGCGGACTCCGAGCAGTCCCTGGTCGGTGCCTCGGGGGCGATCTCGGCGGTCCTCGGCGCGTTCCTCTACCTGTTCCCCCGGGCGCGCGTGACCAGTCTTCTGCCGTTCCTGTTCTTCCTGCCGGTGCGCTTCCCGGCCTGGGTCGTCCTGCCGTTCTGGGCGGCGCTGCAGTGGCTGGCGGCCGGGCGGGACTCCCACGGGCCGGAGGTGGCGTACCTGGCCCACCTGGTGGGCTTCGCGCTCGGCTTCCTCTACGCCTGGGTCCGCTTCGGCCCTGCGACTAGAGTGAGGGCCGCACCGGCCCCGGCGTCCGAGGGAGAGAACCAGCCGTGATCACCGCGATCGTCCTCATCAAGACCAGCGTGGACCGGATCCCCGAGATCGCGGAGCGCATCGCTTCGCTGGAGAACGTCAGCGAGGTCTTCTCCGTCACCGGGACGTACGACCTGATCGCCATGGTGCGCGTCAAGCAGCACGAGGACCTCGCCGAGGTGATCCCCGGACGCATCAGCAAGATCCCGGGTGTGGAGGCGACGGACACGCACGTGGCGTTCCGTACGTACTCGCAGCACGACCTGGAGGCGGCGTTCTCCATCGGGCTGGACAACTGAGCCACGCTCCCGGGCCCGGATGAAGAGTTCTTCATCCGGCCCTCATCCTTCTCGTCGTGTGCCGGACGCAGGATCGGGCGCATGGCTTTCTCTCGTCGTATGGCGGCCCTGTCCGCCGTCGTGTTGATCCCGCTGGGCATCGCCGCGACCAGCTTCGCCCTCGCCGACCGTCCCGAGTCGCCCAAGGTCCCCTCCGAGGTGGTGCTGGACAGCGACTCCCCCACTCCCACACCCACGCCGGCCACCGGTCCCCGGCCCGACCGGCCCGGTCCGGCTCCCCGTGACGAGGTCGTGTCACGGCCTCCGGTGACCGACAGCCCCACGAGTGATGACGATGACGACGACCGCGGCCAGGGCTCAGGAGACGACGGACCCGGCGACGACGGACCCGGTGACGACAACTGACCCGGCCCGGCGGCGGATCACCGCCCGGGTCCGCATCCTGCTGTGGTTGCTGCTCCTCATGGCGGTCGCGCTCACCGAGGTGGCGACCACCACCCGCTCGTTCCTGATGCGGGACGTCGACAACCGGATCAACCGCCTGCTCACCCAGGAGACCGGCGAGTTCGCCAGCTTCGAGGAGCACGGCGGCGATCCGCAGACGGGCCGGCCGTTCGCGGACGCGTCCCGGCTGCTGACCGTCTTCCTGCAGCGGCAGTACCCCGACTCGGACGAGGAGCTGATCGGCCTGGTCAGAGGACCGGGCGGTGACGTCAGACAGATCAGGCAGCAGCACGACATCCCCGTCGGGCTGCCCCTGCACCGGGACGGCGACGCCGCCCGCCGCATCTTCGACTCCCGTGACTCCACCGGCGTGCTGCGCCGGCCGGAGGGCGAGATCCGCTGGGCCAAGGTCACCATCGCGCGGCAGGACAGCGAGCCGGACGCCGCGTTCGTCGTGGCCATCCACCCCGAGCGTGAACAGGAGCGCGTGAACAAGGTGTTCCGCACCCTGCTCATCATCTCCGCCGTCGCCCTGCTGCTGACCACCGGGATCGCCTGGGTGGTCGCCGGGCGCATCCTCACACCCGTGCGGGTGGTGCGCATGGCGGCCGCGCAGCTGACCGAGCAGGGCCTCACCCGCCGGATCCCGGTGCACGGCAGCGACGACATCGCCGCCCTGGCCGAGACGTTCAACGCCATGCTCGACCGGCTGGAGCGGGCGTTCGCCGCGCAGCGGGAGTTCGTCGACGACGCGGGCCACGAGCTGCGCACGCCGATCACCATCGTGCGCGGCCACCTGGAACTCATGGGCGACGACCCTGCCGAACGTGAGGAGACCGTCCGCCTGGTCACCGACGAACTGGACCGGATGAGCCGCATCGTCGAGGACCTGCTGCTGCTCGCCAAGGCCGAACGCCCCGACTTCGTCACCCCGGAGCCGGTCCAGGTCGCCGAACTCACCGCCGACGTCTACGTCAAGGCCCGCACCCTCGGCGAGCGTGACTGGCGGCTGGGCGAAGTAGCCGATCTGGAGGCCGAGGTGGACCCCCAGCGGATCACGCAGGCCATGGTCCAGCTCGCGCAGAACGCGGTGCAGCACACCACGCGGGGCCAGACCATCCGCATCGGCTCCCGGACCCGCGGCCCGCGCCTGGAGCTGTACGTCGCCGACTCGGGTCCCGGTGTCCAGCCGCAGGACGCCGAAATCATCTTCGAGCGCTTCCGGCGCGGCACCTGCCGACGCGGCGCCCGCGGCTCCGGCGCCGGGCTCGGTCTGTCGATCGTCAAGGCCATCGCGGAGGGGCACCGGGGGCACGTGCGGCTGTCCGGCACGCCCGGCGGCGGCGCCACCTTCACCCTCGTCCTGAACGCACCCCACGCAGTGGAAGGGGACCCCACGTGAACCGCATCCTCATCGCCGAGGACGAGGAGCGCATCGCCTCCTTCGTCGAGAAGGGACTGCGCGCCAACGGCTTCACCACGACCGTCGCCTCCGACGGCGACACGGGCTACGAGTACGCCCTGACCGGCGGCTTCGACCTCGTCGTGCTGGACATCAACCTGCCCGGCCGCGACGGCTTCACCATCCTGCGCGAACTGCGTGAGGCCCGGGTGACGACCCCGGTGATCGTGCTGACCGCCCGGGACTCCGTACGCGACACGGTGGCCGGCCTGGAGGGCGGCGCCGACGACTGGATGACCAAGCCGTTCCGCTTCGAGGAACTGCTCGCCCGCGTCCGCCTCAGACTGCGTACGGCCGCCCGCGCGCCGGAGGTGACCGTGCTCAGGTCCGGCTCCCTGAGCCTGGACCTGCGCACCCGCAGGGCCCGGGCCGACGACCGCACCGTGGACCTGACGGCCCGTGAGTTCGTGCTGCTGGAGCTCTTCCTGCGGCATCCCGGGCAGGTGCTGTCCCGCGAGCAGATCCTGTCCCATGTGTGGGGCTACGACTTCGACCCCGGCTCCAACATCGTGGACGTGTACGTCCGCACGCTGCGCAAGAAGCTCGGCGCGCAGCGGGTGGAGACGGTCCGCGGGATGGGGTACCGGCTGCCCACGGGGTGACGGCGCCCGGCTGCCGACGGGTGAAGTTCCTTTCATCTTGGGCTCATCGACGGCTCACCGCCCGCGTGAACCCTCGATGACGTGACATTGAACCTACGAGCTGCCATTGCCCTGTGCGTGGCGCTGGCCCTGTGCACGCTGCTGGTGATGCCCGGGAACTTCCCCGGACTCGGCGCCGACGCCCGTTTCACCCTCGCCGTGTTCGCCCTGGCGACCTGCGCCTGGATCGGCACGTCGATCGACGACACGTACATCGCGCTGGGCGCCGCGCTGGCCCTCACGGTGACCGGCGTGATCAGCAACGACACCCTGTTCGGGACCCTGGGCGACTCCACGGTGTGGCTGCTGATCTGCGCGTTCGTCCTGGCGGCCGCGGTCGCCCGGACCGGGCTCGCGGGGCGGGCGGCGGTGTTCCTGGTCAGCGGCGCCCGCACCGTGCGGCAACTCGTCCATCTGACGACGGCGGCCCTGGTCGTCACGGCGTTCGCGGTGCCGGCCACCTCGGGCCGGGCCGCGCTCGCCCTGCCGGTGTTCCTCGCCCTCGCCAAGGTCCTCGCCGACCGAAAGCGACTGGTCGTGATGCTGGCGCTGCTGTTCCCGACCGTCATCCTTCTGTCGGCGGTGGCGACCCTGATCGGTGCCGGAGCGCATCTGATCACGGTGTCGGTGCTGTGGGAGGCGACCGGTGAGCACATCGGCTTCGGCGAGTGGCTGCTGGTGGGCCTGCCGCTGGCGGTGGTCTCCTCGCACCTGGCCGCCGAGCTGGTGCTGCTGACGACGACCCGGCGCGCGGACCGCACCGGCCCGGTGCACATCACGCCGGCGCAGATCCAGGAGCACAGCGAGAACCCCGTCACCGGCCCGTGGACTCAGGCCGAGAAGCGCTGCGCCCTGCTGATGGCGACGGTGGTGCTCCTGTGGTGCAGCGAGCCGCTGCACCGGCTGCCGCCCGCGATCGTAGCGCTGATCGGCGCGGTCGTCGCCTCCTCGCCCGCCCTGGGCACCGTACGCCTGAAGGACGCGCTGAAGACCGTCCCCTGGTCGCTGCTGCTGTTCATGGCGGCGACGATGGCGATGGGTGTCGCACTGGCCGACTCGGGGGCGGCGAAGTGGCTGGTCTCCGGGCTGCCGACGGGCGAGCCGCCGGTGGTGTTCCTGCTGATCGTGATCCTGGTCAGTACGGCGGCCCACCTGGTTCTGCAGTCCCGGTCCGCCCGCTCCTCGGTGCTGGTGCCCTTGGTGGTGGCCGCCTCGGTGGGCGTCGGGGTCAACCCGGCCGCCGCCGCGCTGGCCTCCACCGCCGCTGCCGGCTTCTGCCACACGCTGCCCGCCTCCGCCAAGCCGGTCACGCTCTTCTCGCAGATCCCCGGCACCCCCACCTACACCCCGCGCGACCTGCTGCGGCTGTCCGCCTTCCTGGCCCCGCTGACCGCCGGTCTCGTCCTGCTCTTCGCCGTCGCGGTGTGGCCGCTGCTCGGCGTTCCCCTGACCCGTTAGGAGACCCCCATGCTGACCCGTGTCGTCATAGCGCCCAGCGGCTTCAAGGAGTCCCTGTCCGCCGAGGCCGCCGCCGACGCCATCGCGGCGGGCGTACGCCGTGTGCTGCCGGACGCCGAACTCGACCTCGTCCCGCTGGTGGACGGCGGTGAGGGCACGGCGATCGCCCTGGCCGCCGCCACCGGCGGCCGGCTCGTCAGCCAGCCCGCGACCGGCCCGGTCGGAGAGACCGTCGGCACCCACTTCGCGCTGCTCGGCCCCGGGCAGGACACGGCCGTCGTGGAGATGGCGGCGGTCGCCGGCCTCTCCCTGGTGCCGCGCGGACTGCGCGACCCGGGCGCCACCACCACGTACGGCGTCGGTGAACTCGTCCTCACCGCGCTGGACCTGGGCGCGCGCCGGATCCTGGTGGGCTGCGGCGACTCCGGCACGTCCGACGGGGGCGCGGGCGCGCTCCAGGCGCTGGGCGCCCGGCTACTGGACGAGGCCGGTCATGAACTGCCCCACGGAGGCCGGGAATTGAGCCGGCTGCACCGCATCGACACCGCGGGCCTCGACCCCCGCCTGAAGGACGTGGAACTGCTCGTCGCCTGCAACCCCTACAACGTGCTGTGCGGCGAGCGGGGCGTGGCCCGGGTCTTCGGCCCGCAGAAGGGCGCGACCCCCGAGCAGGTGGAGGAGTTGTCGGCGGCCCTGGAGAACTGGGCGTCCGTCCTCGCCCGCGACGTCGCCGCCCCGGACACCGACCTGCGCAACGGGCCCGGCACCGGGGCCTCCGGCGGCCTGGGCGCGGGGCTGGCCGCCCTGGGCGCCCGGCTCCTGCCCCGCTTCGACGTCCTGCTGGACCACCTCGACCTCGACGCCCGCCTGGCCCGCGCCGACCTGGTCATCACCGCCGAGGGCGCCCTGGACCACCAGACGCCGCGCGGCAAGGTCCCCGCCGAGGTGGCCCGCCGCGCCAAGCTGTACGGCCGTCCGGTGCTGGCCCTGGCGGGCACGCTCGGCGAGGGCGCGCAGCAGGTGCCGGGCGTGGACGCCTGCCACGGCATCCTGCCCGCCCCGATGGAGCTCACCGAGGCACTGGTGCGCGCGAGGGAGCTCCTGACGGACGCCACCGAACGCGCCCTGCGGATGATCGTCCTGGGCACCCGGCTGCCGGTGGCGTCCGGCGAGGCGGCCGGGACGGGAACGGCGGACGAGACGGAGCTACCCGGGACGGGAACGGCGGACGAGACGGAGCTACCCGGGACGGGAACGGCGGATCAGGCGGAGGTGTCCGGCACGCAGCGCCCGTCCTCGGTGCGGTAGTTCCACGTCGCGCCGTCGCGTACGAGCTCCCGCACCGCGCCGACGAAGCGCTCCACGTGCTCGTCCGGGGTGCCCGCGCCGAAGCTGACCCGGATGGCGTTGAGGGACTTCTCGCCCGGGGCCGCCTCGGGCGCACCGCACTCGCCCTGCGTCTGCGGGTCGCTCCCGAGCAGCGTGCGCACCAGCGGGTGGGCGCAGAAGAGGCCGTCGCGGACGCCGATGCCGTACTCGGCGGAGAGCGCGGCGGCGAAGTGCGAGCTGTTCCAGCCGTCGACGACGAAGGAGATCACCCCGACGCGCGGGGCGTCGTCGCCGAAGAGGGAGAGGATGCGGACCTCGGGAACGTCGGCGAGTCCCTCCCTGACCTTCCGGATCAGGTACCGCTCCCGGGCGACGAGCGCGTCGAACCCGGCCTCGCTGAGCGCCTTGCAGGCGGAGGCGATGGCGTAGGCGCCGATGACGTTGGGCGAACCGGCCTCGTGCCGGGCGGCGGTGTCGTGCCACTCCACGTCCACTCCGCCGTCCGTGCGCCGGGTGACCCTGCGGCTGGCGCCGCCGCCCGCGAGGTACGGCTCGGCCGCGCGCAGCCAGTCGGCGCGGCCGGCCAGCACGCCGGAGCCGAACGGGGCGTACAGCTTGTGCCCGGAGAAGGCGACCCAGTCGACGTCCAGGTCACGGACGCTCACCGGGTGGTGCGGGGCGAGCTGGGCGGCGTCCAGGACGATCCGGGCACCGTGCGCGTGCGCGGCGGCGGCCAGTTCCCGTACGGGCCACAGCTCGCCGGTGACGTTGGAGGCGCCGGTGACGCAGACCAGGGCCGGGCCGTGGGGGTCACGGCCGGCCAGGGCGCGCTCCAGGGTCTCGACGGCCTGCCGCGGGCTGCGCGGCGCGTCGAGGTAGGTGACCCGCGCGTCCTGCCACGGCAGCAGGGAGGCGTGGTGCTCGGTCTCGAAGACGAAGACCTCGCAGCCGGCCGGGAGCGCCCGGGCCAGGAGGTTGAGCGAGTCGGTGGTGGAACGGGTGAAGACGACCTGGTCCGTGTCCCGGCAGCCGAGGAACTCGGCGACCGTCGCGCGGGCGTTCTCGAACAGGTCCGTCGACAGCTGGGAGAGGTATCCGGCACCGCGGTGGACGCTGCCGTAGTACGGCGCGTAGGCCGCCACGTCGTCCCAGACCCGCTGCAGCGCCGGGGCGCTCGCGGCGTAGTCGAGCGCGGCGTAGGTGACCTCACCACCGGTGACGAGCGGGACGGTGACGTCACGCCCCAGAACGGGCAGAGGCGCACAAACGGTCTGATCGGCGGCAACGGTGGAGACGGACATGGGTGAACTCCCGTGAGGCAGACGGAATCACCACGCGAGCATACGTACGACGGGTACGGCTCAGCGTGGGAAAGGGGAAAACAGAAGAGGAAATACGGGCTGTGCGGAGGCGGGGCTCTGCGGCCCTAACGCATTCGCTTGCTCACGGAAGGCTCCTCGACGACCAGGACCCCTGGTATCGCGAGGGGTCCGCGCTTGCCGCGGACCTTGCTGTCCACGACCTGGTCCTCACCCGGGGCACCCCGCCACGGACGGAGGGTTGCCGGACAGCCGGCCGGGGCCTCATGGCTGTCGCTCATGACCTGTTCGGAAACGTACGCGAGGTGATCGCCGTCCCGCAACTCGTGTCCGGATCGCGGGACGGCCGACTCCGCTCCGGTCAGGCGTTGCTGACCGCCACCCAGCGGTCCAGGACCCTGCGGGCGGAGCCCGAGTCGATCGACTCCGCCGCCTTCTCCATCCCGGCGCGGATCTGCTCGGCCAGCGGAGCCGACGTGGGCTCCAGCGCCACCAGCGCGGCCGCCGAGTTCAGCAGCACTGCGTCCCGCACCGGCCCCTTCTCGCCGTCCAGCAGCCGCCGCGCGACCTCCGCGTTGTACGAGGCGTCGGCGCCGCGCAGCGCCTTGACCGGGACGAGTTCGATGCCGACGTCCCGCGGGTCGAAGGTCTGCTCGGTCACCTTGCCGTCCCGGACGACCCACACCCGGGAGGTGGCCGTGGTCGTCAGTTCGTCGAGGCCGTCGTCGCCCCGGAAGACCAGCGACGAGTTGCCCCGCTCGGCGAGGACGCCCGCGACGATGGGCGCCATCCGGGGGTCGGCGACGCCGACCGCCTGTGCCTTCACCTTCGCCGGGTTGGTCAGCGGGCCGAGGGCGTTGAAGGTGGTCCGGATGCCCAACTGGCCGCGCGCGGCGGCCACATGGCGCAGCGCCGGATGGAACTTCACCGCGAAGCAGAAGGTGATCCCCGCCTCCTCGGCCACCGCGGCGACCCGCTGCACCGGCAGGTTCAGGTTGACGCCCAGCTTCTCCAGCACGTCCGAGGCGCCCGACGCCGACGAGGCCGCACGGTTGCCGTGCTTGACCACCTTGGCGCCGGTGCCGGCGATGACGATCGCGGACATGGTGGAGATGTTGACGGTCTTCGCCCCGTCGCCGCCCGTGCCGACGATGTCGACGGTCGGTCCCGGCACCTCGATGACGTTGGCGTGTTCGTACATCGTCCGGACCAGGCCGACGATCTCCTCTACCGTCTCCCCCTTGGCCCGCAGCGCCACCATGAAGCCGGCGATCTGTGCGTCGGTCGCCTCCCCGCGCATGATCAGGTCCATCGCCCAGGCGGTGTCGTCCGCGCTCAGGTTCCGGCCGTCCAGCAGGCCGTTCAGCAGGGCGGGCCAGGTGCGGCCCGCCGCGGTGTCGCCTCCAGCGGGGGTCACAGCGCTCATAGCCGCTCCTGGTCGTCGTACGGGTCGTTGGTGACTCCCACCCTATCCAGCCGGAGCACGGCGAAGGGCCCCCGTCCGAACACCGGACGGGGGCCCTTCGGCCGTGGCGTGGCGAACGCAGCGATCAGTGGTGGCCGTGGCCGCTCGTGATCTCCTTGTACTCCTCGACGGTGGGCTTCGGGATCTGGGCGCCCTCGCCGTAGTAGGCGTTGCTGAGCTTGGCGCGCAGCCTCTCGGAGCCCTTCACCTTGCGCTCGACACCGTTCTCGTCGACCGTCGGGCCGATCTCGGCCGGCGCGTACTGCTCGTGCGCCGTGAGGGTGTACATCTGCTCCTGGCTGAGCGGCTCGTGCACCTCGATGAACTCACCGTGCGGCAGGCGCTTGATGATGCCGGCCTCGCGGCCGTGCAGCACCTTGTCCTTGTCCCGGCGCTGCAGGCCGAGGCAGATCCGCTTGGTGATGACGAACGCGAGGACCGGTCCGACGAAGAACCCGATCCGGACGAACCAGGTCACCGCGTTGATCGAGAGGTGGAAGTGGGTGGCGATGATGTCGTTGCCACCGCCGATCAGCATGATCATGTAGCCGGTGACCCAGGCGACACCGAAGGCCGTCCGGGTCGGGGCGTTGCGCGGCCGGTCCAGGATGTGGTGCTCGCGCTTGTCGCCGGTGATCCAGGACTCGATGAACGGGTACAGGGCGATCACGGCGAGGAACAGCCCGAAGAGCACCAGCGGGATGAACACGCCCAGGACCAGCGTGTGGCCCCAGATGTTGATTTCCCAGCCGGGCATGGCACGGACCAGACCCTCGGCGAAGCCCATGTACCAGTCGGGCTGGGCACCGGTCGACACGTGGTCGGGCCGGTACGGGCCCAGGACCCAGATCGGGTTGACGGAGGCGATGCCGGCCAGGGCCGCGATGACACCGAAGACCAGGAAGAAGAAGCCTCCGGCCTTGGCCATGTAGACCGGCAGCAGCGGCATGCCGACGACGTTCTTGTTGGTGCGTCCGGGACCCGCGAACTGGGTGTGCTTGTGGTAGAAGACCAGGATCAGGTGGCCCACCACGAGCCCGAGCATGATGCCCGGCAGCAGCAGGATGTGGATCGAGTAGAACCGGGCGACGAAGTCGTCGCCGGGGAACTCGCCGCCGAACAGGAACATCGAGATGTACGTGCCGACGATCGGCATGGACAGGATCGCGCCCTGCGTGAAGCGGACACCGGTGCCGGAGAGCAGGTCGTCCGGGAGCGAGTAGCCGGTGAAACCGGTGAACATGCCCAGGACGAACAGCAGGAAGCCGAACAGCCAGTTGATCTCACGCGGCTTGCGGAACGCGCCGGTGAAGAAGACGCGCATCATGTGCACGAACATGCCGGCGAGGAAAATGATCGCCGCCCAGTGGTGGATCTGCCGGATCAGCAGACCGCCGCGGACGTCGAAGCTGATGTCCAGCGTCGACTTGTAGGCCTCGCTCATCAGCTGGCCCTGCATCGGGATGTAACTGCCGTGGTACTCCACCTCGTTCATCGACGGGTGGAAGAACAGCGTCAGGTACACACCCGTGAGGATGATGATGAGGAAGCTGTAGAGGCAGATCTCACCCAGCATGAAGGACCAGTGGTCCGGGAAGATCTTGCGCATGTTGGCCTTGGCCAGGGAGTAGATCCCCAGCCGGCCGTCGGCCCAGTCGGCGACGCGCTCGCCGGCCGGTGCCTTCCCGCGAGAGCGGGACTCGTTGCTGGCTGTAGTGCTCATCCGCGCTCCCAGAAAGCAGGACCGACGGGCTCGTCGAAGTCGCCGAGCGCTTCGAGGTAGCCCTCGTCGTTCACGCCGATGCGCAGCTGCGGCAGGGCGTGGCCGGCGGGACCGAAGATCACCCGGGCACCGTCGGACAGGTCGAAGGTGGACTGGTGGCAGGGGCACAGCACGTGGTGCGTCTGCTGCTCGTACAGGGAGATCGGGCAACCGACGTGGGTGCAGATCTTCGAGAACGCGACGATGCCCTCGTGCGACCACTCGAGTTCGCGCTTGTCCTTGATGTCCTCCGGCTGGATCCGGACGATCATCAGGGCGGCCTTGGCGATCTCGTTCTGGAATCCGTGGTCGTGCTCCTCCAGGCCCTCCGGCTTGGCGAAGGTCAGCGAGCCCACCGCGATATCGGAGGGACGCAGCGGCTCGTTCGTGTTCATGTTGACGAGCAGCTTGCCCCTGCGCCACAGGGTGTGGAAGAGCTTGTCCTCCGGCAGCGGGCCGAGGTCGCGCAGCAGCACGACGCCGGACAGCGGCACGAGCGTCAGCGCGCCGAGCATCGTGTTGCGGATCAGCTTGCGGCGGCCGAGCTGCGACTCCTTGGCGCCCTGCCGGAAGTCGGCCATGACCTTGGCCTTGACGTCCGGGGCGGCCTCGATCGGGTGACGCTCGTCGGCGATCTCCACGTCGGACATCAGGGTGCGGGCCCAGTGGACCGCGCCCGCGCCGATGGTGAACAGCGCGATGCCGAGCGTCATGCCGAGCGCGAAGTTCAGCGCGCTGATGTGGCCCAGCGGGAAGATGTAGACCGACTTGTCGACCGGGATCGCCACGAACGAGGCGATGAAGCCGATGGTGGCCAGCATCGACACCGTGAACAGCAGGGCGACCGTGCGCTCGGACCGCCGGGCGGCCCGCTCGTCGACGTCCTGGATCCGGTGCTCGTGGGGCGGCAGTCCGGGGTCGGCGAACGGGTGCTTCTCGTCCGCGACACCCACCCCACCGTGCGTGGTGTCCTGCGCAGCGGGCAGGTTCTCTTCGGGAATGTCTTGGCTACTCATGACTTCTTGGCCTTTGCGGTCCGAGCGGCAACCCACACGGCGACGGCGATCAGTCCGCCGAGACCGGCGATCCAGCCGAACAGCCCCTCACTGACCGGACCGAGTCCGCCCAGCTCCGTGCCGCCGGGGCTCACGGTGTCCTCTCCGTTGACCGCGTTCAGGTACGCGATGATGTCCTTCTTGTTCTTCTCCGTCAGCGTGCTGTCGGGGAAGGACGGCATGTTCTGCGGGCCGGTCAGCATGGCCTCGTAGATGTGCTTGTTGCTGACGCCCTCGAGGCTCGGCGCGTACTTTCCGTGCGTCAGCGCTCCGCCCTTGCCGGTGAAATTGTGGCACTGCGCACAGTTGTTGCGGAACAGGTCACCGCCCTTGGCGATGTCCGCGCCCTGAGGGCCGTACTGCTCCTCGGTCGGGACGGCCGGGCCGGCGCCCAGCGAGGCGATGTAGGCCGCCAGCTGGTCGATCTCGGCCTGCGAGTAGATATTCCTCTTTTCCGGCACCTGCGCGCCGGGCTGCTGGGCCGGCATACGGCCGGTGGCCACCTGGAAGTCGACGGCCGCGGCGCCCACGCCGACCAGGCTCGGCCCGTCAGTGGTGCCCTGACCGCCGGTGCCGTGGCAGCTGGCGCAGCCGACCGCGTAGAGCTTCTTGCCCTCCTCGATGGTGAGGGACTGGGCGGTTTGGTCGGCCTCCGCCTTGCTCGGTGCGAGAAAGACGTACAGCCCCCCGGTGCATGCCAGCGCGAGGAGTAGGACGACGACCGCCGCCAACGGGTGGCGTCGTCGTGCGGAGAGCTTTTTCACGGATTACCCCGGTGTCAGGATCTTCTGCGTCGATGCTTCTGGGATGTGCGCTTGTGAGAAGCGCGCGGGGATACGGACCCGGCTACTTGATCATGTAGATCGTGGCGAAGAGGCCGATCCAGACGACATCGACGAAGTGCCAGTAGTAGGACACGACGATGGCCGCGGTCGCCTGCTCGTGAGTGAACCTCCGGGCCGCGTAGGTCCGGCCCAGGACCAGCAGGAAGGCGATGAGACCGCCCGTCACGTGCAGGCCGTGGAAGCCGGTGGTCAGGTAGAACACCGAGCCGTACGGGTCGGACGAGAGCGACAGGCCCTCGTGCTTGACCAGCTCGGTGTACTCGAAGACCTGGCCGCCGATGAAGATCGCACCCATCACGAACGTGACGATGAACCACATCCGGAGCTTCTTCACGTCACCGCGCTCGGCTGCGAACACGCCGAGCTGACAGGTGAGGGAGGAGAGCACCAGGATCGTGGTGTTCGTCGCCGAGAACGGGAAGTTCAGCGCATCGGCCTTCTCGGACCAGAACTCCGGACCGGTCACCGAGCGCAGGGTGAAGTACATCGCGAAGAGGGCCGCGAAGAACATCAGCTCGGAACTCAGCCAGATGATGGTTCCGACGCTGGTGAGGTTCGGCCGGTTGACCGACGGGTGCGCGTGCCCGGTATCTACTGTCGTTGCTGTCGCCACGACCGACATTATGTCGGTCGCTTATCCCGCCCTCACTCCGGGGGGTGCCGTTCGGAGTGTCTGAGGGGTGCGTACCGCTGTTGACGTGGTGTTCCAGGGGGTAGCATCCGCCCCACGCAGGCTTTCCGTACGACGCCGACGTCCCGGAGGAAACATGCAGGCGACCGCCACGGTGCTGGTCTACAGCGACGACTCCAACACCCGCGAGCAGGTGCGGCTGGCCACCGGGCGCCGTCCGGCTCCGGACGCGCCTGTCGTGGAGTTCGTGGAGTGCGCGACTCCCGCGGCCGTTGTCAGGGAGCTGGACAAGGGCGGGATCGACGTCTGTGTGCTGGACGGCGAGGCCGTGCCCATGGGGGGCATGGGGGTCTGCCGGCAGATCAAGGACGAGATCTTCGAGTGCCCGCCGGTGCTGCTGCTGATCGGGCGGCCTCAGGATGCCTGGCTGGCGACGTGGAGCCGGGCGGACGCGGCGGTGGCGTTGCCGGTGGAGCCGGTGGAGTTCGCTTCGGCGTTGGCCTCCCTGCTGCGGGGGCGGAAGATCGTGAGCGCCTAGGAGGACGGGGGCTCGGGCGGAGACGGGTCACACCGCCGCGGGCCTGAGGCGGGCCGCTTCCTCGGGGCCCGGCCCCGCGGGGTCTCCGGCGACCAGGGCGCTGCCGGTGCGCCACTTGTCCCAGGGCAGGTTCCAGTCGCCGAAGCCGTTGCCGAAGGGCTCCATCGTGTTGCCGCCCGAGTTGACGACCTGGACCAGGTCGCCCTCGCGGACGGTGTCGAAGAACCACTCGGCGTTGGCGGTGCTCATGCCGGTGCAGCCGTGGCTGACGTTGGCGTAGCCCTGGGAGCCGACGGACCAGGGTGCGGCGTGGACGTACTCGCCGCTCCAGGTGACGCGGGTGGCGAAGTAGACCGGCAGGTCGTACGCCTCCGAGGAGCCCTCGGCGATGCCTATGGTGGTGCTGCGCATGCGTACGAAGCGTTCCTTGCCGAGGACGACCTTGACGCCGTTGCGGGTGTCGAAGCCGGGCTTGCCCGTGGTGACGGGGATCGTCTTGATCGCCTCGCCGTTCTTGTAGACCGTCATGGAGTGGGAGGCGGCGTCCGTGACGGCGATCAGGCGGTCGCCGGTGGTGATCTTCAGGGGCTTGGCCCTACCGCCCCACAGACGGTCGCTGATCTTGATGCCCTCCAGGTTGCTGCGCACCTGGACGGTGGCGTTGGTGGGCCAGTAGTCCTTGGGGCGGTAGTGGAGCTCCTTGTCGTCCACCCAGTGCCAGGCGCCCTCCGTCGCGGGAGTGGAGTCGACCTTGAGGGCGCGCTCCACGACGGCCCGCTGGGCCGGGTCCTTGACGGGCTTGCTCAGCTTGGCCGTGAGGGGCTGGCCGACACCGTAGGTGCCCGCCTTGGGCCCGAAGGTGACGTCCAGGCGCTTCTTGGTGGTGGGCTTGCCGGTGAGAAAGGTCAGGACCTTGCGGCCGGGCGCCCCGTCCTCGTCCTCGGTGCTCACGCGCACCGTGTAGCGGGTGTCGGCGGCCAGCGGTGAGGTGCTGTGCCAGCGGCCGCCGTCGGCGGCGAGTTCGCCGGCGACGTACCGTCCGGCCGCGTCTATCGCCGTGACGTCCGTGATGCGCCCGTCGGAGCCCTCGGCGACCACCTCCAGGGGCTGGTCCGGGTCGGCCTTCTTCCTGTCGCCTGTGGGGGCGTTGTAGGAGATCTGGTCCGCCGCGTCGTACGGCGCGGCCGAGAGCGGGTTCCCGTCGGCACCGCAGGAGGTGAGGCTCACGCCCAGGGCGAGCGCCAGCACGGTGCATCCGGCGACGGTGGCGGTACGCGGTGTGTGGCTCATGGCCTCAACGTAGGAAGCGGCGTCAACTCCGGCGCGCCGGGTGACTCGTACGAGGGACGTTATTTGCTCCACATGCTGCAACAGCACGGGCCCGGACACTCCTCGCGAAGTGTCCGGGCCCGTGGGGTGCTCGGTGTGTGCTACTGGGTGCGGTTCTCACCGCGGTAGTACTCGAAGACCCAGCCCCAGATGCCGATCAGGATGATGGGCAGCGAGAAGTACAGCAGCCACCAGCCGATCGCGACGGCCAGGAAGGCGAGCGCGCCACCGATGGCCAGGGACAGCGGCTGCCAGCTGTGCGGGCTGAAGAACCCGACCTCGCCGGCGTCGTCCGCGACGTCCGCCTCCTTGTTGTCCTGCGCGCCCACGTCGACCCGCCTGGCCGTGAAGCCGAGGTAGAAGCCGATCATGATGCACAGCCCGAAGGCCAGGAAGAGGGCCGTGGTACCGGCCGGCTCCTTCGACCAGACGCCATAGACGATCGCCATGACGAGGACGAAGACGCTCAGCCACATGAACATCTTGCCCTGGATCTTCACTTGCCGGCCTCCTTGCCGCCAGCGAGGGCCTTGTCACCGTGGCCGACGTTCTCGAGCTGGTCGAGAGCGGCGATCTCCGGGTGGTGCAGGTCGAATGCCGGGGATTCACTGCGGATCCGCGGCAGGGTGAGGAAGTTGTGCCGCGGCGGCGGGCAGGAGGTCGCCCACTCCAGCGAGCGGCCGTAGCCCCACGGGTCGTCGACGCCGACCGGCTTGCCGTACTTGGCCGTCTTCCACACGTTGTAGAAGAACGGCAGGATCGACATGCCGAGCAGGAACGAGCTGATCGTCGAGATCGTGTTCAGGGCGGTGAAGCCGTCGGCCGCGAGGTAGTCCGCGTACCGGCGCGGCATGCCCTCGGCGCCCAGCCAGTGCTGGACCAGGAAGGTGCCGTGGAAGCCGATGAACAGCGTCCAGAACGTGATCTTGCCGAGGCGCTCGTCGAGCATCTTGCCGGTCCACTTCGGCCACCAGAAGTGGAAGCCGGAGAACATCGCGAACACGACGGTGCCGAAGACGACGTAGTGGAAGTGCGCCACCACGAAGTACGAGTCCGACACGTGGAAGTCCATCGGCGGCGAGGCCAGGATGACACCGGTCAGACCACCGAAGGTGAAGGTGATCAGGAAGCCGGTCGCCCACAGCATCGGCGTCTCGAAGGACAGCGAGCCCTTCCACATGGTGCCGATCCAGTTGAAGAACTTCACGCCGGTGGGGACGGCGATGAGGAACGTCATGAAGGAGAAGAACGGCAGCAGCACACCGCCGGTGACGTACATGTGGTGAGCCCACACCGTCACGGACAGACCCGCGATCGCGATGGTCGCGCCGATCAGACCCGTGTAGCCGAACATCGGCTTGCGGGAGAAAACCGGGATCACCTCGGAGATGATGCCGAAGAACGGCAGCGCGATGATGTACACCTCGGGATGCCCGAAGAACCAGAACAGGTGCTGCCACAGCAGCGGTCCGCCGTTGGCCGCGTCGAAGACGTGGGCGCCGAACTTGCGGTCCGCCTCCAGCGCGAACAGCGCCGCGGCCAGCACGGGGAAGGCCAGCAGGACCAGCACACCGGTCAGCAGCACGTTCCACGTGAAGATCGGCATGCGGAACATGGTCATGCCCGGGGCGCGCATGCAGATGATCGTGGTGATGAAGTTGACCGAGCCGAGGATGGTGCCGAAGCCGGAGAAGGCCAGGCCCATGATCCACATGTCGGCGCCGATGCCCGGCGAGCGGACCGCGTCGGACAGCGGGGCGTAGGCGAACCAGCCGAAGTCGGCCGCGCCCTGCGGGGTCAGGAAGCCGGCCACCGCGATGAGGGAGCCGAACAGGTACAGCCAGTAGGCGAACATGTTCAGCCGGGGGAAGGCCACGTCCGGCGCGCCGATCTGCAGCGGCATGATCCAGTTCGCGAAGCCGGCGAACAGCGGCGTCGCGAACATCAGCAGCATGATCGTGCCGTGCATCGTGAACGCCTGGTTGAACTGCTCGTTCGACATGATCTGCAGACCCGGCCGGGCCAGCTCGGCGCGCATGAACAGCGCCATGACGCCGCCGATCACGAAGAACGCGAAGGACGTGGCCAGATACAGCGTGCCGATCGTCTTGTGGTCCGTGGTCGTCAGCCACTTGACCACGACGCTGCCGCGGTTCTGGCGCCGGACCGGCAGCTCGTCCGCATAGTGGGACCCTGCTGCCGCGGCACCCTGGGGTTCGTTGAGGATGCTCACAGGATGTTCGACTCCCGGTTCTTCTCGTGGCCCGCCTGCTCGATGCCGGCGGGAACGTAACCGGTCTGCCCCTTCTTCACGAGGTCCTTGAGGTGCTGCTCGTAGCGCTCGGGGGAGACGACCTTCACGTTGAACAGCATCCGGGAGTGGTCGACGCCGCAGAGCTCGGCGCACTTGCCCAGGAAGGTGCCCTCCCGGTTGGGGGTCACTTCGAAGGCGTTGGTGTGGCCCGGGATGACGTCCTGCTTCATCAGGAACGGCACCACCCAGAAGGAGTGGATGACGTCCCGCGAGGTCAGGACGAACCGGACCCGCTTGCCCTCAGGCAGCCACAGGGTCGGGCCCGGGTTGCCCGTCTGCGGGTTCCGCGTGCCGGGGATGCCGCAGTCGTAGACGCCGCCGGCGTTGGCCGGGAAGGCTTCCTTGTAGCGGTCCGGGATCGCGTCCAGTTCCTTGGACGTCTTGGCGTCACCCGTGGAACCTTCGACGCTCTCGACGTAGTTGAAACACCAGCTCCACTGGAAGCCGACCACGTTGACGGTGAGGTCGGGCTTCTTGTTCAGCTTGAGGAGCTCGGACTCGTCACGGGCCGTGAAGTAGAACAGCACCGAGACGATGATGAGCGGGACCACGGTGTACAGCGCCTCGATGGGCATGTTGTACCGGGTCTGCGGAGGGACCTCGACCTTGGTGCGGCTGCGCCGGTGGAAGAAAGCACTCCACAGGATCAGGCCCCACACCAGCACGCCGACGGCGAGCGCAGCCGCCCAGGACCCCTGCCACAGGGAGAGGATCCGCGGAGCCTCTTCCGTGGTCGGGGTGGGCATACCAAGGCGGGGGAAGTCTTCCCAGTTGTACGAGCAACCGGTGGCTGTCGCCAAGACCAAGCCCGCGGTCAGTGCCTGCAGCAGCTTCCGCCGCATCGGGCGCCGCGGCGAGCGGTCGGAGCCGTTGGGACTCACGTAGCGCCTTCCCGAGAGTCTCGCCCGCGCTGTTGGCTGCGGCCTTCTCGCTGGTCGGTCGCCGCCCTGCGACGGGCAGGGGTTTGGATGTTTATGCGGACCAAACCCTAGCCGACGCCCTCCGGGGGTTCGCGGGGAGGGTGGGGATACGCGCCGGGGGTCGGTCCGAAGGGGTGGGCCGGGGCACCCAATAGCTCGTGGGTGCCGCTTGTGTGCCGAGTTGCGGTGGTTTATTGATGGTCGCGCAGTTCCCCGTGCCCCACGCGGGCGCTTAGCGTTGCTGTGTGGCCTACTTCGATGCTGCTTCCAGCGCTCCTTTGCACCCCGTCGCCCGTCAGGCCCTGTCGGCTTCGCTCGACGAAGGATGGGCCGATCCCGCTCGGTTGTACCGGGAGGGGCGGCGGGCGCGGATGCTGCTCGACGCGGCGCGGGAGGCCGCCGCCGAGGCGGTGGGATGCCGCCCGGACGAGCTGACGTTCACCTCCTCCGGGACGCGGGCGGTGCACGCCGGGATCGCCGGGGCGCTGGCCGGGCGACGGCGGGTCGGGCGTCACCTGATCGTGTCGGCGGTCGAACACTCCTCGGTGCTGCACGCGGCGGAGGTGCATGAGGCCGACGGCGGGGCGGTCACGCAGGTCGCCGTGGACCGGGCGGGGCGGGCGGATCCGTCGGCGTACGCCGCCGCCCTGCGTCCGGACACCGCGCTGGTCTGCCTCCAGTCCGCCAACCACGAGGTGGGGACCGAGCAGCCGGTGGCCGAGGTGGCCGAGGGCTGCCGGGCCGCGGGGGTGCCGTTGCTGGTGGACGCGGCGCAGTCGCTGGGCTGGGGTCCGGTGGAGGGCGAGTGGTCGCTGCTCGCGGCCAGTGCCCACAAGTGGGGCGGGCCGTCGGGGGTCGGGCTGCTCGTCGTACGCAAGGGGGTGCGGTTCGCGCCTGAGGGGCCGGTGGACGAACGGGAGTCGGGGCGGTCGGCCGGGTTCGAGAACATCCCTGCGATCGTGGCGGCGGCGGCCTCGCTGCGGGCGGTGCGGGCGGAGGCGGCCGAGCAGGCAGTACGGCTGCGGGAACTGACGGAGCGGATCCGGGCGCGGGTGCCGCGGCTGGTCCCGGACGTGGAGGTGGTCGGCGATCCGGTACGGCGGCTGCCCGGCGTCGTCACCTTCTCGTGTCTCTATGTCGACGGGGAGACATTGCTGCACGAGCTGGACCGGGAGGGCTTCTCGGTGTCGTCCGGCTCGTCCTGCACGAGCAGCACGCTGATGCCGAGCCATGTGCTCAAGGCGATGGGGGTGCTGAGCGAGGGCAATGTGCGGGTGTCGTTGCCGATGGGGGCGGCGGAGGAGGACGTCGACCGGTTCCTGGACGTACTGCCGGGGGCGGTGGCGGCGGTGCGGGAGAAGCTGGGCGCGCCGGTGTCCTTCGAGGCGGCCGGGGAGGCCGACGCCGTCGTCGTGGACGCGGTGGGCAGGCGCTGCCCCATCCCGGTGATCGAGCTGGCCAAGGTCATCGGGGATGTGCCGGTGGGCGGCACGGTGCGCGTCCTCGCCGATGACGAGGCCGCACGCCTGGACATCCCGGCGTGGTGCCAGATGCGGGGCCAGGAGTACGTGGGCGAGGAGCCGGCGGACCGGGGCTCGGCCTATGTGGTCCGCCGGGTGTCCTGACGCTCGTTCAGTTGTTCAGCGCAGGTGCGCCTGGACCTCGGTGGCGGCCTCGTCGCCGTAGGTCTTGGTGAAGCGCTCCATGAAGTGGGCGCGGCGCAGCTGGTACTCCTGGGTGCCGACCGTCTCGATGACCAGCGTGGCGAGCATGCAACCGATCTGGGCGGCGCGCTCCAGGGAGACGCCCCAGGCCAGGCCGGACAGGAAGCCGGCGCGGAAGGCGTCGCCGACGCCGGTGGGGTCGGCCTTGCGCTCCTCGTCGGGGCAGCCGACCTCGATCGGGTCCTCGCCTGCCCGCTCGATGCGCACGCCGCGCGCGCCGAGGGTCGTGACGCGGTGGCCGACGCGCGACAGGATCTCGGCGTCCGTCCATCCGGTCTTGGTCTCGATGAGCCCCTTCTCGTACTCGTTGGAGAACAGGTACGTCGCCCCGTCCAGCAGGATGCGGATCTCCTCGCCGTTCATCCGGGCGATCTGCTGGGAGAAGTCGGCGGCGAACGGGATGGACCGCGAGCGGCACTCCTCGGTGTGCCGGAGCATGGCCTCCGGGTCGTCGGCGCCGATCAGGACGAGGTCGAGGCCGCCGACCCGGTCGGCGACGGTCTTGAGCTCGATGAGGCGGGCCTCGCTCATGGCGCCCGTGTAGAAGGAGCCGATCTGGTTGTGGTCGGCGTCGGTCGTGCACACGAAGCGGGCGGTGTGCAGCGTGTCGGAGATGCGGACGGAGTCGGTGTCGACGCCGTGCCGGTCGAGCCAGGCCCGGTACTCGTGGAAGTCGGAGCCCGCGGCACCGACGAGGATGGGGCGGGTGCCGAGCTGCCCCATGCCGAACGCGATGTTCGCGCCGACGCCGCCCCGGCGTACGTCGAGCTTGTCGACCAGGAAGGAGAGCGAGACCGTGTGCAGCTGGTCCGCTACGAGTTGGTCGGAGAATCGGCCGGGGAACGTCATGAGGTGGTCGGTGGCGATGGAGCCGGTGACTGCGATGCGCACGGCGTGAGGTCTCCTGGAGGGCGGCGGATTGACAGTTCACGCTACCGGGTCGGGGCGGCCCGCTGAAGCGACTGAAACTACCCGATAGTAGATCTTTCTTCGTGCGCTCCAGCGTGCATACGGTGCGGCTATGACGAACCTCAAGGTCCACGCCCCCGCCCCGGTCGATCTCGAAGGCGATCTGGCGTCGCTGCGTGGCGACTGCGCCCGGATGGCTCCCCACTGGGCGGTTCCGGAGCGGGTGGCCCCGGTGCCGGTCTCCCCCTCGCGCATCCACGGCGTGACCGTACCGCCGGCGTCGGCCCGGCTGCTGGACGCGATGTCGGACTACGGCGACTGAGCGGACACGCCCCGTCCCGGTAGGGAACCGGGTGCTCCCCTGCTGCGTCCCATCGCTGTCCCCCGTAAAGAGGATGCGGGATACGACCCGTCAGCGGCCCGTGAGGGTACGGGCCGGGTCGTCCGGGACAGCTGTGCAGCCGAAGGAGCGATGCGGTGAACACCGAGCGACCCGACCACGACGACGCCGAGACCGAGGCCGGCGCCGCCGAGACCGCCGAGAACGAGCGGGACACCGGGGGCGCTTCCGACGGCAGTGCGGAGCGGAGCGCCCGTGCGGGGGAGGAAACTCCTGCTGAGGCGGGGCAGGGCACCGAGGCGGCCGCCGGACCGGAGGAGGGTGCCGAGGGGCCGGAGTCCGGCCGGGAGCCGGGGGCCGAGGCGGCGGTGGGGCCCGGGTCCGACGCGGCTCGTGCGGAAGAGCCCGGGGCCCAGGCGCCCGAGCGGCCGGAATCGGAAACGGCCCCGGTCCGGGATGCGGGGGCCGATGAACCGGATGCCGGCGTGGCCGGAGGGCCCGGCGCCGAGCGCGCGCGTGATGACGAGGGCGGGCGTGATGACGACGGCGCGCGTGACGACGAGGGCGGGCCTGTCGACGACGGCGCCCGTGACGACGGGGCCGCGCGTGATGAGGCCGCGCGTGGCGACGAGGGCGGTGACGAACCGCCCGCGCGGCGGCGCAGCGCCGCGGTGATCGCCTCCGTCGCCGCCGCCGTCCTGCTCGTCGGCGGTGGCGGGGCGTACCTCGCCACCAGCGCCTCCGGCGGCTCGGACGGGCGTACGTCGTCCGGGGCGCCCGGTGGGGACGACACGCCTCCGCCGCTGCTCCTCGACGGCTACTCCGGTGGCAACGGCGTGGCTCCCGGTGAGCACAACCCGTACGGCGCCACGTACCGGGCCGACGGCACGCTTCCGCAGGGGCCCGGCTCGGCGGCCGTGTACCGGGCGACGGGCCGGGTCACCCAGGACGAGGTGGCCCGGCTGGCCCGGGCGCTCGGGGTCGACGGGACGCCGGTGGCCGAGGGACAGGTCTGGAAGGTCGGGCCCGACAAGGACGGCCAGGGGCCGAGTCTGCAGGTGAACAGGCAGGCCCCGGGCGCCTGGACGTTCAGCCGGTACGCCCCGGGCACGGACAACTGCCAGAAGCCCACCGTGTGCGCGCAGGACCCGGCGTCCCCGGCCGGCGACCCGGTGAGCGTGGCGGCCGCGATGAAGGCGGCGGCGCCGGTGCTGAAGGCGGCGGGTCAGGATGACGCGAAGCGGGACGCGAGCCAGGTCATGGGCGCGCAGCGGGTGGTGAACGCCGATCCCGTGGTCGGCGGGCTGCCGACGTACGGCTGGACGACCGGGATCGTCGTCGGCGCACAGGGCGAGGTGGTCGGCGGCAGCGGCCAGCTGAAGCCGCCGGTGAAGGGGGACACGTATCCCGTGGTGAGCGCCCAGAAGGCGCTGGAGCTGATGAACGCCCAGCCGCAGGGCGACCCCCGCGTGGGCATCGGCGGCTGCGCCAGCCCCGTCCCGCTGAAGGACCGGCATGAGGAGCCGTGCGGAGCCTCGACCGGATCGCCCGGATCGAGCGGATCGACCGGACCGGGAGCGCCCGGAACGTCGGACGGGACGCCGGCCAAGGAGACGATCACGGTCGACAAGGCGGTGTTCGGGCTGGCGTCGCACACCGTGGACGCGCGGCAGGCGCTGGTGCCGTCCTGGCTGTTCGAGGTACGGGGGGCGGGCGCGCGGGACGCCTTCACGGTGACGTACCCGGCCGTCGACCCGGGGTTCCTCGCCACTCCCACGCCGTTCGAGGAGCCGACCGACCGGCCGAGCCCGCGGCCGAGCGGACCCGGAGACGAGCCGACGCCGGCCCCGCGGAACGTCGAGGTGGAGGGCTACACGGCGGAGGGCGCCGAGCTGACCGTGACGTTCACGGGCGGGGTGTGCGCGACCTACGAGGCGTCGGCGAGTGAGAGCGCGGACAAGGTGACGGTCAAGGTGACCGAGACCCCGTGGCCGGACAAGGTCTGCATCCTGATCGCCAAGCAGTACCAGCAGACCGTGCCGCTGGACGAGCCGCTCGGTGACCGAGAGGTCGTCGGCTCGGACGGCGAGCCGATCCCGCTGCACAAGGACGGGGCCCGGCTCCCGGCACCGCCCTCGCAGACGCGGTAGCCACGCGGGAAAGCCCGAAGGCGGCGGCCCTGTCGGAGGGGGCCGCCGCCTTCGTCATGTCCGTCGCCGGGAAAGCGGCTCAGCTGAAGGAGTCGCCGCAGGCGCAGGAGCCCGTCGCGTTCGGGTTGTCGATCGTGAAGCCCTGCTTCTCGATCGTGTCCACGAAGTCGATGGTGGCGCCGCCCAGGTACGGGGCGCTCATACGGTCGGTGACGACCTTCACCCCGCCGAAGTCCTTCTCCACGTCGCCGTCGAGGGACCGCTCGTCGAAGAAGAGCTGGTAGCGCAGGCCGGAGCAGCCACCGGGCTGGACGGCGACGCGCAGCGCGAGGTCGTCGCGGCCTTCCTGGTCGAGCAGGGCCTTGACCTTGGCCGCGGCGGCGTCGGTCAGGATGATGCCGTCGGTGACGGTGGTGGTCTCGTCCGATACGGACATCTACATCTCTCCCGGGTTGTACGGAGACTGCTTGCCGACGGTTGCAACCGGCGCGGCCGCGGATTCATTCCGGGCCGGGCGCGTGTCTTTCGGTTCCTTCGGTCCTCTTCATGCTCGCACACGCGCCGGGAAGCGGAAAACGGCTCTTGCGGCGAGGTTCGGGCAGTCCTCCGGCGGGGCTCCGATCGTCTTGCGGCGAGAGTCCGCGGGCTGCTCGGGAATGAACGGCGGCTGTCCGGGATTCACGTCACATGGACGCTATGGCCATCGTCAAACTGACGTGAAGCGGTTATGATAGATAGCGTCAAATCGACGAAAAGTCGTTTCGGTGTCCCGCATTGTCCCGCCGGGCCGGTCCTGACCAAGAGACCGGCCCGGCGAGCCGCAGAACAGAAAGGGTGCGTGTCGTGACCACCGCCCAGACCCAGGAGCTCGACGTACAGCCGACGCCCCTCGCCCTGCTGCTCCTCGGCCGTGAGGCCGACCCGAGGAGCGAGCGCGGTGTGGAGTGTCCCGGCGACCTGCCCTCGCCGTCCGACCCGGACCTGGTGGAGCGCGCCCGCAAGGCGAAGGAGAAGCTCGGGAACAAGGTCTTCGTGCTGGGCCACCACTACCAGCGCGACGAGGTCATCCAGTTCGCCGACGTCACGGGCGACTCCTTCAAGCTGGCCCGGGACGCGGCCGCGCGCCCGGAGGCCGAGTACATCGTGTTCTGCGGTGTGCACTTCATGGCGGAGTCCGCGGACATCCTGACGTCCGACGACCAGAAGGTCGTCCTGCCGGACCTGGCCGCCGGCTGCTCGATGGCCGACATGGCGACGGCCGAGCAGGTCGCCGAGTGCTGGGACGTGCTGACCGAGGCCGGCATAGCCGAGCAGGTCGTGCCCGTCTCGTACATGAACTCGTCCGCGGACATCAAGGCGTTCACGGGCAAGCACGGCGGCACGATCTGCACCTCCTCGAACGCGAAGCGGGCCCTGGAGTGGGCCTTCCAGCAGGGCGAGAAGGTCCTGTTCCTGCCGGACCAGCACCTCGGCCGCAACACCGCGGTCCGCGACATGGGCATGTCCCTGGACGACTGCGTGGTCTACAACCCGCACAGGCCGAACGGCGGCCTGACGGCGGACGAGCTGCGCGCCGCGAAGATGATCCTGTGGCGTGGCCACTGCTCGGTGCACGGCCGCTTCAACCTCGACTCGGTGAACGACGTGCGCGAGCGCATCCCCGGCGTGAACGTCCTCGTGCACCCCGAGTGCCGGCACGAGGTCGTCGCCGCCGCGGACTACGTCGGCTCGACGGAGTACATCATCAAGACCCTGGAGGCCGCTCCCGCCGGTTCCAAATGGGCCATCGGCACCGAGCTCAACCTGGTCCGCCGCCTGGCGAACCGCTTCGCGCCCGAGGGCAAGGAGATCGTCTTCCTCGACAGGACGGTCTGCTTCTGCTCGACCATGAACCGCATCGACCTCCCCCACCTGGTCTGGACCCTGGAGTCCCTGGCCGAGGGCACCCTGGTCAACCGCATCGAGGTCGACAAGGAGACGGAGGCCTTCGCGAAGCTGGCCCTGGAGCGGATGCTGGCGCTGCCGTAGCGGCACCGCGTGCGGGCCGGATCCGCAGGGGGACCCGGCCCGCACGGTGTGACACCCCCGCCGGCTCCGGCACCTGCTCATGGGGCAGCGTCTCTCTGCCGGGAGCGGCAGTCCGCCCGTGCCAGGGTCACTCCACCCGTGGGCGTACCAGGCCCGACTCGTACGCGGTCACCACGAGCTGGGCCCGGTCCCGCGCCCCCAGCTTGGCCATGGCCCGGTTGACGTGCGTCTTCACGGTGAGCGGGCTGACCTCCAGCCGCTCGGCGATCTCGTCGTTGGAGTGCCCGCCGGCGACCAGGACCAGCACCTCCCGCTCCCGCACGGTGAGGGAGCCGAGCCGCTCGGAGCGGCCCGGGTCGTGGTCCTCACCGGCCGGGCCGTCCTGGGCGAGGAACCGGGCGATCAGGCCCTTGGTGGCCGCCGGGGACAGCAGCGCCTCCCCGCCGGCCGCGATCCGGATGGCGCTGAGCAGTTCGTCGGGCTCGGAGCCCTTGCCGAGGAACCCGGAGGCGCCCGCGCGCAGCGACTGCACGACGTAGTCGTCGACCTCGAACGTCGTCAGGATGACCACCCGGACGTGCGCGAGGTCCGGGTCGGCGCTGATCAGGCGGGTGGCCGCGAGACCGTCGGTGCCGGGCATGCGGATGTCCATCAGGACGACGTCGGCGCGCTCCTGTCTGGCCAGCCGGACCGCCTCCGCGCCGTCAGACGCCTCGCCCACCACCTCCATGTCGGGCTCGGAGTCGACGAGCACCCGGAAGGCGCTGCGGAGCAGCGCCTGGTCATCGGCGAGCAGGACGCGGATCGTCATGCGGGGTCCTCCCGGTCCTTCGGGGCCTGGGTGCGGGGCTTGACCGGCAGAATCGCATGGACGCGGAAACCGCCTCCGTAACGGGGACCGGTGGTGAGGGTGCCGCGCAGCGCGGTGACGCGCTCGCGCATGCCGAGCAGTCCGTGGCCGCCGCCGGAAGAGGGGTCGTGGTCCTCGCCGGAGCCGTCGTCGAGCACGGTGATCTCGATGTTCGGTCCCACCCGGACGACGCTGACCTCGGCCTTGGCCTCGGTGCCGGCGTGCTTCTGCACGTTGGTAAGGGCCTCCTGGATGATGCGGTAGGCGGCCAGGTCGACGGCGGCGGGCAGGGCGGTGCCCTGGTCGGCGCGGGCCACCTCGACGTGCAGGCCGGCGCTGCGGAAGGTGCCGACGAGTTCGTCGAGGCGGTCCAGGCCGGGGGCCGGTTCGGTCGGGGCCTCCGGGTCGCCGGACTGGCGCAGCAGCCCGACGGTGGCGCGCAGTTCGTTGAGCGCGGAGCGGCTGGCCTCACGGACGTGCGCGAGGGCTTCCTTGGCCTGGTCGGGCCGCTTGTCCATGACGTGTGCGGCGACTCCGGCCTGGACGTTGACGAGCGCGATGTGGTGGGCGACGACGTCGTGCAGGTCACGGGCGATGCGCAGCCGTTCCTCGGCGACGCGGCGGCGGGCCTCCTCCTCCCGGGTGCGCTCGGCACGCTCGGCACGCTCGCGGATGGCCTGGACGACGGCACGGCGGCTGCGGACGGCGTCACCGGCGGTCGCGCCGATACCGGTCCACGCGAAGATGGCGAGGTTCTCCTGGGCGTACCACGGCAGAGGGCCGGCGATCATGGCGGCGCCGGTCAGGACGGTCATGGTGAGCAGGCCGATGCGCCACGTCGTGGGGCGGTCGGTGGTCGAGGCGACGGTGTAGAGCGCGATGACCGCGGACATGGCGACGGGGGCGCGGGGGTCGCCGGTGACGGACTCCACCACGGAGACGGTGCCGGTGAGGGCGAGGACCGTCCGCGGGGCGCGGCGGCGGAAGACCAGGGCGGCGGCGCCGAGGGCGATGAGGAGCAGGCTGAGCGCGTCGGGGGTGCGCAGTCCCCAGGTGACGCCGTCCGGGCCGTGCGGGTCCACGAAGGAGCCGGCGACCATGCAGGCCAGGACGGCCGCGGCCAGGGCCGCGTCCACGGCCAGGGGGTGCGCCTTGGCCTGGCATCGGGCCCGCTGCAGGGTGCTCACGGCTGTTACGGTAGCTGGGCGGGGCGCGGCCGCGTATGGCCCGGGCGTGGCGTCCCGCGGCCCGGGGCCGCGCCACCGGACCCCCGCGACGGGAAGGCTAGGTGCCCGGAATCAGCCCGTCCTCGCCCAGCAGTTCCCGTACCTCCTCCAGGGTCGCGTCCGGAGACGGCAGGATCAGCTCGGACGGCTCAAGGGAGTCGTCCGGCAGCGGCTCGCCCAGTTCGTGGACCTTGGACAGCAGGGCCTGAAGGGTGCGGCGGAAGCCGGGGCCGTCGCCGTTCTCCATCTCGGCCAGGAGCTCGTCGTCCAGCTTGTTCAGCTCGGCGAGGTGGTGGTCGGCCAGCACCACCTGCCCCTCCCCCATGATCCGTACGATCATGTCGCCCTCCTCGGCGTGGGTCCCGGCCGTGACATGCCTACTGCTTGTCGAAGCGCGGGGTGTCCTGCGGCTGCTGCTGGGACTGCGACTGGCTCGTGCCGCCTTCGATGGCCTGCTGTCCGCCGGTCGAGCCGCCGGCCAGCTCCGCCTTCATGCGCTGCAGCTCCAGCTCTACATCCGTACCACCGGAGAGCCGGTCCAGCTCGGCCTGGATGTCGTCCTTGTGCATGCCGGACTGGTCGTCCAGGGCACCGGAGGCGAGGAGCTCGTCGATCGCGCCGGCGCGGGCCTGGAGCTGGGCCGTCTTGTCCTCGGCCCGCTGGATCGCGAGGCCGACGTCGCCCATCTCCTCCGAGATGCCGGAGAAGGCCTCGCCGATACGGGTCTGGGCCTGGGCCGCCGTGTACGTCGCCTTGATGGTCTCCTTCTTCGTACGGAAGGCGTCGACCTTGGCCTGGAGCCGCTGGGCCGCGAGAGTGAGCTTCTCCTCCTCGCCCTGAAGCGTCGCGTGCTGCGTCTCCAGGTCCGTCACCTGCTGCTGGAGCGCGGCACGGCGGGAGAGCGCCTCGCGGGCGAGGTCCTCCCTGCCCAGCGCGAGGGCCTTGCGGCCCTGGTCCTCCAGCTTCGTGGACTGCTGCTGGAGCTGGTTCAGCTGGAGCTCCAGGCGCTTGCGGGAGGTGGCCACGTCCGCGACACCGCGGCGGACCTTCTGGAGCAGTTCGAGCTGCTTCTGGTACGAGTAATCGAGGGTCTCGCGCGGGTCCTCGGCCCGGTCAAGGGCCTTGTTCGCCTTCGCGCGGAAGATCATCCCCATACGCTTCATGACACCGCTCATGGGCTTCGCGCGCCCCCTTCTGACCGACTCCGGCTCCAGCTCTGCGACAGAACCCACAGTACGGGCCCTGCTTCCATTACCGCACTGTTCGGGGACGGATGCGCTCATCCCCAAGGACGACTGTGTACGCTCCCCCTCCGGCGTAGGGAGTAGGTGGTTCCCGGGTCGACCGGAGTCGTACGCAACGTCCCGTCTGTCCCCTTACAGACGACTGGTGTTGCCGGATCGTTCCCCACGGGGCTGGGGTCCATGCCCGGGAAGCCCTTACCCTTGGGTTTTGTGTTCCGTAGCCGTGCCAAGGAAGAGAAGGCCCAGGCCGCCGACAAGGCGCCGGTGACCGACTCCAGTCAGCCCCGTCACCCCGAGGCCCCCAAGGGCCGTCCCACGCCCAAGCGCAGCCAGGCCCAGTCGCAGCGCCGCAGCGTGGCCAACACGTCGATGACGCGCAAGGAGGCCGCCAAGCGCCAGCGCGAGGAGCGCCGTGCCGCGCTGGAGCGGCAGCGCCAGGCGCTGGCCAGCGGCGACGAGCGGTACCTGCCGGCCCGCGACAAGGGCCCGGTGCGCCGCTTCGCGCGCGACTTCGTCGACTCGCGGTTCAACATCGCGGAGTTCTTCCTGCCGATGGCCGTGGTCATCCTCGTGCTGAGCATGGTGCGGGTGACCGCGCTGCAGAACATCGCGCTGCTGCTGTGGCTCGTGGTGATCGTGCTGATCGTGCTCGACTCGTTCGTCACCGGCTTCCGCCTCAAGAAGCGGCTGAACGAGCGATTCCCCGACGACAACAAGCGCGGGGCGGTCGCCTACGCGCTGATGCGCTCGCTCCAGATGCGCCGGCTCCGGCTGCCCAAGCCGCAGGTCAAGCGCGGAGAGCGGCCCTGAGCACGACGCCGTTCGCCGGGGGCGCGGCGCAGGCCCGGCTGGACGGGCCGGGCGGTCTGCGGGACGTCGTACGGCAGGAGCTGGTGGCCCGCCAGTTGGACGAGCAGATAGCCGGGCGGTTCCCGGTCGGGCAGCGGCTGCGGGTGCTCGACGTGGGGATGGGCCAAGGGGCGCAGGCGCTGCGCCTGGCCCGGCTCGGGCATCAGGTCACCGGGCTGGAGCAGGACCCGAGCGTGATCGCCGCGGCCCGTGAGGCGCTCGCCGGGGAACCGGAGGGCATCCGGGAGCGGATGCGGATCATCGAGGGCGACGGCCGGGACACCGGTGTGCACTTCCTGCCCGGCAGCTTCGACGTGGTGCTGTGCCACGGCGTGCTGATGTACGTCGAGGAGCCGGACCCGCTGCTGGCCGGGCTGGCGCGGATGCTGGCGCCCGGCGGGCTGCTGTCGCTGCTGGTCCGCAACGGCGACGCGCTCGCGATGCGGCCCGGGCTGTCCGGCGACTGGGCCGGGGCGCTGGCCGCCTTCGACACCACCGCCCACCTCCCCCATGCCCGCACGGACGCGATCGGGGGGATCACCAGCCGGCTGGGGCTCGACGTACGGGCCGACCGGCTGGGCGCGCTGACGTCGACGCTGGCGGGGATCGGCGCGCCGCTGCACACGTGGTACGGCGTGCGGGTCTTCACGGACACGGCGGCGGACGGCGCCGAGGGCCCGGCCGACCTGGAGACGCTGCTCGCGGTCGAGGAGAAGGCCGGGCGGACGGATCCGTACCGCGGGGTGGCGGCGTTGCTGCACCTGTGCGGCGTGCGGGGCTGAGCCGCCCCGACGGCCGGGCGGGTGGGGGCCGGCCGGCCCCCACCCCGGGCTCAGGCCTCGTCGGCGTGCAGGCTCATGGGCCCGTAGATCTCCGTGGTGTCCTCGAACAGTCGTACCTGGTCGGTGCCGCCCTCCAGCAGGTCCTTCCAGTTCTCCCCGATCCAGGACTCGGCGTCCCCCTGCGTGGGGAACTCCTCCGGCGGCACCGCGGGCTGGACCTCCGTCCCGTCGGCCTTCTCGAACCGCCACGTCCATGCCGCCATGTACGCCTCCCATGGGTGTGAGCACACTGCACAGCGCGAGCCGGATCTTGGTCCGGCTCCGTCCCGAAGCCTATGCGCTCGGCCGGGCGCGCCGTGAGGGGACGGGGCGTGATCGATCGTGCGCGGGCCGTACGGGCCGCCGGCGCACGGGCGGAGCCGGCCTCGGTACGGCCCGCGCCCCTCGACGGGGGTCTCCGTCACGCGCGACCCACGGTGACGGGTGAGAATCGGGCTGTGGAACTGACTTTGCTCGGCACCGGCGCCCCCGCGGGACTCCCCCGCCCCGACTGTCCCTGCGCGGCCTGCGCCGCGGCCCTCGGCACGGACGCGCGGGCGGCCACCGCGCTGCTCGTGGACGGGGCGCTGCTGCTGGACCTGACGCCGGGCGCCGCGCTGGCGGCCGCGCGCGCGGGCCACTCACTGGGCGGCGTACGGCAGGTGCTGCTGTCGCATCCGCACGAGGGGCCCGCGGTCGAGGTGCCGGCCGGTGTGCCGCAGCCCGGCCGGGTGCCGGACGGGCGGGAGTTGGCGCTGCTGACGGGTCATCGGGTGCGGGCGGTGGCGCTGGACGCGCCGGGCACGGGGTACGCGGTGACCGGCCCGGACGGGCAGCGGCTGCTGTATCTGCCGCCGGGCGGGGCGCCGGCGGGGCTGGAGGAGCCGGCCGAGTCGTACGACATGGTCCTCGCGGACGTCGTGGGGCGGCCGGACGCGCTGGCCAAGCTGCGTGCGGTGGGCGCGGTGGGGCCGACGACGGATGTCGTCGCGGTGCACCTGGACCACGACGTACCGCCCGGGCCGGAGCTGCGGCGGCGGCTCGCGGCGGCGGGGGCGCGGGCCGTGCCGGACGGGGCGACGTTGCAGGTGGGCGCGTACGAGGACGTCCCCGACGTGCCGCGCCGGACGCTGGTGCTGGGCGGGGCGCGGTCCGGCAAGTCGGTGGAGGCCGAGCGGCGCCTGGAGTCCTTCCCGGACGTGCTGTACGTGGCCACGGGCGGGTCGCGCAACGGGGACACCGAGTGGGCGGCGCGGGTCTCCGCGCACCGGGAGCGGCGGCCGGGGTCCTGGCAGACCGTCGAGACGTGTGATCTGGTGCCGCTGCTGAAGGACGACGGGCCGCCGCTGCTGATCGACTGTCTGTCGCTGTGGCTGACGGACGCGATGGACGCGGCGGGGGCGTGGGACGACGCGGAGTGGGCCGGCGGCGGTGAGCGGGTGCTGCGGGAGCGGGTGCGTGAGTTGACGGAGGCGGTGCGGGCGACGCGACGGACGGTGGTCGCCGTGTCCAACGAGGTGGGCTCGGGCATCGTGCCGGCCACCGCGTCAGGGCGGCGGTACCGGGACGAACTGGGGCGGCTGAACACGGCGTTCGCGGACGAGTGCGAGCATGTGCTGCTGGTGGTAGCGGGCCAGGCGGTGGCGCTGCGGGGGTGACGGCCCCGTGACGGCTCCGATGACGGCCGTCGTGGGTGACGGCCCCGTGCTTGGCCTTCGTCGGTGACGGCCCCATGTGTTCGCCTCACTGCGGGGGCTTGCGCGCGATGATCCGGTACGTGTTCGCGCAGCGCGTGTGCCGCAGCAGCGGCGCCAGGGCGTGGTCGGTCACCGCCGCCGCGGCCACCAGGACACTGCCCGCCCGCGACAGGACCGTCCGCAGACGCTGTTGCAGCAAGGTCGGCGGAATCGCGCGCCAGGGGGTGTCCGGGGCGGGCAGGGCGTGGGAGAGGGCCAGGGCGGTGGCGCCGGCCAGGTCGTGGGGGACGTGCGGGGAGTGGTGGTCGACGGTGACGATCGCGCAGCCGCGCGCCTGGAGTTCGGCGCTGAGGTTGCGGGCGGGCATCAGGTGCAGGTGGCGGGGCTGGTCGTAGGGGAGCCACCAGCGGCCGAGCAGCCCGGCGAGGAGGCTCCCCGGGTCCAGGCCCTCGACCAGCAGGTGGCCGCCGGGCCGCAGGACGTCGAGGGCGGCGGCCAGTTCCGCGCGGGGGTCCTGGGTGCGTTCCAGGTGGTGGAACATGCTGACCACGTCGTAGCGGGCGCGCAGCCGGGCCGTGATCCGCGGGTCCGTCAGGTGCCCGACGTGCGCCTCCTCGACACGGCCCGCGGCCCGGGCGTGTTCGACGCGCGGGGTGGCGTCCAGCCCGTCGAAGGAGGTGTACGGGAAGACCTGCTGGGCCGTCGCCGGGAAGCGGCCGTGACCGGTGCCCACGTCCAGCCAGCTCTCCGGTTCGCCGAAGGGCAGCATCGCCCGGGCGGCGGAGCGCCGCCGGCGGGGGCTGCCGCGCAGGGTGAGGAGCCGTTCGGTGGCCGGGTCGCCGGGCTCGCCGCGCACGGTCCGCAGGTAGAGGGCCAGGCCCTCGGCCGTCAGGCGGGGGTTCTGGAAGGTGTGGCCGCAGTCCTGGCACGCGTCGACAGTGAAGGTGCCCGGTTTGAACCGCCGCAGATCCCCGCTGCGCAGCCGCGTGTGCAGCCGCGCGGAGCCGCACCAGGGGCAGTCCGCACGGCGCGGCTCGTGCACGCGGGTGGTGGGGTGCGGGACGGCGGGTGCGTCGGGAGCGATGGAGCCGGTGGAGCCGGTGGGTGCGGGCGGTTCCGTGGACGCGGAGGATCTGGTGGGTTCGGAGGGTCGGGCGGGGGCGGACATGTGCGGCTCCCGGAGAGGACGTACGGCGGGACGGAGGGCGGGGCGGAGCGGACAGCCGGGCGGGCATACGACAATCCTGAGCAAAACGTTACGTATGGGACGGCTATCTTCGGCGCACCCGCGGTGGGACGGCGTGGTGGCGATCTGGGGCCGTTCTGTTCGACCGGTGCCGGTACTGTTCGGCGAATGAGCTCGCTTAATCTCGACGACTTCACCGATCTGATCGAGCGTCCGGACGGCGGGGTGCGCCGTGACGCGGAGGCGCGCCGGGAACGTCAGATCGTGCCGCCCGGAGCGCTGGGCCGCCTCGACGACCTGGGTGAGTGGCTGGCCGCGGCGCAGTCCGCCGTGCCGGTGCGGCCGATCGAACGGCCGCGGGTGGTGCTCTTCGCCGGTGACCACGGGATCGCCGAGCTGGGTGTCTCGGCGCGTCCGGCGGGCAGCGCCGCGGAGTTGGCGCGGGAGGTGCTGGAGGGCGGCCGTCCCGTGTCGGTGCTCGCCCGGCGGCAGGGCGTGCCGGTGCGGGTCGTCGACATGGCGCTGGACTGCGACCCGGACACGCTGCCGGAGGACGTCGTGCGGCACCGGGTGCGGCGCGGCAGCGGGCGGATCGACGTCGAGGACGCGCTGACTCCCGAGGAGGCCGAGGCCGCCTTCCGGGCCGGGGTCGCGGTGGCCGACGAGGAGGCCGACTCGGGTACGGATCTGGTGGTGCTCGGCGATGTGAGCGTGGGCGGCACCACGGCGGCCGGTGTGCTGGTCGCGGCGCTGTGCGGGACGGACGCCTCCGTCGTCACCGGGCGCGGTGGGCTCGCGATCGACGACCTGGCCTGGATGCGCAAGTGCGCGGCGATCCGGGACGCGCTGCGGCGGGCCCGGCCGGTGCTCGGGGACCAGTTGCAGCTGCTGGCTACGGTGGGCGGCGCCGACCTCGCGGCGATGACCGGGTTCCTGCTGCAGAGCGCGGTGCGCAAGATGCCGGTCGTGCTGGACGGTGTGGTGACGGCCGCGTGCGCGCTGGTCGGGCAGCGGATCGCGTTCCGGGCGCCGGACTGGTGGCTGGCCGCGCACGACAGCGGGGAGCCCGGGCAGGCCAAGGCGCTGGACCGGATGGCCCTGGAGCCGCTGCTCTCCCAGGGCGTCACGGTCGGCGAGGGCGCGGGGGGCCTGCTGGCACTGCCTCTGGTCCAGGCCGCCGCCGCGCTGGCCGCCGAACTGCCGGAGAGGCCGAAGGAGTCCGAGCACACCGAACTCGCCGCTCTCGCCGAGCACGTCGAGCAGGCGGAGTAGGCCGAGGGCGCCGAGCACGCCGAGCAGACCGAGTGCGCCGGACAGCCGGAAAGGTCCGCCGAGACCGCCACGGGACCGGGCGAGACCACCGGAATGACGGGGCGAGACCGTCGCGGGCCCCGCAGCGGCTGCCGGACCTCGCAGGACCTCCCGAAGGACCCGAAGAGACCGCCGCGGAACCCGCAGAAGCCACCGGGCCCCGCACGACCTCCCGAAGGACCCGAAGAGACCATCGCGGAACCCGCAGAAGCCACCGGGCCCCGCACGACCTCCCGAAGGACCCGAAGAGACCATCGCGGAACCCGCAGAAGCCACCGGGCCCCGCACGACCTCCCGAAGGACCCGAAGAGACCATCGCGGAA
>NZ_JBHSNY010000008.1:481246-483534 GCF_042657145.1 Streptomyces bullii
AACCCGCAGAAGCCACCGGGCCCCGCACGACCTCCCGAAGGAACCGGAGAAACCGCTGCGGGACCCGCGCGGACCGAGAGCGCCGGAGGGTCCGGGTCGCCTGACGGCGGCGGGCGGGCGGGAGATCCAGATCACGCCCGGGCGGCTCAACTTCATCCCGTTCCGGTCGGTCTTCCACCGTGATGTCGGCTTGACTGAGCCGCAGCCACCGGTGACGCACCGACGGATGAGGACCACCCGATGACCAGGCTCGCCCGATGACCGCGCTCGCCCGCTGGGCCCGCGCCGAATGGGGGCCGCTGTACACCGCGGTGCGCGGGCGGCTGGTGGAGAAACGGCTGCGGGCGGTCCCGATGGCGCTCGGGGCCGTGTGCCTGACGGTGCTGCTGCATGTGGTGCACGGCCAGTCCTGGGGGTACCGGCTCGTGGAGAACGTGGGGACCGTACGGGCCGAGGACCCGCTGTGGCTGGCCCTGCTGCGCACCCCGCTGTCGCTGTTCGTGCCGGCGCTGGACCTGCCGGTGTGGGGTGCCCTGGCCCAGCTCCTGCTGGTGTTCGGCATCGCCGAGATCTGCCTGGGCCGGTGGCGGACGCTCGTCGTCGCGTACGTGGCCACCCTGGCCGGCACCCTGTACGCGCGCGTGGGCGTCTGGCTCGGCCCGGACGCCGCCCCGGTGGGCCTGCCCGCCTCGGACGCGCGGGTCGTGGACGCCGGGCCGTCGGCGGCGGTGGTGGGGCTGGCCGTGTTCGTCGGCTGGCGCTACCGCGCGTACGTCACGGCGGGCGCGGTGACACTGGCGATGGTGGTCGAGGTCCTGGTGAAGGAGAACCTCGCGGGCAAGGAGCACCTGGCGGCGATCGCGGCGGTGCTGGTCGTGTGCGCGGTCCGCGCGCTGCGTCACCGGTGCTGGAGGGAGTGCGCCGGCTCGTCGTCCGGCCGGCCGCCGATCCAGTCCTGCAAGGCGCGCCGGGGGCCCGACCACCGGCGGTCGTGGCGGTAGGCCCGCAGCGTCGCCCGGGCCCGGGCGCGGTGGCGGCGGCGGTAGAAGTGCCTGGCCCACGGCGAGCCGGGGCGGGCCAGGCGTACGGCGCCGATCAGGGCGACGACGGGGACGATCACCCCGAAGACGGCGAGGCGGGTCTTGCCCTTGGCCAGGGCCACCAAGGAGAAGGCGAAGTTGGTGACGACGTTCGCGATGACGCTGGTGCGGTCCTGCTCCTGGTCCTGGGTGAGGTCGTCGACCCCGAAGGGCGAGAAGCCGATCAGGATCAGGCCGACGAGGGCCGCGGTGAGGGCGACGACCTCGACGCTCTTGCGGCCGTCCTCGGTCCAGTAGACGTCGGCGAGGTGCAGGATCAGCGCGAACTCGTCCAGCACCAGGCCCGCGCCGATCCCGAAGACCACCGCGAAGACGGCCGCTCCGACCTCGTGCCAGGTACTGGCGGCGGCACCGAAGCCCCCGACGATCGTCAGGATGACCCCGGGCACGACGTGGTGGATGTGCACTCCGCCCGACTCGACGTTGCCGAACGGCCCCCTGCCCGCCCGGATGAGCCGGGTGATGACCCGCGTGATCACGAAGGTCAGGACGAACGCCGTGAGGGCGAGCAGCAGTGGCAGCTTGCCCGGTTCGATGATGTTCCGCTGCCACCAATCTCCCATATGTGCACTTTATCCACGGTCGGTGTGGGCGCTCTCATGACCGCCGGGTAGCCTGCGCCGGTGCCCGAGACCCCGTCGGCCTCGCCGACCTCGCCCCTGGACGGCCTCCGTTTCGCCTTCGGCACCCTCACCGTGGTCCCGGTCAGGGTGACCCGCTGGGACCGCGAGGCAGCGCGCGGCGGCATGCTGTGCGCCCCGCTGGCCGGGCTCGTGGTCGGTGCCGCTGCCGCCGCAGCGGGGCTCCTGCTGCTGTTCCTCGGGGCCGGTCCGCTGCTCGCGGCCGTCGCCACGGCCGCCGTCCCCGCCGTCCTCACCCGGGGTCTGCACCTCGACGGGCTCGCGGACACCGCCGACGGGCTGGGCAGCGGGAAGCCCGCCGAGGACGCGCTGCGGATCATGAAGCAGTCGGACATCGGGCCGTTCGGCGTGCTGGCGCTCGTCTTCGTGCTGCTCGCCCAGGTCGCCGCGCTCGCGCAGGCGTACGGCGGGTCCTGGGCGCGGGGCGCGCTCGCCGCCGTCGTTGCGGCGGCGGCGGCCCGGACGGCCCTCACCCTGGCCGCGCGCACCGGCGTACCGGCCGCGCGGCCGGAGGGGCTGGGGGCGGCGGTCGCGGGCGTGGTGCCGG